>JAQXCL010000112.1 GCA_029251885.1 Opitutales bacterium | reverse complement strand
TAGATTTCGAAAGTTGACTACTAGAAACGAATCGATTCAGGAGGTAAGCTAAACAAGCTAAAATACCTAAAAATCCGATAACACGAAAAATTTGGCTAAATTCTTCGAGTTGACCCATGATATGACCAAATGATCACTTTCCTAAACAGGAGTGTGAGGCAAATCTAAATTGAGGGATAAAAAAAGAGAAAACACCTAGGATATCGAATCGACAATTTCGGTAATCTTAAGCCCAAACCGATCGTCAATTACGACAACCTCACCAAGGGCGATGAGTTTGCCATTAACCAACAAACTGACAGGGTCCTTGGCATTCTGTTTTAATTGAATTTGGGACCCGGGACTTAATTCTACAATTTCTTTCATTGGCAGTTGGGCAGTGCCCAACTGAACCGTGACTTGGACTTTTACGTCCATAACAATGTCCATTTTTTTGCTATCCATAAGATTTACCGATTAAGTTAAGACTTTCTGACATGCACTCATTTACTTGATAAGCGACTTGATCGCCCGTTAATCCGACCTCACCAATAAAACAGGTACGATCTTCAATTCTGGCTTTTGTTTTAGAAATAATTTCTGGATTCAATTCGATGACGTCATCGACTTCTAAATTTAATAAATCTCGAACGCTAAGTTCGAATGCATCCCATTCAATAGATACATCAACAGGAATTTGATCATAAATCTCGTGCCACTTGGGCGAGATTGATTGCTTTACACTGCTTGGAGTATTGGTTTGGGAAAGTAATCCGCTGAGAACGGGTTCCATTGTGTAGTAAGGAACCGATATTCGCAGAGGACCAGAAACATCACCAAAAGATGCCTCCATACTAAGGATCAACATCATCGCGTGCGGAGGGGAAGTCTGTAGAAATTTCCCGGTTGTCTCGGTACCGATTATAACTGGATTGAGTTTCTTAATTGAGTCCCACTGTTTACACCATTCCTCCAGAATAATGAGATTAAAATCTTCAACCAAAGCTTTCTCAATATCTGTGAGTCCGCGTTCTTCAGGATTGGTAGACCCTCGCCCGCCTAGAATGCGATCGACAACAGTTGCTGATAAATGGGCATTTACATCAAGCAATCCTACACCATTGAGTTCCTGCAATTTGAAAAGAGTAACACAGGAGGGGGAATTAATCGAAGAAACAAAACTTTTGTAAAGATCCGCATTTAAATCTTCAAGTTCCAGGTTGAATTCTGTACGCAGAAACATCGAAAGGTGTCCTGATAAGTAATAGACAAACTGTTCGGATTTAGTTTTAAGAAGAGCAAGATCTGCTTCAGATAATACAATTGGATTCGTAAAATCGTAGTTCTTAATTTTCAAGTCAGACGAATCAGAAATCTTTGTGCCATCGTGCAAAAACACAAACCTTTCGTCACCAGATTTACCGCTCAGTTCATCGACATCAAAGCTCTCGTCTTCAAAATTATCTGAATCAGACATAGGAAACAAATACTAGTTATTGAACCACAAATTGTGTGAAATAGATTTGGCGGATCAAATCGCTTTCTCCATCTCGGTATTTTCGAAGTACCATGGAAAATGATTTCTTTAAATCAATTCTCACCCGTTCTTGAAATCCATCCAACTGGGCATCTTCGTAGGTGTACCCACCCATTATAGAGAGGGCCTTGTCACGGATGCGATGCTCATTCATTTCCAAAACTTTTTCAAAATCTCCAGCAAGCCCTTCCATCCTAAGTTCGATGTTAATGTAACGAGATTTAATGGGACCACCCAAATTGGTAATAAGTTGCTTTAATTCGTAAAATTTCTCTTCACCTGACGGTTCCATATTCAAAGGTTGACCACCTTCAATAATTTGATCTTTAACGATCTGTTCAGGTTTATTCATCTTAATTACAAAAGACATAGCTGCTACGGTCAATGCTGGGGCAAGTATGATTGCAATTAATGCCGGTACCAAATTTCCGCCGCCGGATTTCTTCTCACTTTCATTGGTTGGTAACTCATCTAGTTGGTCTGCACACATTGGGTATAAAGGTTTAAGGGTTAACGCTTTAAATTGACTGCTTCAGTAAGGATGGCATCTGAAGTTGTCACTATTCTCGATCCAGCTTGGAATGATCTTTGATGACTTATCATCATAGCAAATTCGTTGGTCAGGTCGACATTAGAAAGTTCAAGAGCGTATTGTTTAATCTTACCATTCGAACCCGTCCCCGGAATCGAATTTTCAACTAATCCAGCGAAATTTTCACCAGGTTGCCCATTAGAATAAAAACCATTTCCAGTTCGTTGCAAATACTGAGGAGCTTGAAAATTGGCTATCTTCACCTGCCCTGCTACGCGGATCGAATCTTGCCCATCTTTACTGACGATGAGGCTAACCACTCCATCATCGTCAATTCGACGAGCTAATAGATCCTCGCCATCTTGAAGACCAAGAAGAAGTGGTTGACCTTCGATATTTGTTAACTGGAAACGATTTTGGTCTCGAGTTACAACTATACCTTCAGCAGTTGATTCAAAAGCTCCTGCTCTCGTGTAAAAAACCTCACCAGACTGTGGGTCTATAACTTCGAAAAAACCACCTGCATTGGGCAAAGCTTCCCCCTGTATTGCTAAGTCTAAATCAAGACCAGTATTCTCAATAATACCTTGGTTGAAATTGGAGGACAAAGATCCTACGCTTACACCAGAGCCATGGTTCCTTGTAGTATTTCGTGGTTCACCATTTACAGCAGGACCTGCATTATTTTGATGAATATAAAAATTATCAGTAAAGTTAGCCCGTGCAGATTTGTAGCCAAGGGAATTAACATTGGCTATATTGTTACTAAGAACTTGCAATCCCTCTGAAAAACTTTTGAGGGCAGATACACCGTTGTGGAGTGAAGGGATCATACGAAATTACTTATCAGAATTAACCAGCTCAACCCGTTTTATGCTTGAAGGATCATAAGAATTTCCGTTTACAACAACTTCTATGGTACCGTCGTCGGATCGATTCACGGCTTCCACAATTCCGTTTACTTCCTTGTTATCGGAAAGAATTCCCACACGATTACCCAAATAAGTTTGGGCAAGCATTTCTCCGTGCGAATCTGCGAATTTTGAAAATCCTTGAGTGAACTGCTGCATTTGTTCCAGAGAAGCAATGTTAGCCATTTGAGAGATAAACTCGGTATCTTTCATCGGTTCCAAGGGGTCTTGGTTCGTAATTTGACTCGTAAGCAATTGCAGGAAGTCATCCATTTTTAACTGACTGTTACTCTCGGATGCATCTTTAGCTGAGAGGCTCGGTTGATTATTCAAAAGAGCAGAATTGGAAATTGTATCAATCATGGTAAAGTTTGTTTATTGGAAAAGGCATTATCCATTTCTTTGTAAGAACTGAATATGTGGGTGTTTAAAGAATGCTCGCTTGGAATTGGAAGGTTATTAGAGAAAGATAGAAGCTTGGTTGCCAAGAAGTCACGAGTCTCTTGGTTATTGGAAATGAAACAAATCTTAAAATCATTGACTGCTTTTTCGATACGGACTGAAACTGAACTTCCATTGTCGAGGGAAAATGCAAAACGAAGAATTCCATTATTGTGGAAAAAACCAATGCCCCCTGAAACAAACGAATCTTTAACGCGATCAATAAGCTCGTCATGAGATAAAGGATTAGAGTGCGTAAGCTCATTATCATTGAATGAGTTTTTTGGTTTTTTATGATATTTGGTATCATCAAGATTGGGATAAGTAGTAGCACTTTTTGTGCCACCAAAACTCAAATCATCAATCTTATTGAACCTTGTACCTAGATTGTGGCCAGATAAGTTTGAAATTTGTTGGGGTATAGACCCCGAAGCCTTAGATTGAGGACTATTAGACAATGTAGGGTTCGAATGTGCATAAGGTTGAGGTATCACTTTCGACGGCATCGAAGAATTCGAGAGTAAACTTTGGCCTTTAAGTGGGTTGGCTTGGTTACTATGAAAACTTAAATTTCCAAACTTAGATGCCTTCACAGATGAACCGGAACCTACATGATTAGCTACAG
>JAQXCL010000103.1 GCA_029251885.1 Opitutales bacterium | reverse complement strand
TAATCACTGAATATCAATAATTAATAAAATGAAATCTAAATCCCTACAGTTATTATGTATAGGTACATCTCCCTGGAAGTTTCTTCTTTTGGCGATCATACTTGCATTCTCAAACGCCGTGCCCGCCCATGCGGATGATCACGAAGAAACGCCAGCCGCTGTGGAAGAAGCCGGTCCAGTCGACGACTACATGGAACTGTTAGAGGCACAGGGTGAGTATGCACCTGCCTATGACTTTTTCACCACCTCCATGTTGTGGACTGTAATTGCCGCGGCTCTTGTTTTTCTAATGCACTTGGGTTTTGCTACTTTAGAGTCTGGCCTTTGTCAAAAAAAGAACACTGTAAATATCCTGTTTAAAAATGTATTTATAATCTCCATTGGTGTTTTGACCTATGCCTTTTTCGGATTTAACACCCATTACCCAGGAGATTTCAATGGTTGGTTTAGCTGGGGCGGAATGATTGGCGACCTCAACGCGGACGGTGGATCTACATGGGGATATGGTGGCCTCGGTTTAGCCATGACAGGGTTTGGTGATTTTATCTTCCAAGCTATGTTTGCTGCAACCGGAGCAACTATCGTTTCAGGTGCAGTTGCCGAACGCGTAAAGCTTTCTGCCTTTATGGTCTTTGCAGTTCTATTCGTAGGAGTTGCTTATCCAGTTGCAGGTTCTTGGCACTGGGGCGGTGGAGTCTTGGCTGATATTGGATTCAAAGACTTTGCTGGTTCAACGGTCGTCCACGCTTTTGGTGGTTTTGGTGCCTTGGCCTGCGTGATGGTACTTGGACCCCGTCGTGGAAAATATACTGAAAATGGCATAAAGCCCATACCTGCCCACAACTTCCCGCTTGCGGCTATTGGAGTATTTTTACTTATGTTTGGCTGGTACGGATTCAATGGTGGATCAGTGTTATCTGCAGAACCAGGTGCGCTTGGATTGGTATTTACTACCACCACGTTGGCTGCATGTGCAGGTGCCCTTGGTGCAATGTTTACTTCTTGGTTCGCCCTAAAAAAGCCTGATCTGTCCATGGCCTTAAACGGCATTTTGGCTGGTCTAGTTGGAATAACAGCCAATGCAGATGTTGTTTCCGTAGGCAGTGCCATACTTATCGGTTTAATTGCTGGAATCATTGTTGTCTTTGCGATCACCTTTTTTGATAAGTCCAAAATTGACGATCCAGTCGGCGCAATCTCTGTGCACGGGGTATGCGGAGTCTGGGGAACACTGGCTGTTGCCATTTTTGCTGACGGGTTTGACTTCATGGTACAACTCAAGGGTGCCTTGTTGGTGAGCATATTTGCCTTTGTCTTTGCTTATATCGTATTTACGGTATTAAAAGCTATTATGGGGGTCCGTGTTAGCGAAGAAGAGGAAGATCGTGGGCTTGACATTACTGAGCATGGTCAAGAAGCCTACACAAACTAATAAATCGCTTCCACCTAAGACCCATTAATCAAAAACAAAAGAATTATCATGAAATTAATCAAAGCAGTCATCAAGCCGTTCAAGCTTGAAGAAGTTAAGGATGCCTTGTCCGAAATCGGAGTGGAAGGCATGACCGTATCTGAGGTCAAAGGATTTGGCCGACAAAAGGGACACACTGAAATATACCGAGGTAGCGAATACACCGTCGATTTTTTGCCAAAAGTTAAAATCGAAATCGGAGTGGCAGACGATCTGACAGACAAAGTAGTCGATGCGATCGTAGGTGCCTCACAAACTGGAAAAATTGGAGATGGTAAAATCTTCATTCTACCCATGGAAGAATGCGTACGCATCCGAACAGGAGAAAAAGGAGACGAAGCTCTCTAATTTGTTGAATCCGTACAGGCAATAAGGAATTAATTATCCCTTATTGTTTCATTTTAACCTTAGCCCGGTTCCTTTGTGAACCGGGCTTTTTTGTGTTTTGGTAGGAAGTATTATGAAAACTTTTCATATAAAAATTATATTTGCTCATTATGTGAAAATTTTTCTTAGTAAAAGTTACTTACTTAACCGCTGTAATCACGAACAAATTAAATAATGATTTCCAAATACATAATCTTTCTATTAAGCATGGGTCTTTTGCCATTCTTGTCTGCTCAAGATGGACAATCAACCGAAATAGGTTCAGCGGATGCAACCATATTGGTATCCGAAACAGCACCCGCACAGGTGGTTGAGGAAGAGGCAGGATTGGATAGTGGAAACACTGCATGGATGCTTACTGCCACTGCACTTGTTTTGTTTATGACCCTACCTGGACTGGCTCTTTTTTATGGCGGCTTGGTTCAGTCCAAAAATGTGCTCTCCGTTTTAATGCAATGCTTTGCCATCGCCTGTCTGGCATCAATGGTTTGGTTTGCTGTTGGCTACAGCCTCTCTTTGACTTCTGGCAGTGGCTATAACTGGATCGGGGGAACCGAAGCCTTCTTCTTACAACATCTGACTGCTGATTCCCTCAACGGGGATCATCCAGAAACGGTTTGGATCATGTTCCAAATGACTTTTGCGATCATCACACCCGCTCTTATTGTAGGTGCATTTGTCGAGCGGATTAAATTTTCTGCAGTTCTTCTCTTTAGTGCCCTCTGGCTTATCGTCGTCTATTGTCCGGTATGCTACTGGGTATGGGGTGGCGGTTGGCTTGCCGAAAAAGGAGTAATTGACTTTGCTGGTGGTATTGTGGTGCACGCAACCGCAGGTGCATCTGCCCTGACCTTGGCCGCTATGCTTGGTCGTAGGCAAGGCTTCCCCAGATCTTTGAAACCTCCACATAACCCTGGCATGGTAATGACAGGTGCAGCTATGCTGTGGGTTGGATGGTTTGGGTTTAATGCAGGTAGTGCTGCCGCTGCAGATACCAGTGCAGGAATGGCCATGCTGGTCACACATCTTTCCGCTGCCACTGCAAGCTTGGTTTGGATGCTTGTGGAATGGCGCAGCACAGGAAAGCCAGGACTTGTAGGAATTGTCACCGGAATGGTTGCTGGACTTGCAACCATTACTCCAGCTTCCGGAAGTGTGGGGCCACTCGGAGCAATCATCATTGGAGCATCGGCCGGAATTATCTGTTACTATACTTGTGGCTTTATCAAAGAAAAGTTGGGTATTGACGATTCTCTTGATGTGGCTGCGGTTCACGGAGTCGGTGGAATACTTGGAACTTTAATGGTCTCTTACCTAGGTTGGAAAGGCGAGCTAGGAGGCTTAGGAATAAACGCCGATAGCTGGACCGATCAATTGGTTGTTCAAGCCCAAGGTTGTTTGGCTGCGATTGCTCTTTCTGTTGTTGCCACTTATATCATCGTAAAAGTAATTTCAGCTCTTACCTCTGGCATCCGGGTATCCGAAGAAGATGAGACAAAGGGGCTTGACCAAGCGTCCCATGGCGAGAATGGTTATTCTCTTAGCTAATTTTAATTACCCTCAAGGACATATAACTTTTATACAAACATGAAACTGATCAAATCCATTATCAAACCTTTTAAACTCGAAGATGTAAAAGAAGCCCTTTCCGAAATCGGAATCGAAGGAATGACTGTGATTGAAGCCAAGGGTTTCGGGCGACAAAAGGGACATACAGAAATTTACCGTGGTAGCGAGTATACCATTGATTTCCTCCCCAAGGTAGTCATCGAAGTCGCCGTTCCTGATGATATCGCAGATAAAGTAATTGATACCATCGTAAAAGCCGCCAAGACCGAGAAAATTGGCGATGGTAAAATTTTCGTCATCCCAATTGAGCAAGCCGTGCGTATTCGCACTGGCGAGCAGGGCGAAGTTGCCCTCTAATTTCAACTAGCAATTATTTAGTCGCAAAAAACTTCCGGTCAATTTGCCCGGAAGTTTTTTTTGGCTTAGAGCAACCCCTCAAGTGTCCATATTAACCAAGCCACAGTAGCATAAATAGGGAAGGCCATGAATTGCTTGAACGATTCCATCCACGCTCCAGGTTTGGGAAGTTTCTGTACCCACTCAGGGAAAAAGGACAGGCCAAGATAAGGCGTGGAAAGCCCCAGTCCTACTGCGGTAAATATAATAAAGGAGAAAAAGGCTGGCATTGTCAGAGCAGCTCCTACGGCAACTCCGAGGAAAGGGGCCATACAGGGGGTGGCCACCACCGTAGCTAAGACGCCAGAAAAGAAACTGCCGGATAAACCAGATCTTTGTGACAAACCGGAACCTATTCCAGTTACAGTCATTCCAATTTCAAATACACCACTTAAACTGAGACCAAAGATCAAAAGAATCAGAGCAAGAATAAATACAAATCCGGGTTCCTGAAGCTGAAAACCCCAACCGAGCTGCTCCTCCAAACCATCCCGCATGATTAAAAGAACGCCAACCAACAACCAGAAAGACAGCAACACACCGAGGGTAAAGACCCAACCATGCCGAATGATACTTGAACGGTCTTCACCAGCCTGCTTCACAAAACCCATAATTTTCAGGCCGATTACAGGAAATACACATGGCATAAGGTTAAGAATTAATCCACCCAACCAAGCGAGCCCCAATAGAGCGGCAAAATTATACTCTTTATTCTTCTCATCGACTGCCCTCCCCTCACGCATCGTGTCACTAACGAGATCAGCGGATAGAACTTCCGAAAGGATTAGCGGAGTTGAAGAAACTCCATGATAAGAACTAGGATAAAACACATTCAAAGGTACACCTTCCCTACCATGAGATTGTAGAGCTTTAAGAATTTGGGCACTTTTTTTCGTCCAATCTGCCCGTAATAATTTCACATTACCCGCAGCAATCGCATCGATTACTTCCTGATCTCCATAAACGCGTTTATTAACCTGACAAGAGAGGCACCACTTAGCTGTATAATCGACATAGACCGCGTCGCCATCGGCAAGTAATTGGTCCTGCAATTCCTGGCTCCAGACTTCCCAATGCAGGGTATCTAAAGTGGAAGAAGTTACTCGACCAGGGTAGCCCAACCACAGACCATATATTAAACTGAGAATGGCAAATGCATACCAGTTGCCTACCAGTGCTGATGGTTGCCGAGAGCGACCATATGCCCAGGTAGCCATACTTATGAAAACGACCGCGAGGAGAAGGCGAAGCAGAACAAATTCATCAGCGATATATTCCGTTCCCGTAGAATAGTTATGGGAAGGGGAAGAAAAGCCTGTACCTTTGATGGGAAAGGAGATTTTCCACGCATTGGAAAGACTAGGATGAAACAATAATCCAGTTAAATTCTGAGGTGGTTCCTCATAACCTTCAGCTAGTATCCAGTCGATGCCAATTGAACGAGTTTTACTCGAGAATGAAAGAGAAGAAAGGTCTACAGATATAGAGGGCTCTTCTGGAAAGAAGATAAAATCATTACTTTTTAGGTTTTGTATCCTGGGAGCATGAATCGACAATTTCCCAGAGGATCCTGAAAAGGAAGCACTTCCACTCGAACTAGTTGGCATAGGAATGGGGAGTTTTGTCCTCGCCTCATCTAGCCATCCTCGAGATTTGGCATCAAATACCGGATCATTGCCCAATATAAGATCCAGGGAAAAGGACTGTTCATAGGGCAGGCAGGATGCTTCATTACAGACAAGGGCGTTGAAGGTTCCGCTTACTTTAACCGTCTTCCCGATGGAATCCTTAGATGAGTCTGGAGCTTTAAAATTGGCAAGAACAGTAAAATTATTCTCCAAGGCATAACCAGTCATCCCTTCATATTCATACAAATATGGAGAGGGGAATTCGAGTTCACCTACCATCCATCCTTCTGGTAATGACCATTGAATAGTTGTGGGGTAACCCGATTCGCCTGAATTTTTCCAATAAACATGCCAATCGGTTTCCAGCGAAATATTGAACCCAACCCATATCTCTCCACCCGGAACAACCACTGGAGAAGAAAGTACCGGTTCTACAACAATGAGGTCATCTACTTTAGGCTGAATAAAATTCGCCCAAACTCCCGTTGAAAAGCAAAGATAAAGGAAGCTTAATCGGTAAAGACTCGCCAACATAGCAAGCAAAGCAGGGGTTAGGGAAAAACACTCAAGTTCCCGCGAGTACTTTCGCAAAACTCAGCCATCGATTTCTGCAAAGATGTTGGCCATCTTGTATGTTCCTGCAAAGTCTGAAAAACATGTACCTGTGGAATTTTGGATATTCCAAGTTCCAAACCCGCGAGAAAATTATCAAATGCTTTTTCCCAGGGAATAGCATGTTTTTGAAAACTTAAACCAGGCAGGGATGAATCAATGCCCAACCTTTTTAAAGCAATCTCCTCTATTTCCTCGGTATTGTCCGGCAAATTCCGCTCACTTTGAAGGGCAACAAGCCAATAACCTGCAGTCTTGCGAATTAAGGAGTTCAGCCCCTCCCCCACTCCTGCAGATTGTGGATTAGCCAATAAATTTGTATCCAAATTAATTCCCAATCCATTGAAATCATTGCGTGAAACTTCATCGGGTGAAAAATCAGGCATATTTCCAGCAAGAAAGAAAACAATATCAGGATCATAACTCATGGCGGTGGCAAGTCCATACCAAGGCCCAACCACTCCAGGGAGCACTTGAGCGTAAAGAAGTTCCTTGGGATAAAATTGGTTCCTTCCTTCCTTTAATAATTCAGGGTTTGTTCCAAGGCTTGTAATCCATTCGGTGGCATATCTTTTGTTTTCATCATTGGCCCGTAGAATAGTTTTTCCCAGGGCATGGGATTCTCGAAGATTCCAGCAAAGCACCAAGTTGAAATAGGAATTTGCAGAGAGCTTGGTCAAGGATTCCAAGATGGAAAGTTTCATAGACTCAAAGCGTTCCACAGCGTTAGGACCTTTTAACTGATAAGACCCTGCATCAATCAGGTAGACCACATGTTTGGCTTCATAGGTTTGGTCGATGAAATCTACTCGATTCCCCAACTCCAAGCTCGATGGTGGCTCAGGAAGTTTTAGAGCTGGTGCGAGCATTTCCTCAAGATTCGGACTGGGGCTGTTACCGGAAAGAGGTGATTTCATTCCTCCTACAGTTCCATCATCGGATAACTTACCAAATTGATCGACCTGTTCGATTAAATCGTCCAACTCGGGTGGTTGTGTGGATATATCTTTCACCAATGAAGTATTATTATCTGGGATTTCTATCTGGGATATAGATGGTTCTGCATCTAAAATGAGCCCAAGTTCAACGGGTTGAACAGACCAGTTCCAAACTGCCCAAACGATTGCAGCAGCTAGGTTCGAGAAAATACTAAAAATTAAAAGAAATTTGATATACCAGGGCACATATTTTATTTTTCGAGTGCGGACTTTTTTAGTATGACTGGCACCCCGTCCTGAATTAGACCCTGTTTGTTCGTAAATACTCCCCCCGTTTTTGATCAAATGATCATGCCATGTTTGGAATTGCTCCGAAGTAATGCCGTATTTTTTGCACTGATCATCTCTGGGAACCCCACGAATGATCGATTCCAGTACAATCCTGAGCTTTTGCTCACCCGTAAATTCCGCCGGCATAATCAACTTCCTAGCAAAGCAATAACTGTCGTGCAACCGCCAATGCACTAACAGTAGCTGTCTCCAGCCTAAGGGTGTAAGATCCAAGGGATAAGAAAGACAGTCCCACCTCCTTCGCCTGGGCTTCCTCCCGTTCGCTCCATCCACCCTCTGGTCCAATAAAGATGGAAAGTAAATTCGCTGCTTTCCCCATGCTTTCTGTTCGCATGCCCGATGTTAAACTGGCCATCCATCTTTCTTCACCTGCTTCCGGGGATTTGATAAGTTCCTGAAAATCAATCGGACTATCAAATACAGGAAGCCAGGGATTTCCGCTTTGCTTACATGCTTCGCGGGCAATCTTTAGCCACCGTTCTTTCTTGTCTTTTAATTTTACTCCAGAAAAAGCTCCCTCCGTTCTTTCTGTCTTTAAAGGGGTCAATCGATTGATACCCAATTCCGTTAATGGACGGATAATTTCTTCCCACTTGTTTCCCTTGCCCAAAGCTATTGCCATTCGAGTTTGGGTATTGCATGGAGCAACCTTCTCAATTTTAGAAATACCCATCCTGACTTGATTTCGATCTACTTCCAAGCACCTAGAAGCGAAACGCCCCCCTTTACCATCAAGTAATTCCACAGCATCTCCCTGTTGAATGCGCAAAACTCGGCTGAGATGACTTCCTTCATCTTTAGCCAACAATACTTCATCCCCTTCATTTTCTGGAGAATCTTCAATAAATGCCCGGATATACCTCGCCATATCTAGCAAAGGTAGAAAAAATACTCCTTGCTTGGCAACTCAACACCATGCAAAGGATGAATTTATGTTTGTAAAAAGAAAAAAGCCATTATGCGCATAAGCGGAGGAAAAGCTCGGGGTATTCCCTTGCGAGTAAACTCGAAAAATGGAGTACGTCCGGCGATCGAAACGACCCGTGAACGACTATTCTCGTCTATCTCAAGCCTCCTTCCACAAATCCGTGCTCTCGATCTATTTGCCGGTTCTGGTGCCTATGGTCTAGAAGCGCTCAGCCGGGGAGCGGCAGAAATCACTTTAGTTGAGAACCACCGCAAAGTCTTTGAAGACCTAAAGGTAAACCTTGCAGCCGTTCTCAAAAGTGCAAAATTAGAGGGCCCCGCGGGGAGACTTGTAAACCGCAATGTCATGGACTTCCTTAAGAGCAAACCCGACCAACCCTACGACATCATTTTTATTGATCCTCCCTACATGGAGATTGATCGGCTCTGCCCCCAAATTTTTAATCTTATTGGAGAGGAATGTTTTCTCACTCGTAATGGTCGGATTATTTTAGAAGGCCCAGGCGAGCAAGTCCTCCAATTCAAAGGTTGGAAATTGGTAAAAACATTGGGTAAGGAAAAACGCGGTTCTCCCGTGCATCGAATCTACCGACCTGACCAACCCTTGCCAGTCCAATAAGCTGGGGAAATTGCACCAATTGCGGCCACTACAGCAGTCTCAACCCGCAAAACACGTTGGCCCATATGACAAAGGCTGAACCCATTAACCCTTAGACAATCCCTTTCCTGACGGGACCATCCGCGCTCTGGTCCAATCGCCAAGTGGGCAGGTTCATCCTTTTTCTGCTTGAAGGAGGAAATACATTCGGTGGCTTCATAAATATCGAGGGCCAAGGCAATTTTGGGGACAATTCGAGAAGCCGCTCGGGCTTGTTCCAACCCATCGACCTTGATGCATCGTGGAAGATGGCAGGAAAATGCCTGCTCCGTGCCTTTAATCAGTAAACGTTGCCATTCATCATGCCACAGGGAACTTTCACCATAAGAGGACTCCCCCTTGTCCGTGTGGAAAAAAATTATTTCCGCCACTCCGAGCGAGGCAGCCTGTTCGATCACCTTCCGACAAGTCTGAGGTCTTGAAAGACCAACCAATAACGAGATGGGAAGAAGGTCGGATAAGTGAGGAGCATTCCACTCAAAAGAAATTTTGACTGCTCCACAATTTATCCACTCGATCAAGCCCTTACCCCGCGGACCATTAATCACCCCAAAATCAAGCTTTTCTCCATCTTTTACTTGGAGCACTTTTTTTAAATGAACTGCCCGATCGTCCTGAGCGGGCCATTCAATTTTATCAACGGCTTCTTCGAGTAAAAAGAGATTCAATGGGATAATAACCAAACAGCTTGGTATGGACGAAGTTCGAATTCATTTGTTCGCCAATCAATTTCTCCGCCGCTAATCAAATCCCTCGCCTTGCTTTCGGGAAAGCGTTTTTTAATTTCCTTCATCGGCTTGACCACGCTTGAACTCGGTAAAAAATTATACAAACAAACAATCGATTGGTTCCCATCGGTAGATGAACGAATCAAACCGAATAGAGAATCTCCAAGATTAAGAATTTCCTGAGAAGCATCTGGATGAAAGGCCGGTGCGGATGCCCGCTTCCTTAAAGTAGTCACAAACCAGTCAAACACCCTTGATCCTGTGGTATTTTTATCATCGAGCATAGAATCGAGCTCGGGAAGTTGCCATTTTTTACGATTTAAGGTGCGAGCCCTACCAGTTTCAGCGAAACCATCCTGATCGTTGGGAGTGGCACAAAGCGAATGAAAGTAAATAGCAGGAATACCTTGCAATGAAAGAGCAAGGGCTTGTGAGCATAAAAATCGAGCCTCTCCTAACTCAGGCTGATTTGGATCAGACAGTGCTGAATAATATGTTACATTGAGTTCATAGGGGGAATCTGAACCATCGGCTAGACTGCGCATCGAAACCTTCCCCCCTTTACTCTCTATTTCTTTAGCCAAAGAAAGGACCTCCTGAGAAGGCAAAATCCCTTCCAATGGGCGGACACCTACACCATCGTGACTAGCAGTAAAATTAAGAAAGTGACAACCTTTAGGAGGCGGATTGAGTTCAGTAGCCCATTCCCTCATATGTTTAGAAGTTCCCCTGAGTAGCCCATGCAAAAGTAATGGAGGAAGGGAGAATTGATAAACCGCATGGGCTTCGTCCCCTTTGCCAAAATAAGAAACATTTTCCTCGTGAGGAACGTTCGTCTCGGTGAGAAGAATGGTCTCTGGAGCGACCACTTCCACAAAATTGCGTATCAATTTGATAACTTCATGAGTCTCAGGAAGATGCAGGCAATTAGTACCCATTTTTTTCCATAAAAAAGCCACTGCATCCAAACGAAGAACTCGGCAACCCATCGAGACGTAAAACAGGATGATATCTAGAAATTCGAAGAGTAAATCAGGGCAGGTCCAGTCCAGGTCAACTTGGTCAGCACTAAAGGTAGTCCAAACCATTTCTTCTCCTCCGCGGGTCTGATATGGGGTTAGTAACGGAGAAGAGCGCGGGCGTACCACTGAGGTAAGATCGGCTTCGGGATCTCCCCTCATAATATAATTCATTCCCGGTTCCACCCCGGATACAAACTCCTTAAACCAAGGGCTCTTGGATGAGCAATGGTTGAGCACTAAGTCGAACATCAGTTGAAAATCATCTGCAAATTTTTCGATATCCGTCCAACTTCCATAATCCTTGTGAACCTGCCGGTAATCGACCACAGAAAATCCATCATCCGAAGTCCATGGATAAAAGGGTAAGAGATGAATAGTGGAAACCGCCCCCTTTAATCGTTGGGAACAGAACTGGCGTAAAACCTCGAGTGGAGCCCGATCATTTGACTGCACCATATCAGCATAGGAAATCAAGACTACATCCTGCTGACTTAGCCCGACTGGACCTGTATTAGGAGACAATCCCACTCCAACTCCATACCTACCGATCATTTGGTACATCCGATCGAGTAAGCGGTCAGCTCGATCCATACCGTAGAGTTTACCCAGTCTCCGACGCAGAAGTTTTAAACGGGTACTGGAGATGTGCTTGATAGCAGTTTGAGTGAAATAGCTCATATTTTACTTAATAACCGGTCAAATCGGCGATAAAAGCCCGTAAGTTGCTACGAATAGTGGAGTAAGAATAAAATTGCCTGGCCACTTCGTAATTGTGGTTAACGATCTCTTCGCTCAATTCGGAATCAGTCAGAATTTGACGGACTTGCCGAGCGATCGTCGGAGTGACAAAGCCATCAATGGTAAGCAAGCGAAAACCCTTAGGTTCAATATCACGTACGAAAATGGAATAACGATTGATTAGTACCGGTTTGCGAAAGTAGATCGCTTCCAACAGGGCATTTCCAAAACCCTCGTAAGTACTAGGATAGGTGACAAAATCGGCATGGTGATAAAGATCCCAGAGGGTATAAACTTTTCGCCCTTCGGAATCTCGCTGCCTGACTTCTCCCACTCGGTCGGCTACAATGCGCATATCCACCCCTTCTTCCTTGGCCAGTTGTTCAAGCATGCCTAAGTACTCGTATCCTTCGTCTCCAGCTTCATGTGAGATCACCAGTTTACAGCGCGGGTCCTTTAGCATACTGACCAGTTTAATAGCCTGTTCGATGCCCTTGCGTGGAACTACCCGAGTTGGTTGTAAAATAAAAAAGTCATCCTCCGACAGACCAAGCTCAAAACGGACATCAGAAGCATATTCATCGACTGGCTCCGGAGGGTTTTCAAAGTCGAAAACATTCGGAATGACCAAGGATGCACTTCCTTTGCGAAGAGCCAATTGCTCCTGTGCTTCTTCATTGATGACTACATCGCGCATGTTACCCAGTTTGGGCGGAAAACTCATGTCGAGATATTCCGGGATACAATTGACCGAAAATCGGGTACGCTCCCAGTAAAAATCATGGTGGTGGGCGATGGCAGGCATTCTTGTTTCTGAGAGAAATTCCGTTAAAGCGATGCCCAAAGGAACATGCATAGGTATGGCCAGGCAATTTTGCGGGATCAAGAGATCAATGGAAAATTTCTCCACATATCGATACAAGGTACTTTTCAGGTAATCGGCCAAAGCCCTTATGCGTTCAGTCACAAACCGATCACGAGGCTCGCCTTTCCAAATTTGTTGATTAATCCACTGGTTTTCCGGAAATCCAAAATAAGCCTCAGGAATAACGTGGCTAATATCAGGATTGCGGTCGCTCTGTCCACTGTACCAGAAACTGACATGATGATCTTCCCAGAGCACTTCTGCCCATTTTGCACTCTCAAGCGAAACCCCGTCCTGCCCGGCAAAACGAGTCGACACAAATCCTATATTTTTAGCCATCTATTTATTTTAAAAAGCGAAAATTCATCATATCTTACCCTTTTGGGTGATGGAGTAAGCTCTCTTTTATTTCAACCCCTAAAACAATTTTTTCGGTTAGGCTTTGCAAAAATCTGCTTCCCTCCTTAACTCAATAGTCGATGGAAATACATGAAATTGATCGTGAAACAGCACTTAGCGGACTGCTTGATCAAATCCCTGAACGGATCAACAAAATTAGTGAAAAGCGGGATTCTTTTTTAACCGATACGGTATTGCTTGGAGAGATTCCTTCGCCTACTTACGGAGAAAATGATCGAATTCGTGCGGTGGTTGACCGTTTTCGGGAGAATGGACTTAGCTCACCAACTATTGATGAATTTGGGAATGCATCTGCTCGCCTTCCGGGAACTGAAGGTCAATCATCCATTCTGGTTATGGCACATGCTGATAGCGTCTTTTCACGGGAAGTCAGGCACGAGATTCAAGTGGGTTCTGGTCACATGTGTGGGCCCGGAATTGCCGATAATGCGTTGGGACTTGCCGCAATGATCGCCCTGCCCCGTCTGCTCGATAATTTGGGTATACGATTGCGGGACGATCTTATTCTCGTTGCCAATTCGCGAAGTCTCGGTCGGGCAAACCTTGAAGGAGCAAGTGGCTTTCTCGAAACCATGAGCTTACCAGCCCGTGCAGGTATTTGTGTAGAAGGTTCGACTCTTGGACGATTGAGTTACTCGGGTCTTGGAACTTTGCGTGGAGAAATTACCCTGCAAGTGCCCAGCGACTACGACTGGAAAAGGTTTGGGGCTTCAGGAGCTATCAGCCATTTAACCGGCCTAATCAACCAGATCAGAGAAATCCCCATTCCAAAAGAGCCGAAAACACAATTGGTTTTTGGAGGACTTAGTTGTGGTTCAAGTTTTAATACTTCACCCAAGCAAGGAACTTTACGTTTTGAAATTACCAGCGAAGATAACGATATAATCGGTCAGATGGAGGAGCAGCTCAACGAGATATGCGAACAATTTTCTGCCGAGACAGGTACTTTGGTAAGCATGGAAGTTGTGGCTAAAAGACAAAATTGCAGCATTCCCTTTACCCACCCCTTAGTAAAGACAACGCGATCGATCATGCAAGAAGCCGGGATTACCCCGAAAGTCGACCCTAGCACGGGGGATCTTAACGCTTTGATTCTAAGTGGCCTGCCAGCGGTTACCCTCGGATTGACCACTGTTGAGAATTTGCGAGAGATCAACGAAACCGTACAGCTTGACCCTCTTTATGCAGGTATGACTCAACTTGTCACCCTAATCCAAGCAATTGACCAAGGAATTTGTGATTCATGAATAAGATTAACGAGAATTGGTTGGAAAGGAATACCTTTCATCACGCGGACTTTTGGGACTTAATTAAACTGGTTGAGGAGAAGGAAAAAAAAGGCCTTAAAATTTCCCTCTGCATTCCAACCTTAAACGAAGAAAAAACTATTGGAAAAGAAGTCTTGATTCTTCGTTCTGAATTGATGGAACGTTATCCCCTGATCGATGAATTTGCAGTGATCGATTCGGGTTCAAAGGATAAAACTCTTGAGGTTGCCAAGAACTACGGTGCCGATGTTTACCTAGCCTCCGATATCCTTCCCGAGGTCGGAGACAAGCGCGGAAAAGGAGAAAACCTTTGGAAGGCTATCCATCAACTTAAGGGAGACATTATTTGCTATGTGGACGCTGATATTTCAAACATCCACCCACGATTTGTTTATGGACTGGTTGCACCCTTGATTCACCGGGATGAGATTTCTTATGTAAAGGCATTTTATGACCGCCCTCTCAATTACTCGAGCGGTCTCCGACCAAGTGGGGGGGGCAGAGTTACCGAGATTCTTATCCGTCCGCTTTTCTCACTCTTTTTCCCCGAACTTTCCCACATCATCCAACCCCTATCCGGGGAGTATGCAGCCCGTCGAGAAGTACTCGAAAAAATTCCTTTTCCGATTGGATACGGAGTGGAAACCTCCCACCTTTTAGACCTCTATGCGATGCATGGGCTGGAGACTTTTGCTCAGACCGATCTCGACCGTAGAGTTCATCGAAATCAAACCACAAATGCTTTGGGTAAAATGAGTTTTGGTATCCTTCAAACCTTTTTTAACCGTCTGCATGCTCAAGGAAAATTAGACCGAATGCCTGATTTGGAAACATTTTACCGACGCTTCGAGGTTGAAGAAGGTAAATACCATCAATTGGCGCAGGAAGTCATCGAAGAAGAAAGACCCCCCATGATTGAAGTTGAGGGATACCGCAACCGCATGGCTTCTTCCTAATTCATCTTTTTCTCCATGAAAGTAGCTCTGGTACATTACCACCTTGAACCTGGTGGGGTTACCCGAGTATTAGAAAATACCATCCAATCGTGGAAAGATTCGGGAAAAGGTCCAGATCAGTGGGTTATTCTTAGCGGTCGGCCTTACACTGGCAAAATCTTAGACCAAGTACGAGTGGTTGAAGGACTTGATTATGCGACTCTGACCGATTCTATTGATCCAAACACTCTTCGTTTAAGAATGGAGGACGCCGCTCGTAATGTGCTCGGACAACTTCCCGACCTTTGGCATGTACACAATCACTCGCTCGGAAAAAATCCAGGTCTTACACAGGCAATTAGCCAGCTTGCCAAGGAAGAGTACCCCATGCTATTGCAACCTCATGACTTTGCAGAGGATGGAAGGTCAGAAAACTTTCTAAACCTTGGGAAAAGCCATGAAATGGCCTATCCTACCGGTGGACAAATACATTACGCAGCCCTTAACCAACGAGACCAATCTTTTCTACAGTATGTACTAAAAGATCATCCAAGTTCAGTTCATTTACTGGCAAACGCCGTTCCTTGCGTCAACCCGCCTGACCTAGTCAAAACTAAAACATCTAGCTCAGGCATCCCTGATAACCTTTACCTTTACCCAGTTCGGGCAGTGAGAAGAAAAAACTTGGGGGAACTTGCTTTACTTTCTGCCTCTCACCCGGAAATCCATTTTGCCAACAGCCTCGGTCCAACCAATCCATCCTTCCAAACAACCTACGATGAATGGAAAGCGTTTGGAAAGAGTTTAGATCTTTCCTTAACCTATGGGTTGGGTGAACAATCAAATAAAAGTTTTCCTGAACTCGTCCAACAAGCCGCATCAATTATCAATGTTAGCGTAGCAGAAGGCTTTGGGCTAGGATTTCTTGAACCTTGGAGCTTTGGAAAGAGTCTTTGCGGAAGAAATATACCCGACATCACTTCAGATTTTACTCAATTAGGAGTTAACCTTGAAAATCTCTACTCAAACCTTTGGGTAGAAAGGTCCCTTGTTGATGAAGATTGCTTGAGAGAAAAAATTAAATCAGCCCTCGTCAATATTTACCGCCAATACCAGGTCACATTACCGGCTGATTCTTTTGAGCGAGCTTATGCTGCGATCTGCCAGGGCGAGCGAATTGACTTTGGGTGCCTGGATGAGGTCATGCAAAAAACAATCATCCAAAAAGTAAAAACCTCACAACAACTCGGCAGTTCTCTACGTGAACAGGCTGAATTGAATATCTTAACGAGGGGAAAAATACTGGATAATCAAAGTTCCGTACGCGAAAATTTTTCCGCACCTGCATATGGAAGTAGAGTCCGGCAAATATACCAAGAAATCATAGAGTCCACGCAGACAACCTGTGGGTATGCGGATGGCCAAAAATTGCTTGAAAAATTTCTTTCACCCGAAAGGCTTAACCTTTTACGGACTTAACTTTTACGAGCCAAGAAAACAGAAAATTGCTGGAGATATATTTATACCTAACAGCAAATCTGAGAAACAGCTTGGATTAGCTCTTTCTCTTTTTTTCGAAAATACGCTTTTCTTTAACCTTGGTAGCTTCCTTACCAATGCGATCGCGAAGGTAGTACATCCGAGAACGCATGGTAACGCTCTCGCGGTCTATTTCTACCTTTTCAATAAGGGGAGAATGTACAGGAAATACCCGTTCTACTCCAACACCAGAGGCAATTCTGCGAACCGTAAAGGTTTCATGAACACCTGACCCCTTACGGGCAATAACAATACCAGCAAAAAGCTGAATCCGCTCCTTGTCGCCTTCGCGTACACGGACATGAACTTTGACCCCGTCACCGACTTTGAATGCGTCGCGTCCTTCTTGGAGATACTCGCTGGTTATTTCATTCAACAATTGTTCATTCATATTATCAATTCCTAATAGTTTGGGTGTTGGTTGAGAGGTCAGGCCGAAGAATACGAGTCTTTTGCACTCTTTGCTCATGGCGCCAGCGTGCAATTTCCTCGTGATTTCCCGAAAGAAGAACTTCCGGTACCTTTATGCCTCTAAATTCAGCAGGACGGGTGTACTGGGGGCATCCCAGTAAATCGTCCTCAAAAGATTCGTCGAGAAGAGACTCGTCGTCTCCTAGTACTCCAGGGAGGTGCCGACTTACCGCATCAATCATGACTGCAGCTGCCAATGATCCATTGGTGAGTACATAGTCTCCAATACTAACTTCGCGGTGAACAAGTTCGTCACGAACACGCTGGTCAATTCCCTCGTAATGCCCACTGATCAAAACCAAATGCTGTGAGGTTGAAAGCTCTTTGGCCATTTGCGTGGTGAAAGGATCTCCATCTGGAGCCATATAAATAACTGTACTTTGTGGGCGGGATAATTCCTCAACTGCGTCAAAAAGCGGTTCTGGTTTTAGCACCATCCCCGCACCACCTCCAAATGGACGGTCATCGGCTTCACGATGTTTGCCTTTTGACCAATCGCGAAGGTCATGGGAAGATACTTCAATCAATCCACGAGCTGATGCTTTACCCAGGATACTTTCGCCTACAAATGAATCAACAGTTCTCGGAAAAAGAGACAGAACGTCGAAACGCAGGGGTGAGTTCATAGGTTGGATCATCGGTGCCGAAAAAAGGCATTACAAATTATAAGGTGGGGAAAAATACAACTGAAATAAAGATCAGGAATCTTTCGATTCCTTTTTGGCCTCCGCAGACGGTGTGCCTTCAGCCTTATCCTTAGAATCATCCTTCTTCGCTTTTTCAGCTGGGGCTTTCTTCGCTTTTGGCTTTTCCTCAGATTCTTTTTTGGCCTTCTCCTCTACCTCTTTGGCGGGAGTTTCTTTGGGTTTAGACTCAACCTTTAAAGGTTCATCCTTAGATTCTTTCGCTTGGGGAGCTGGTTTATCAGCTTTAGGCTCCTCAGTTGCCTCTTCAACAGGAGCTTCCACAGCTTTTGGCTCTTCCTTAGAAGGTTCTTTAGCTGCTGCCTCTGGTTTCTCAGCTTTAGGTTCATCCTTTACCACTTCAGCAGAAGTTTCAACGGCTTTGGGCTCTTCCTTTGCAGTATCGTCTTTCACTACTTCAGCAGGAGCCTCCTCAGGTTTAGCTACCTCTTCGGCAGGGGCCTCGGCGGCGGGAGCTGGATTTTTCTTTTTAGATATACGAGCAGCTTTAGCAGACGCTTTGGCTTCAGTACGCTTCAACCATTCTTCAGGACTTAAGCGACCTTGGCGGATTAAACTTTTAGCAGTGTCAGTTGGTTGAGCTCCAACATCTAACCAATGATCAATGCGATCCAACTTTAGATCGAGTTCGCGTTCACGTGCCGAAGACTGGGGATTATAAGTTCCCAAGACTTCGATGTATCGGCCATCACGGCGGGTTTCCGAGGGAGTAACTACCATGCGGTAGAAGGGGGCGTGACGTGCGCCATGCCTTTGCAAACGTATCTTGATCATATTCGAACGGAGTGAGTACTTGAAATTTTGGAAAAGCTAATAATACAACAAAAAATACCCCTCGAAGTCAACCATTAACCCCCCATACTTCCACTAAAATATCGATATCGACAGGGTATTCATTTGTATTTTTTCAAACAAGCGTTTCAATGAACGCTTTCAAATGATTTCATCCCCACCAAAACCTGCAAAACCAAAATTTGCTACTCGTAGAAGGTTAATTGATGCTACCGCTCGCTTATTTGCCGAGCACGGTTACAACGGATTGACTATGCGATCAGTCGCACATGAAGCCGATGCTAACTTGGCGGCCGCCAATTACCACTTTGGGTCCAAAGATGCTTTAGTTTTGGAAATGTTGAGCGAACGGATTCAACCAATTAATAAACGAAGAATCGCCCTTTTAGAAGAAGCTAAGCAGAGAAATGGAAAACTCGCCCCTTCTGCTCATGAAATCTTTCACTCTCTTATTTTCCCTATCGGAGAAGAGATTGCCCGCAGTTCCAAATCTCGTTGGAGCCTTGCTCAGTTGGTCGCCCGCACTTTTACTGAACCTGTTTGTTTTATTGAACGAATGCACCAAAAGTTTTTCTCACAAATTGCAAAGATTTATTACCAAGAACTATCCCTTGCATTCCCCAACGCACCAACCAATGAAATACACTGGCATTTACATTTGGCCGTTTCTTCGATGTTAGGAGCACTCGCCCAGCATCGCAGACTTCGTGATTTTACCGAGGGCGTTTGCAGCGAGGAGGAGGTTGGTGAAATGATCAATCGTTTGATTCGTTTCGTGACAAACGGATTTATTATGGGTATCAACTCTTCCTCAGCAGAATGAAACCTAAAATCATATTCCTAACTTTAACAGGTATTATCCATTTTTTGTTCTTTGGGTGCAGCGTTCCCCTTGTCCAAAAAAATCCGCCACTAGGAATATCCTCCCCCCCCCATTGGGAATCTAACACAACTTTCCTTGAATCCAACCTTTCTGCACCCGGTTGGGCTTGCACGCTAGGTGGTGTTCCTCTTGAAAGACTAATCGAGCAGGCTTGGACCAACAACCCAGATTTACACATTTCAGCTGAACGGTTAATCGCTAAAGGGGAACAAGCTACCATATTGGGTGCTCAACTTCTTCCCTCCGCCCGAGCAGAAGTCACTGGTAGCCGTTCTAAGAGAAACCTTATTGGCTTCAACTTACCCAACGGCAGTACTTCATTTACAAGCAATAGTTTTACCTCGGGGCTTAATATTAGTTGGGAGCTGGACTTATGGGGAAAACTCGCCGACAAACGAGACTCGGCCCTACGAGCGTTTGAAGCGGACAGCCTAGAATACAAGAGTTCGCGTCTATCCCTAGCTGGTCAAACGGCCAAAGCGTGGTACGACTTGATTGAAGGAACTCAACAACTCAACCTTGCCCGCAAAAGTGCCCAGTCATTCATCCAAAATCAAACCTTCGTTGAAGAAAGATACGAAAAAGGCCTTGCAAATGGCCTCGATAAAAACCTTGCCCAGGCAATTTCTGCATCCTCTCAGGCTCAAAGCCTCGCCCTTGTCGGGCAGCTTGAATCTGACACAAGAAGACTGAATTTTTTATTAGGAAAATACCCTAGTAGTAACCTTGATCAAAATTTGAGTAAAGAGATTGGAGAATTTCCTGATCCTCAGATTTTCATATCCACCCCCAGCCAAACTTTAATCAAACGTCCAGATTTGCTCGCTGTTGAGAAAAAAGCTCTTAGTGCTGGCCTTGACCTTCAGGTAGCCCGTAAAAACTTTTTCCCTTCACTCGCCCTAACCGGTGGCCCGGGAAGTCGTAGCGATGAATTTGAAAACTTATTGGATCAAAACTTCCAAACTTGGGGGATCAATGGTTCCCTGACCCAACCCATCTTCAATGGTGGTCGATTGCGGGCAGCGCAGCGCCAAGCAAAAGCAATTCAAGCAGCAGCTTGGGGGCAATATCGTTCCACTGCCCTGCGTGCTTTTGCTGAGGTTGAAAACCTGTTGGCCGCGGAAATTAGATTAGCTGAGCAAGAAAAGTTAATCGAACTGGCC
>JAQXCL010000099.1 GCA_029251885.1 Opitutales bacterium | reverse complement strand
GAAGTTTGGTGGATTCACCAGGGTCTCCCTTTGCAGAATTTGCAAACAAGCTGAAGGACAACCCAGAAACCAGAAGTCCCGCTAAAAGTATGGTTTTTTGTAAGTTAGTTTTATTCATTAGTTTTTCTTTTCGTTGTAAACTTGTTGGATCCAAGCTGTGGCTGCGGTGGGCACCAGGTGATGACCACCATCAAAAATGGTGACCGTTGCATTACCTGACTTTTTGGTAAAGAGAGGTGGCTTCTGGCCATAGTTTGAATCAGCGTGGGCGGTTTGCAGATTCGGAGGAACTTTTCTCTTCTTCACAAAGTAGTCAATGTCTTCTTGTGATATCCGGTCTTTCGCCGCAGCCACTTCATTAAAAGCAAGCAGTGAATGACTGATGGGGACGATCTTCTCTTTAATCCCCGCGTGGAGATGCAGCGTCGTTCCCCTGGCATTACTCAGAAAAGTAATGGGGGACCGCTTTGCATACTCCGCATCAACCGCGGAGCTATCACCCGGGGCTCCACCGCATGATTTTTCCAATGCTTCGACATGCTTTCCCTGTGCGTGCCAGGCCGCCAAGTCTGAGATGGGCACCCAAGCTGAAACCCCAGCCCATATCTCAGGATGATGGCCGGCCATGACCAATGCAGTGTAGCCCCCTCCGGAAGTGCCGATAAGATAAATGGCGGAGCCATCGATTTGAGTGCTTTTTTTGGCATACTCCACCGCACTTACAATATCTGCCACTACCAATTTTGAACCGGTGGCTTCCGGCCGATTATTGGGTCCACGGAAGTCTGGGTGAATGTACGCCCATCCATTCTTGATGCACCATTGTTCAATGGCTTTGTGGTACTTTTGCTTGTAGTTCCCGGACCAGGTATGAAGAGCGACAAGAAGCGGAACGGGTTTTTCGGATACAGGAGCATAAAAAAATGCGGGCTGTTCGGATTGGTCTGCCGAGCTTTGGTACTTAATTTCTTTTGCTCTGGAGCCATATACGGTGGTGGATAATGCCAGCACCAATAAAACGATTAGTTTTCTCATAGATTCTCCTTTTTTAAATGTTCAAAGATGTGCGGTTGTAGCTTGCCGGTTTTCCAGGAATGCGTACCAAAAACTAGTTAGCATTGGTTAGCGTAAAGGTCGCCACCACTGCACGGTGGTCGGAGGGAAAGGGGGTAACAACAATGTCTGCCTTCTCTTTGTCTTCACCGACAACCTTGACTTCGTTCACTTGTAAACCTTTTCCCTTGAAATAGACAAAGTCGATGCGGTCAGGATGCGAAGTTGGATCATCATCTTTGTACTTGGATGACCAGGTCATTCCAGGGTTTTTCATTTCGTCGGGATAGATCGTGCGATAGGCATCGCCAAAGCCGGCTTCAGCAAACGCCTTCGAAGTGGGATAGGCCACCTTGAGGGGATGGCGACCGGCCTTGGCCGTAGCTTTGGTCCAGTCGAGATGTGAGGGTTCGTTGAAATCACCGACGACAAAAACAGGCACTTCCTGATCTGGAAAGGAGAGTATCTTTTTTAATAATTCTGCGATCTGTTTTCCTGGGTTTTCTTTTAAGGAGGCAATGGCCTCAGCTTCGGTTTTTATCACGGGGACAAAAGGTTTATCATTTTTGGGCCATCTTGGTTTGATGCCCAAAAACTGGTTAGGCATGTAATAAGATGGTTTGAGGTGCAAATTGAAGATGTAGGCTCCCTGACCAGAAGGTAGCTTGACCTTGATGCCAGTCTTCATCTTCTCAACAATCTCGTAACGCGTTATGATAACATTATTCTTGGGGTGCACATAATAATTCCAGCCCAGCAACTGAGCCAACTGCTTCGAATTCACGCCTTTTGGGGAACGTGTCTCCTGAATACCGACCACATCAGCCTTGGCCTCCTGAATGATCTTGGCAGTTTGGGATAAGGGTTGCTTGAGATGTATGGTGCCACCACGGTGAATGTTATAGGACATTACCCTTAGGGTGGACTCTTCAGCCTGAATGCACATAGGCATAACGATCATTGTGGCAAAGACGGATACCCATATCCATTGTATTATCATTATCGGTTTCTTCATCTTTTTGTTCCTTTTTACTGTTCTGAGTAGACTTCGCTGTTATACATCTTCAACCGATAGGACCCGTCCTCTTGCTGTTCCACCATCCAAAGCCCTGTATTTCTCAACCCGCTTTTAACTTTGGGCTCATCCTGGAGGAGCATTTTCAACAGCGAACTGCCAGAGATCTGATGGCCGGCCAGGAGAATTGATTGATCCGTGCCTCCAAAACGTTTTTCAATCATTTTGATCGCACTCAAAGTCGCATACTTCAAATAGGCCGCTCTTATCATGCGACTGGAATTTTTAGGATAATGGCTGTAGTTGTTTTTAGCATCATCGCGCAGCTCAAAGAATGGTTTCTCCTCTCCCTGCAGGATGATGGGCTCTCCCCGATTGAGGATTTCTTCCTGTAAAACCGGTAAGTCTTTAGACAAGATGGAACCAGCCCCTCTTCCTTCTCTGAGTTCAGGCCAGACTTCGGCGGTACGATTGTTCTCTTTTAGGTGTGGCAGGATTGTGTTGCGTGCTCTCCACATGGGACTGCTTGCGATGAAGTCGAATGGATAGGCTTTCAGTTTTTCGGTGGCAGCAGCTACCTGTCGCTCACCTGTTGGAGTAAACATTTCAGCGTTTCCCACATAAGCCGGCCATTCAGACTTCGGGACATCTTTCTTTTCCCATGCTTTTTTTACATTATGTCCCGCCTGCGCATGCCGGATGTAGTAGATTTTAAGACCCGCATTGGCGACTGTGCATAATCCAATGGCGATGAAGTATGTTAAAAGGAATGTTTTCAGATGTTTCATGTTTTTTATGTTTTTTCGCTGGGGCGAAGCTCAAATTTATCAATTAGATGTAATATCTAATGTACCAAAGCTACATTTTTTAAGCCGATAATTGCGTATAAGTTCTGTTTATTTGCGTCAAATGACTCTTTGTGCCAGTAAATCAAACCATAGCGATTGTTATGTCAGGGTTGTTACTTAGTCCCCTGACTTCCGTATTATTCGCCCCTTTGTACTATTGGCGGACTATTTAAGCGTAAATGTCCCCACTACTGCACGGTGGTCGGAGGGATAGGGGCTCACCACAAGATCAGCATTTTCTTTGTTTTCTCCAAGGATTTTTACCTCTTTTAATTCCAAGCCTTTGCCCTTGAAGTAGACAAAATCGATGCGGTCATGATGAGTCCGGGGATCACCCACTTTGTAAGCAGGGGACCAGGTGATGCCGGGGTTTTTCATCTCGTCCGGATAGATGGTGCGGTACGAATCACTAAAGCCAGCCTTGGCCATTTCGGTGGAAGTTGGGTAAGCGACTTTGATGGGATGGCGTCCGGCTTTTGCAGCGGCTTCAGTCCAGTCCAGATGGGAAGGCTCATTAAAATCTCCTACCACAAAAACAGGTGCCTCTTGAACGGGGAGGCTTTTGATTTTCTTTAACAGTTTAGCAACATCCTTGCCCCGAGCTTTTTGAGCCCATTCAATCGTCTCTGCCTCAGTTTTGATAAAGGTAATATTATTGGTGTGCTTGTGCCATCCGGGGCGGATGCCCAGAAGCTGATAGGGTTGGTAGGGGTGAGATGGGAGGTGCAGGTTAAAGACATAGGCATGCTTGCCTGAAGGGAGCTTAACTTTGATGCCGCCTTTGTAACCCTTTCCATTTTTGAAATGCTCCACGATTTCATAACGGGTTACGATGCTACTCCCCTCGTCATGATTCCACCCGAGCAATTTGGCAAGATCCTTCAATGTGTCTCCCCTGGGTGAACGAGTTTCCTGAATCCCGACAATGTCGGCCTTGGCCAACTGGATCCCCTTGGCAGTTTGGGAGAGGGGTTGTTTGTTTTGGATAATGCCACCCCGGTGGATGTTGTAGGACATCACCCCAATGCTCTCAGCAAGCAAGGTGGGGGATAATCCAATAAGAGCAAAGCAGTTTAGTACTGCTGATAAAATCAGACAGGTAAGATTTTTTAATCATTTGATTTCTTTCTTGTTTTAATGGCTAAGTTGGGAAAGCTTCAAAGTCTTATCGGTATTAATTTTCTCGCCCCTGCCGTAGATGATGCGCACCCGGGCGGTGGGATCGGCAACGGTGGTGTCGAAATCAATGGTGGCAAAGCTTAAGTCTTTACCGTTGGTAATCCCCGAAGACATAATCTCGATCATTGGATACCCTACCCGATCGGACTCGTGATGCTGCCAGACTAGGGATTGGTGCATATCGCCACC
>JAQXCL010000098.1 GCA_029251885.1 Opitutales bacterium | reverse complement strand
CGATGCGAAACCAGGGCCCCCGCATTTTGGATATGTGGAAACAACAATTAATTCTCCGGGTGGACACGGTTATGGATGGCTGGGAAAAAGAGGCCGAGTTGGGTGCTTTTCCTGATTTTAACCGGGTGCAGTGGGAGGGAGCTTTTCCAAATGACCAAAGGTTTGCAAATCTATGCGGTAAGGCATTGGAGATGAATAACCGGGCAAAGTTGCAGGAAGATCTTTACAATGCAGCACTTTCCTATGAACCACCTGCGGGGGAAGAAGAAGGTGCCTTACAATTTATTACTCTTTACGATCCACTTGCTAAAGCCCAGCCGGCTGATCCGAGCCTGGTGTCTGAAGATTTTATAATCAACAAAGAGCGCCGCGATTATGCACTTGGATATGTGGCAGACCGAGTGGCCAAGTGGAAGGAACAGGTGGAGGGACTGCAATGGGCAGCCGTTGCCCAATGTGCAGACCAGTTGCCGCTCGAAGAAGTTGGTGAAGCACAGGATGGGGTTTCGGCCCAGCTTGTTCGGGTAGCCGGGGAGTTAACGAAGCGTGGATATCCGCTGCTTAACACGGTGGTCGGCGAGTATGGAAAATTGGAACCATGATTGGAGGAATGAATTTGAGATGTGCACTTAGTACCTTACTGGTATTGGCAAGCGGGATCTGCCTGTTTGGGCAAACCAATGATCCCAAGGCGGGAGCCAAGAGGATGCTGGCCTTGCGTGCGGCAGCAGAGAAAGCAAGAATGTATCTGCAGGGCACAGCCGATGCCAATGAATCTGTAGTGGGTGAGCTGAGTCTGTTACTTTCGAAGGAAATGCTCGGGCGGGTAAAAGAATTTGAGGCAAAAAAGACGGGAGAAACACCCACCCGTAAATGGATTGAGAACTGGCGTATGCAAGAGCTGGAAAAAACAGTTTCCGAAACATTGGAGTGGGCCAAGGAACAAAGTCCTTTACCCATTGAACGGGCGGATGTACTCAAACGGGCAGCCAAGGACTGGGCCAAGGAAGCTCCTGCAAAAGCCCAGCAATATGCAAAGCAGAGTATGCAACAGGTTTATGGAAAAGCCCGGGAGTTGGCCGCGGGGGAACAGTTGAAGCGTTTACGGGATAATCTTTCGTACCCGACAAAGGAGGATTTAAATAACCGTCTGAATAAGCTATTCGAGGAAAGTTCAAAGGGGTTACAACCATTGTCCACCGATGATTTTAACGCATTGAACGATTGGTTTGAGCAGTTGGTTGGGAAAACGGGACCAATTTTTGAGGAGTTAAGTAGGAAAGTATCTGAGATGTCTACTGATATGCGTCTGGAGATTGCTAAACAATACAAGGCGCAGTACGAACAGGTCCGATCATTGGTCCAAAAGAACCAATTCCCAGAGAGTTTAAAAACAAAGGATGAATTGAAGGTTGTTGCCCTTCAGGCATTGAACAGGAATCAGTCTGCGGACATGCAGGCCAAACCTCCGGTCTATGGAGTATTTGAGGCGTCGGAAAAACTGGTCGAGCGTGCGGCGGTGCACTGGGAAAATAAACGCTTTGAAAAATTTCTTAATTCCACAGATTTTTGGCTACCCAGTAATGAGCAAATCGAACAGGCAATCCGTGACGATATTGTCAGCCATGTACCAAACGGTAAAAGCTTGAATTTATTGACCGAGAAATACTTGTCTGATGCCCTGAAGTTGGTTGCGACTGAATACGGTGGGGAAAAATGGAGCCAATATTTTACCGACTCATTGAAGGAGGAGGGAGCACTGGCCAAGTCCCTAAGTCAAAAGTTGCGCGATGGAATTAAGAAAAGATCGAACGAGGTGAGGAAAAAAATTGCAGAGGAACAACTAAGAACAAGCTTGAAAATCCTTTTCGATGGATCCTTTCCTGCAGAGTCGCAGATTTCTTGGTTTTATGAGAAGGGGAAGGCAAGGATTTCAGGCATTTCAGAGTTATTACAAAATATTGGGGTATCTTCTGAGCTTCGAACAAATTTATTGGACGAGACCAAGAAAAAGGCGATTGATCAAGCAAATGAACGATTGGTGCCAGCATTAAATGCACTTCAACAGCAGATCGAACTCGTGCGATTCTTAGAGGGAGAAAAGTTGGATCAGTTAAAAGAGGAGGTCGCAGAGGGCAGGGTTTTTCCAGAAATCCTCAAAGATTGGCAAGCCGGATGGAATGAATTGTGGGATGAAAAAAAGATGGAGGTCGATGAAAGGTGGTATCCACAATTTGAACAAACCGGAAAAGAACTAAGCAAAGCGACGCGTCAGTTATACGAGGGGATGATAAACGCAGTAGAAAATAATACCCTTGAAGTTGTAAAGGTACCAACTGAAGAGTTGGGCAGTGATCAAGATACTTCTGGATCGGAAGCAGTGCCGGTGGAAAATGAAAAGCCCGAAACCAAGGAAGAAGAAAAGAAGGAGGGAAAAGCCGAGGGTGGAAAGCAGGAATTGAGCGGTGGGATAACGGATGAATTAAAAGTCTTTGTTGGCTTGGCAGATGGTGTATTTGCTTTTGCTGATGCTCCTGGTGGAAAGTGCCGGATGTTGTTTGGTACCCCGAATGGAGTGGGTGCCTTTGCTATAGAATTTGATCCGCAGGATGTGGAGGGGGCGGCCAAGTTGATTTCACAGGGATTACAAAAGCCACTGGGCTTGGTCCTCGATGGGAATGCTAAGGGTGGGCAGGGTCGTATTTTTAATTTGTTTTCCACCAATGAGGATAAGTCCGAGATACGGATGCTCTTTCGGGTATCAAGTTCAAAGGTACGTCATCAAATGAGTATTTTAGTCAGGCAACAAGTGGAGTCGGCTATCGAGAACTGGGCCAAAAAGACTGGAAAAAATCAACCAGTTCTTCTTTGGCAGGACGATGTTGAGCTTTAGGGCTCTGAAAAAAAGAAGAGTCTGCTTTTTTGCAGAACGAAGTGATTCAAGCGGGTGTTTTCGGCCTTAGTTTCCAGTTGCATAAAAGCACAGCGATAAAGGTGATAAGAAACCACGGGGCGAACCATTCTCCAGCTGCCTGAAAGAGAAGTCCAGAGTCGTTCGTTAAACTGGAATCCTTTCTTAAGCTAGCTACGAGAAGAGCATAGAGAATTCCGATTCCGCCATAGCCAAGGTTGAGAGCTAACCCCTTAAAACTTAGTAGGGTAGCACGAATCGTTTTATCTGCGGTTTTATTGAGGTAATAGCTTGTGCAAAATACGGTCATGCCCATGGCGGCAAAGAGGAGCATCGAGAAAATTACTCCGAAGTAGGGAATGAAAAAACGAATTCCAACAAATGAAAACAGGGCGAGAGCTGAAATAATTAGAAAATTTTGATTGGGACCAAATCTTTCAGTCATCTCCCGGGAAATACGGGCAACAACCATACTCTGAAGGGCAATAACAGCCCCGATAATACCAAAAGCAACTTCGGGATAGGAAATGATCCTATAATATTCACTATTCATGGTAATAAACATTCGAATCACACTGTCCACGGTGGCTGCTGCGAGGATGACGAGTAAGGCAAAAGGAGTGCGGGTAATCCAGACGGCGACTTTCCAGGTTTGTGCAAAGGCAGCTTTGAGAGGAAGAAACTCGGATTTGGACTGGTAGTTTTCAGTTTCACGGAGGGCACATGCAGAGAGGAGTGTGAGTACAGCCGTCACCAGGTTAAGTAAAATAGGCCAGCGCATGGTATCTTGCTGAGTTAGCGTGTTTTCAAACCCAAGAAAAGTACATGCTTTATTCATCACATCGGGATCGTATATGATTCCACCAGTAAGTAGGGCAATCATGAAGGCAAAGGATTTCCAACGGGTCACTTTTTGGAGGATTTTTGCCCAGTCATCTTTTTGTCCAGCCTCGTCAATTGAATCATAAACCAATGCCTCATCTGCTCCGCTGGCTGCGGCTTCGGCCAAACCGCTGAGAATACGGTTGATCGCGAGAATCCAAAAGAGAAGGTCGAGATCGGAAGTGGGTGCGAATCCCCAGACCACCATTTCGATGACCATAAATACCCCAGCGGCAACGACCATTTTTTTGCGGCCGATCATATCGGAAAGGGCACCAGAGGGAACTTCGGCAAGGATGATACTGGCCGCCCAGATGGAATTAAGAATGGCGAACTGTTCGAGGGTCATCCCGAAGTCCAAATAAATTACCGCAAATACAGGGTAATAAAAACGGGCATTAAAAAAGATCCTAAAGGCGATGAAGTTTCGCACATTGGAACGGGCGATTTCAATTTTTTCGTTCATGTACTATATCGGGATAGAGACTTTTTATCGATTGTAGGTACTAGGCACAGAATGATCGTTCCGACTGCCAAACAAATCCATGGAGAAATTCCCAGACCCATGGGAATAAATCCGGCAAGGAGGGCCACGGTGGCTGTTAGCAGAGCGTAAGGAAGTTGAGTGCGGAAATGGTCGTATGGTTTAATCTCACATGCCATTGAGGAAATGATGGTGGTATCACTTAGGGGTGAGCAGTGATCTCCAAACACGGCTCCGCTAAAGACCGCCGCCACCGCAGAGGCCATCATTGCATCGGAACCCGGGGCAAGTGATGCACAGACTGGAACGACCAGTGGCATAAGTACACCCATCGTCCCCCAGGATGTACCCGTGGTGAAAGAAATTAATACGCCAAGAATAAAGACAGATGCGGGGAAGAGGAAAGGGGGCAGGGTGCCGGATAAAGTTTGGGAGAGAAAGGTTGCGGCTTCGAGCTCGCGGAGAGTACCACTCAGGCACCAGGCGGCAATCAGCACTAGGGAAGGGGGAATAAAGCGGCCGATACCACTGGCAAATACCCGGGATGAACGCATGCCGGAAGATTTTAGAGACTTTTGATTGCATACAAATGCAACCGCACAGGCGAAGATAGAACTGTAAAGCAGGACCAGGTTGGACTGGGCATCTCCGAAGGCTTGTTGAAGTTTATTCAGGCTCAGTGGCCATGCTTCTCCCTGAACCCCATTGAAATACAAGCCGGCAAAGAGACTGCAAATGAGGGTGGCCAGGGGGATGCCCACTTTCAGGGATCCTTTGATTGATTGATGGTCCGTTAGACTGGTTCCCGTACTGCCTTGTTTGGTCTGGGTATCCGTAGCTGATTTCTCCATTTTTCTCATGGGGCCAAGGTTGAGGGATTTCCAAATGCTAATGACGACAAGAACGAGGGTGAACCAGCAATAAAAATTTCGCGGGATAGAGGAGAGAAAAAGAACGAACGGTTCGGTCCCTTCGATACCAGCAGCAAGGTAGCCCTCGCGGATCATTGATAATTGATAGGCAATCCAGGTGGACATAATCGCTACGCAGGCAACGGCGGAACCCGTGGAGTCGACCAGATAAGCAAGTTTTGCTCGGGACACTCCAGAACGATCGGCCATCTGTCGTAGAGCTCTTCCGGTAAGTAGTGCACTTGCTAGTCCATCAAAGAAACAAACAACACCCATGAGGAATGCGGACCATTGCACCTTTTGGGATAGGTTCTTTCCCTGCCTTAACCAAGCCTGTAAGATGCAGTCGAATCCGCCCCCTTTTTCAAGAAGAGCAGCAAATCCACCAAGTAAAAGGGTAAAGAGAAGAACGCTCAAATTCCACTCACTTGATAGTGCTGGAATGAGAATTTTTGAAAAAAAGGAAATAACTGCATGGAGTGGATTGCCCCCTTCCATCAGAATAACTCCCGACCCAGCACCTAGAAAAAGCCCACCGAGGGCACTCTTCAGTAGTATCACGGACACAAGGGCTACCAGGCTAGGCCACAAGGACAATAGCTGTCCTTCTAACTGAGCTACTCCAAAGGATGCCAGGCAAATAATCAGGACTATTCCATTTTTGATATTCATTAGAAGGGATTCTTTTAAAAAATGGTCATATTTTAGCCTAAACTATGCAATGCAAGGACATTGGGCTCAACTACCAATCTATTATTCTACTGGGCTTTACCTAACAAAAATTCCTCTTAAATAGACTGGTTGTCGCTTGCGTTATTCACAATAGTTGGCTATAAGAAGAGCTTATTATTAATTAATATAGCTAACAGCAAAAATTAATCGACAATATTGGGTGGTGGAATGATGTGGCGCAAACAATGCAATATTGGCGTGTGGTCGCATTTTTCTCCTCTCAACATGTAGATAAACTAATTTTCAAACATTCTGACATAAACATACAATGAAAACTTTATTTGAAGAAGATCTCTTGGACGCCGGGTACGAGCTTCCATCTTCCGGTCTTTGCTACAACCTTGATCCCGAAGATGCAAAGGCTTTGATATCTGAAGGTGAGTGGTTACTTGCCGAAGATGAACTTGTGGCTCGTGAAGGCCAGGAACAGCGTTTCTTATACATGATTGTTTCTGGATCGGTCGAACTTTCCAAGAAGGACGAAAAAGGAAAGCATCAAAATATAGCAAACCTTGGCACTGGAGATACCTTCGGAGAGGTTGCTTTTTTGCGTGGACACATTGCCTCTGCGACTTCCGAAACCCGGGGACTGTGTATCCTCTGGAGAATGAATCATGACCAGCTACTTGAATTTATTTCGAGTCATGGTTCTCTTGCTGGTCAATTGTGCTTAAACTTGGCAGGTTTGCTTGCAAGCCGCTTGTTGAAAGAAAACACGGTTGTCTCAAAAGTGAAAATGGATTTGGAAGAAGCCATAATTAATTTACGGAGTGCTTCTGATGAGGATAATTTAAAAACTACTGCTCTCAAAGAATTACAAAATAAGGTGGAAAGTTTAAACCATGCCACCCGTATAAAAAGAGAAAAGCAAAGCAGGCGTTCGAAATTTAATGCCATTTCCATGACCAGCCTTGCGGTTGCCTGCCTTTCAGTTGCTGGATTATTTTCCTTGTACAACTCCTATGATTATGAAGCACCAGTCAAGGTTGCCGCACTGACAGAAGAGTTAGGAAGTATGAAAAATAATGAATCTTTCTATATTAATCTTAAGAAAAACCTCGAGGCGGAAAATTTAGAACTCGTTCAAATCAATAACAAATTTGAACAGTCGATCGATACGGTTTCCGAGGAACTTCAGGAATACAAAGAATTATTAAGCCAAAGAAATTGGGATTATGATTCTCTCAATAGCGAACTTTTTCAAGTTCAAGAAGAACTTGCAGCTTTAATAAGCTTGGAGGAAGAAGCTCAGGCAGAAGAAATTGTAACCGAAGTGAACCCGGCTGACTTGTATATTCCGTTAATTCCCCAAAAGTTTATTGATGAAATTAAAGCATGGACCCAGTCTAATTCAACTTTGGCATTTCCTTGCGAAGTCAAGGTTTTGAATGAGGCGGTAACTCTTTCTGACCTTACCTTAATTGCAAATATTGAGGTAAATGTTGGCGAGCAAATTATGGTAACACGCTTTCATCCAGTGTCCGAAGAATACGTGGTAGCTAGGCAGGGAAATAACGATACCTTTATGGCCTCAGTTCACATCAATAATACCAATGTAATGGAGGTTTTGGCTGTCAAATATGTAAATCACATGAGGGAAATAGGCAAAGATGTATCAAATCCCTTCTCATCGATCCGCTTTTCTCAAATAGACCAAAACTTTTCGGAAGATTGATCAAAACCTTTTTTCAATTGGTGGTGCTAAATTCCTTTTAGTTCTTTTTTTTATCCCGTCTCCTCAACTTTGTTAAGTAGCGGGTTACATGGGTTTTAAGTCTAATCTTTACTTCCTTTTCATTGTACTCAATCCGTACATTTGAATTTGTTTAGGCTGTTCTAGGTGTTGCCTAAGTGCTGTCTAGTTTCGCATCTTAAGCCCAAGTTAGGCTAAGGAGGCTAGGTCGATAACAAATCTATATTTAACATCGTTCTGTCGCATACGTTCAAAAGCTTCGTTAATCTCATCCATTCGTATGACCTCTACTTCGGAAAGAATGTTTTTCTCACCGCAAAAATTGAGCATATCTTGAGTTTCTGTAATCCCTCCAATCAAAGAACCTGCAAGGGAGCGCCTACCAAAAATTAACTGAGCCGCATTTACTTTACTCAATGGCTCAATAGCACCGACTACACACATTGTTCCATCAGTCTTGAGCAATTCAAGGAATGGAGTGAGGTCGTGATCTACTGGTATGGTATTAAGTAGGAAATCAAAGGACCCTGCTTCTTTTGTCAATGCATCAACAGAAGATGAGAGAAGAACCTCATCGGCACCTAACATACGGGCATCTTCCCCCTTTTGTTCGGATGATGTAATCATAGTAACCTGAGCACCAAGAGCCCGAGCGAATTTTACTCCCATATGTCCAAGACCGCCTAGGCCAATTACTCCCACTTTTTGCCCTTTGCCAATATTCCATTTTCGTAGGGGAGAATAGGTGGTGATTCCAGCACAGAGCAGTGGTGCAATGCCAGGACCTGTTAAGGAGTCAGGAATGCGCAGGACAAAAGATTCTTTCGCAACCACACTGGTAGAATAGCCACCAAAAGTAAAGCCACCTGGGTCTGAAGTTTCAGAATTGTATGTGGCAGTAAATCCATTGAGACAATATTGCTCGAGGCCTTTTTCGCAGTTTCCGCAGACTCCACAGGAATCAACGAGGCAACCAATTGCAGCCCGATCGCCAGGTATGAAGTTCTTTACTGCTGAGCCCACTTCGGTAACCCGGCCTACAATTTCATGACCGGGAACGACGGGGTAATTGGTCATGCCCCAGTCGTTGTTAACAAAGTGAATATCGGTGTGACAGACACCACAATACTCGATACCAATCTGAACATCTTTGGGACCGACTGGACGGCGATCGATTTTGGTTGGGACAACTCGAGCATTTGGCTCGGTTGCACAATAAGCCTTGGTTATAGACATCAGCAAATAATCGCTATCTCATAGGTGGCAAATGGCAAGGCAATGGGTAAACCAAAAGAATAAAATTTACTTTTCGATGCACACAAGGGTGCATCAAAGAGTGGAATTAAGCAGTAGCCAATTTCCCTGAGGATTCAATTTGTTGAACGATGGTACGAACTTCAGATCGTAACTCGTTCATTGTCCCTTTGGATATCTCAATTTTCTCGCGAATAGCGGTTTGTAATTCTTGGTGAATCTCAGAAAGACGTTCACCAAACTTTTCTAGGTTTGCAGAGGCTTGATCTATCAACTCAGAACCTTTGTTTTGGGCAGACTGAAAAGCTGACAACTGATTTTTGACAATGCGAGAAATTTCTTTGGTTTCTGCAAGCAAGATCCGTTCATTTGGCACGCGCTTTAGGTTATTCGTCAGACCTAATTTCGAAAGGGTCCAGATAATCCATTTTGAGGGGTCAAGTTGCCAGGGTTTTACACCATTGCGGTAGTCCCATGCAAATTCATGGTGATAGTTGTGATACCCTTCTCCCATCGTGAAAATTGCAGCAACCCAACTATCCCGAGCAGAATGTTCGGTAGAGTAAGGGCGTTCACCAATCATGTGACAAAGAGAATTAATACAAAATGTGGCGTGCTGAACCAATACAACCCGTGCTACACCGGGTATCAAGAAACCGCCTAGTGCACCAACAGCAGGGGAAAGGTTTCCCGAAAATACTGCATAAAAATAACCAATGAGGGCAGGAACGATGAAGCTAACGGTAAAAGAAATGGCATGTACCCACTTATGCTGCCAAGCTACTAATTTGTCGTTTAGGAGGTCATGTACATTGTCAAAGGGTTGTTCCGGTTTTAATTTGAACATTAACCAACCCATGTGAGCCCAGAAAAAACCTTTAGTGATGTCGTAAGGATCGTCATCTGTGTCGACATGTTTGTGGTGTTTGCGATGTTCGCAACTCCACCAAACAGCCGAGTTTTCAAAAGCGGCAGCGCCGAAGAGAAGAACAAATAATTTAACCGGCCATTTTGCTTGAAAAGCCTTGTGAGAAAATAGGCGATGGTAGCCCACTGTTATGCTCATTCCTGTGGCTAGGTAGAAAAATGCAAAGACACCAAAAAGGAACCAGTCCCATCCAAAAGTCCAGAAGTAGTAAGGTACTGCAGATACAGTAAGTAGGGCAGTAAAAATGAGAAATCCACTGGTAACCCATTCCACACGGTTGAAAGGTATATTTTTGAACATGATATATAAGTTTAGGAAAAGAAGTAAAAATGGCCAACATTAAATGGATGATTTCAAGGAGAAAACAAAGATGGCATTATCGATTTGTAGAAAAAATACCTTGTTAGAAGCACAATAACAGCTACTATTTTATATGCCTATCAAGGCATTTTACAAACAATTCAAAAAAACATTGTGCTATGAATAAAATCAAAATCGTCATTTCAGGAATCCTTGTATCTTGTCTCTTATCATTATCTGGATGTTATGTAACCAAAGCTGGAAATTATGTTTCTGAAAAATCCAAGGCTGCATGGTCCGGTACTAAATCCTTTTTCGGTGCAGACGAAGAATAATTTTTTGTTTATTTCATGAAATCTTCCCTTCTTTTTAGTTTTCTGTGTTCTGTACTTTTTATTTGTGTTTCTTCTTGCTCGCTTTCTGAGGTTGGAAGCAGGATCAAATCCAAAACGCTACAAGGATCGAACTACCTCGTAGAAAAATCCAAGGGAGCATATGATTACACCAAAGAAGTTATAGGTTTGGGTGATAATGAACCTGTGGATCCCTCAATTCTTTACCTTGAAGGAAAAAAAGGATCAGGGCAGGGGAAGACCGTTGTCCTCATTTCAGGTGATGAAGAGTATCGAACCGAGGAAAGTATGCCCATGCTCGCTAAAATTTTGGCAGAAAGGCACGGATTTACTTGCAAAGTTTTGTTTTCTTGGGACGAGGGAGGGAATTATATTGATCCAGACAACCACAGAGGGGTCAAAGGCTGGCACCATTTGGATAACGCAGACATCATGATTATTGGTACTCGTTTTCGCGATCCATCCACCGAAGACGCCAAATATATCACCAGGTTTCTTAACGATGGAAAACCTGTTATTGGCATTCGTACATCCACTCATGCATTCAAATGGTTGGATAATCGTTCCTTTGGTGGAAAAATCACCTTTAAGGAATTTGGTCCTAAAGTCATGGGCGAAGGTTGGGTTAGCCATCATGGCAAGCATAAGATTGAGGGTGCCCGTGGCGTTGTCGAACCAGCCAATGCCAAGCATCCAATTTTACGCAGCGTAGAAGATGTTTTTGGACCATCAGATGTCTACGGAATCAATGCCTTGACCGAAAAGGACACAATATTGCTTCGCGGACAGGTCACCGCTAACCTGAATCCCAATTCAAAACCGGTTCCCAATAAAAATAAGCCAATGCAACCCCTTGCTTGGCTTCATACCTATGTTTCCCCAGATGCATCAAAAGGCACGACTTTTTGTACCACGATGGGTGCCTCGGTCGATTTGGTGAGTGAAGATTTGCGCCGTCTTATTGTAAATGCCACCTATCACTTGTGTGGACTTGAGGTTCCTCAGATGTCGGATGTTTCCTATGTCGATCCCTTCTATCCGTCCTTTTACGGATACATCAAGAATCAGAAAAATTATTGGAAGCTTGAGAACATGCAACCAAATGACTACGGCTTGGGGAAATCTCCCAAGGCCTCAGATCCTATGGGTTCTCCAAAGTGGCCTTTCCGGAATTAATTTAGTTTTTAAGTTTATTAAGCTTTCTATCTCTAACTAGTTTTCGGTTTTTCCTGTACTAGTTGTTCGGAGATTGGTGTTTAAATCGAATTATTTGAGCTATGCCTGAAACAGAAATTATTCTAATCCGTCACGGAGAAACCGAATGGAACCTGTCAGGTCGTTGGCAGGGGCATGCTGACTCAGCTCTTAGTCCAAGAGGAGTTGCTCAGGCTCAAGCTTTAGGAGAGCGGATGCAGGGCGAGGAGGTTGATGTGGTATATGTAAGTGATTTGGAGCGTGCTCTTCATACTTCTCGTCTGGTTGGTAATCCTAGTGGTTGGCAACCCCTTCCTATGCCTGCGTTGCGAGAGAGAGATCTGGGAGTCCTCGAGGGATTGACAACCGATGAAATGCGAGAAAGTCAACCAAAGGCATTTCAATCATTTATGGAAGATGGTCCAAATTACCAACCTCCTGGTGGAGAAAGTTTTCAACAGTTTTTTGATCGTTGTTCCCTTGCTATCGACACCTTGGCCAATGAGCATCCTGGAAAAAAGATTGTTGCCGTGACTCACGGAGGTGTTTTGGGAGCAGTTTTTCGAAAGGTTTTAAAAATCTCACTTGGAGCTGAAAGAAATTTTCTTTTGCTAAATTGTTCGATAAATCGGATACAAAAGTCGCAAACTAATTGGAATCTTGTCAGTTGGGGAGATGTCGCACATCTTCAAGGCTTAGACTCTTTGGACGATTCCTAGGCTATATATTTACCAGCTTTCAATAGGATATTAGTTTAATCTTTTAATCCTACAAGTTATGCTAGGAATAATACGTAATAACATACATTATTTAGAAAATTGTCGGTAAATATATATAAAAAGAATGTAATATTTGATAAATGCATCTTTTTAGGCTATCTTATGAAGTATGAAAATTGATCCAGAACATGACCTTTTTGAATTTCATTTTCATTACCATATTGAGGACACCGCTTGTTTCTCCGATAAATATTTTTTGGCTCATGATTTTGATGAGGCCAAAGAAATGTTTGATTATGCATGTAGCAAACGGGCATCCTTAGCTTTGTTGGATAAAGTAGAAAAATGGAATCGTTGGGCTGATCGCTGGGAGGAAGTCGACCTTCCCACATCTGACCCCTCTTTGAACTGATATGATCGAGTATTTCCCTGCTGCAGCAGGGGGATTTCTTTCATTTGTGAATAACTTTTATTCTTTTCATTTGCGTAGTCATTTTTTCCACACTCTGTTATGTATTATGGGCAAAAAAGATCCTGAAGATGAAGTCTTCGAATTTCGTATAAAATTTCATCATTCTGGCTCTGAGTTTGTAAACGAGCGTCATTTTATGGCTTTGAACCATTCCTCAGCTTTGGAAATGTTTGATTTTGCATCGAGAAAAGACTCCATCGAAGTGGAGATCATTGGTTTAGATAGATGGAATCGATGGGCAAATCGCTGGGAACCAAGCGAGGAATTAGTCGACGAGGAGGTTGGTTTAGTTTCCTAACTGTTCTGACATTTTATTTGAAAAAGGGTCGTTACTTTGTAACTTTTTGCTTATCGAATTAAATATGGCTTTTACCTTTGCCTAGCTAATCTGTATTCTAGTAATGCATGACTTCTTCTCCTGATCTGCAAGCCTCTTCAAATTTCCATATTGAATCTGATTGCCTAGGACAGACCGGGCCTCGAGCTGGAACCCTTGAACTACCCCGGGGTACTGTTCGCACTCCCGTTTTTATGCCGGTGGGTACGCAGGCAACGGTCAAGGGTACTTTACCGTGGGATTTAAAAAAGGTTGTGCGTGCCCCCATTATTTTGGGCAATACTTATCATTTAAACCTCAGACCGGGAGTGGAAGTAGTACGCCAAGCGGGTGGCTTGGCAGATTTTATGAACTGGGATGGTCCGGTACTTACCGATAGTGGTGGTTTCCAAGTATTTAGCCTTTCAAAGTTGAGAAAAATTAATGATGAAGGTGTACGTTTTCGTTCCCATCTTGATGGCCGAGAAATTTTCCTTGGTCCCCGTGAGGCTGTGGCCATTCAAGACGGGCTTCGTTCTGACATCGCGATGTGCCTGGATGTATGTCCGGCAGCAGACGACTCTCAACAGGAAGTTGAAAGTGCGGTCAATCGTACTTCTTTATGGGCTCGTGCTTGCCTGCAGGCTTGGGAAGAAGGAACGGGGCCGAAAGAGGGGAGGAATCTATTTGGTATAGTTCAGGGCGGAAGGTTCGAAGAAATGCGACGGCAATCGGCCGAGCAATTGATTAAGTTGAATTTCCCGGGTTATGCGGTTGGTGGAGTCAGCGTAGGAGAAACCGAAGAGGAAATGCTCGAACAGGTAAATTGGACCACGAGGGTGCTACCTGTAGAAAAGCCAAGATATGTAATGGGTGTAGGCACCCCCCCTCAGCTTTTAAGAATGATCGGAATGGGAGCGGATATGTTTGATTGTGTGATGCCAAGCCGAGCAGCTCGCCATGGGATGGCTTACACATCAACCGGGACTCTAAATTTGCGAAACGAAAAATTTAAAGACGATTTCAGTCCGCTGGATGAAAATTCAGATTGTCCAGCATCCCGCGAATTTTCGAAATCCTACCTACGACACCTTATTCAGGCGAAGGAATCCCTCGCTGGTACCATCCTCACCCTGCACAACTTGCGTTTTTTCGTTTCGTTAATGGAGGAGGCGAGGAAGCAGATATTGAACGGAGAGTTCGAGGGCTGGTCGAATCGTTGGATTTGTAGTTATAACTCGGGGGCTTAGTCTTGACTAAGGGCTTCTGATGAAGCAGTTTCAGATCTCGTCTTCGGACACTAAGGTCGGGCCGTAGCGCAGTCTGGTAGCGCACTACGCTGGGGGTGTAGGGGTCGTGAGTTCAAATCTCACCGGCCCGACCATTTTTTCTTCCTTCTTCCCCCATTCGAAAAGAAGGTTTTCAAATCCTCACCATCTGCTAGAATAGAATCTTTGCGTAATTTATGAAAACTCTAGTAACAGGAGGAGCCGGTTTCCTTGGTAGTCACATTTGTGAACGTTTGCTTGAACAGGGGCATGAAGTCATTTGCTTGGATAATTTCTTTACAGGTAATAAGCAAAATGTCGCTCACCTCAAAGATTATGCTAATTTCGAACTTTTTCGTCACGATGTGATTGATCCGTTTAAGGTCGAGGTCGATCGAATTTACAATATGGCCTGTCCGGCATCTCCGGTTCATTACCAGTATAATCCGATTAAAACGGTAAAGACTTCGGTGATGGGGGCAATTAATTGCTTGGGCTTGGCTAAGCGGGTGGGGGCACGCATTTTACAGGCATCCACCTCTGAGGTTTACGGAGATCCAGAAATACATCCCCAAACCGAGAGCTATCGGGGGAATGTTAATCCGATCGGTACCCGTGCTTGCTATGACGAAGGGAAGCGATGTGCCGAGACATTATTTTTTGATTATCACCGGGAAAATCAGGTGGATGTACGAGTCGTACGTATTTTCAATACTTACGGACCACGAATGGCACCGGACGATGGCCGGGTGGTTTCCAACTTTATCGTACAGGCTCTGAAAGGTGAGGATCTGACTATCTACGGGGACGGATCCCAAACCCGTTCATTTTGTTTTGTCGACGATTTGGTGGAAGCAATCCTACGTACCATGGAACAGGATGAAACCGTTGGCCCGATAAATATTGGAAATCCAGTTGAGTTCACGATCCGCGAATTGGCCGAGCAGGTACTCAAACAGGTAGGTTCATCTTCCAAACTTGTGGAAATGCCCCTTCCTTCGGATGATCCTACTCAACGAAAGCCCGATATTTCCCTTGCTAAGAAGGTCTTGGGGTGGGAACCCAAAGTTCAATTGGCTGAGGGATTGGAGCGTGCCATTCCTTATTTTCGCGATGCGATATCTCGCTAGCCATATGCTTCCGTACCGACCATTTTTCATATGAGTTTGTTTTCACCCGTTCAATCGATCATGCAATCCCTTAAGGGGCGGCAATATCGAAAATTTATTAAAAAGTGCGTCCCGGTAGTAACTCGGATCAACGAGTTGGAGAAGGAACTGCAGTCTTTGAGCGACGATCAGTTACGTGCCAAAACGGATGAGTTTATGCAGCGTTATAAGGACGGGACCAGCCTGGACGACCTGCTTCCCGAGGCCTTTGCTGTGGTAAAAAACGGAGCGCGCCGACTTTGCGGTAAAACCATTGATGTGTGCGATCAGCCAATTGAATGGCAGATGGTTCATTACGATGTACAATTGATCGGGGGTATGGCCTTGCATGAACGCCACATAGCAGAAATGGCAACAGGGGAGGGTAAAACCCTGGTCTCCACCTGTCCTCTTTACCTCAATGCATTGTCGGGACAAAACTGCCAACTCGTCACCGTCAATGATTACCTTGCTCGTCGGGATTCTAATTGGATGGGTGCGCTGTTTGAATTTCTGGGACTTAAGGTGGGATGTATTCAAAACAGTATGCCATCATCAGAGCGTCGTAATATGTACGCTAAGAATATTACCTATGGCACCGCATCTGAGTTTGGATTTGATTATTTACGGGACAATGGAATGGCTACCAGTCAGGAAGACCAGGTCCAACGGGATCATTTCTTCTGCATTATTGATGAAGCTGACTCCATCCTCATCGATGAAGCACGTACACCCTTGATTATTTCCGGTCCCATGCGTGAGGACAATCCGTTGCCATTTAATGAGATGAAGCCCTTGGTAACTAAGTTAGTGGATGCACAGGTTCGCCAGTGCAATCGCTTGGCTGAGGATGCTAAGAGGGTATTAACTTCGGATGAATCTGATGAAGATGTACTTGATGAAGCCACTGGAAAACTTTACCAGGTGAAGCGGGGATTGCCCACACATAGGCAGTTCATGCGGATGATGGAGGATGCCAAAATCCGAAAACGTTTTGAGAAGTTCGACCTGGAAATGAATTCCGATTATAACAAGGAAAGGGCACACAATTTAAAGGAAGAACTTCACTATGTAATTGACGAAAAAAACCAGCAGGCGGACTTGACCGAGCAGGGGCGTGGTTTAATCAGTCCGAGTGATCCTGAGGGCTTCGTAATTCCTGACCTTGCAACCACCTATGTGGAGATTGATCGCAAGAAGACTTTAAGCGATGAGGAAAAGCGCCAGGAGCGCGAACAGGCGGAACTGGAATTTCAGGAAAAAAGCGAACGTATCCATACGATTTCTCAATTGTTACGTGCCTTTGCTCTCTACGAAAAAGATAAAGAATATGTGGTGCAGGGTGGCAAGGTTATGATCGTGGATGAAAATACGGGTCGTTTGATGCCGGGTCGTCGCTGGAGCAACGGATTGCACCAGGCGGTTGAATCCAAAGAAGGGGTACAGATCGAAAAGGAAACAAAGACATACGCCACCATTACTATTCAGAATTATTTTCGGATGTATGATAAGTTGTCGGGAATGACCGGTACCGCTGAGACTGAGGCTGGTGAATTTCATGACATTTATCGTTTAGGAGTTATGGTCATTCCGACTCACCGTAAGTGTGTACGTGAGGATCTTAACGATTTGATGTTCAAAGGTCGTAGGCAAAAGTACAACCAGGTATTGGAAGATCTTACTGAGGCCCATAAACGCGGACAGCCAGTCTTGGTGGGAACTGCATCGGTGGAATCTTCCGAGGTTTTCGGTCGTATGCTCAAGCGGGCAAATATCCGCCATACCGTACTCAATGCAAAATTTCATGAAAGGGAAGCTGAGATTGTTGCCCAGGCTGGGCAGAAGGGTGCAGTGACGATTGCCACCAACATGGCAGGTCGGGGAACAGACATTAAATTGGGCGAGGAAGTCAAAGAACTGGGTGGTCTCCTTGTCCTGGGTACGGAAAGGCATGAGTCCCGACGGATTGACCGACAATTACGCGGACGGTGTGCTCGTCAAGGGGATCCCGGAGCCTCCCGTTTTTATGTGTCATTGGAAGATGATTTGATGCGTTTGTTCGCCAACCAGGGAGCTCTTTCCAAGATGTTGGAAAAATCGTTTGGGGATGATGAGATGCTCGAGCATGGTACGCTCGACTGGTCGATCCAAAACGCTCAGAAAAAAGTGGAGCAGCAAAATTATTCCATCCGTAAACGCCTGCTACAGTATGATGATGTACTTAACCGCCAACGGGAAATTGTTTATTCGATTCGTAATGATGTTTTACTTGAGGAAGATCCCGGTAAAATCCTTCTCGATTTGGTGGAGGAGGAAGTTGACGAACGTCTCGCCAATATGCCCGAAAACGAGTTTAAGGCCACTAAGTTAGCGGATATGCCGGAGGTTGAGTCTTTCGTTGCATCCTGGGTGAATATTACTTTCCCCCTTAATCTTAGTGCCGAGGAATTTGTTGGGTTGGGCGAAGAAGGTTGCAGGAAATTACTTCTCGAAAAAATCAACCAAGCTTACGAAGGCAAGCGCAAGTTGGAAGATCCTGAACAGATTCAAAGTTTGGAGCGCTATGTGGTGGTCAATGCAGTTGATGTTCATTGGCAGGACCATCTTACTGAGATGGAAGAATTGCGCCGCAGTGTGGGCTTGCGGGGATATGGTCAGAAAGATCCCTTAAGTGAATACAAGAGCGAGGCATTCCGGGCTTTTGAAGAAATGATGGGTTCGATGCGTTCAGAGGTTTGTACAGGTATGTTCCGTGCAGCGACTAACTTGGCAGCCTTTGAAAACATGTTAAATACTTTGAGTAAATCTGCCAAATCGACTGGACCCGATTCCGGTGGTGCTGCTGGATTTGACCGTTTTTCTGCACCCTCAGCTTCCGCCCCGCCCCCTGATGCACCTTCTGCACCTCCAGTCGCCATGCCGGTGGTTAGGGATGCGCCCAAGGTCGGTCGTAATGATCCTTGCCCCTGTGGGAGCGGTAAGAAATACAAAAAGTGTTGCGGGATAGGGGCTGCATCCTAAGGCAGCAAAAGTTAAAAGATTAGCTTTCTTCGGAAAGGCATCGGGCAAGATCTGTCCATTGCAAACCGGTAATCTTTTCAGGGCGTATGGTTGGGCAGAGATTCTGTCTTTTTAACCACGAGAGCATAACTTCTTGAATAGCAGAATTCTCGTTTTTGATTAAGCTTCCCAATTGTTTTCTGCGTTGCGTGAAAATTCGTCTGATTAATACCCGTACATGCTTAGGAAAGGGGAATCTATTTTCCAACCTGTCCATCCGAAGCAACACGGAATCAACCGATGGTGCTGGAAAAAAGCATTGTCCCGGCACCGCGTGTTTTCCACCTGTTTCATAGCAGGCCTGTAAAAAAATGGATAGGGCATTAAATGTTTTGCTTCCAGAACAGGCGAGCATACGTTCAGTTGCTTCCTTTTGTAACATCATGACCATTCGTAAGGGAAGTTTTCCAGATCCGAGCAAACCTTCTAACCATGCTGAGGAAATTGCATAGGGCAGATTGGCGACCACTGCAAAATCACCTATTTCTTCGGGTAAATCTCCGGTGGGATATTTGACCGCATCTGCCCGTAAGAGATTGAGTTGACCCGATTTGATGTAGGAGGCGAGTTGTTCCCTAAGGTGAGCATCCAAACGACGATCAATTTCTACTGCATAGACTGGATGCCCTTGTGCAAGCAGGCGTTCAGTCAGGGTGCCGAGTCCGGGGCCAATCTCGAGCACGGGCATATTTTTAGGAAGATCTGCCATGGAAATAGATTTTTCCACAAGGTTTCCATCGATCAGGAAATTTTGACCTAATTTCTTGTTGGGTCGATGATCGAGTTGACGGAGCAACTCATTGGTGACTGATGGACTAAGAGCCATTCAAGCAGTGGGCAGAAGAATACTTAGGACTATCTATTCGCAGTCCTTCATCTCCCCGATGAATTCCTCGACATTTTCTGCCCGCATCAGAGCCTCTCCACAAAGCACGGCATCGGCACCTGCCTCCCGGGCACGCCAGGCATCTGCTGGTTCGAGGATTCCACTCTCACTTACTTTGATAATCCCTTCAGGAATTTTCGGGAACAAATCTTCAGTCACTGCAAGGTCGGTCTTGAAACGTTTTAAATCCCGGTTGTTTACTCCAAGTAGGAGAGGGTTGTGGGGTAAAACTTTGTCGAGCTCTTCTTCTTCATGGATTTCATAAAGGCAGGTAAGTCCTGCTAGGTCTGCTGCATACCTTAGGGTTCTTAATTCGTCATCATCCAGGGCACGAACGATTAGAAGGATTGCACGGGCACCGGCTTCGAGGGCTTCCAATATCTGAATCGGGTGGACCATAAAGTCTTTGCGTAAAGTTGGGGTGGAGCGGTTGTGTTCGCGTAAAAAATCATTCACATCCCAAAGGTCCTGTAGAGTGCCTCCGAAATAGGGTTCGTCGGTCAGTATGGAAAGTGCATCGGCACTTGCATTAACATAAGTCCGTGCCTGTTCGGGAGCAGATACAGCGGATGCGATCTCACCGGCAGAGGGGGACTTTCTTTTAATCTCGGCGATGACGGATAATTCATCCGGACTGGACAGGGCATCAAGAAAGGTGGGGCCGTTTTGCAGGCGTTCTCCAAGTTGGGAAAGTTCGCTATCACGAACCGGACGGATGAGTGGTTCGATTTCGCGGCGTTTAGCCGCCATGATTTCAGATAGTTTGTCCATGGATAATTGTTTGGGGAAAATAAATTTCCTGGGGTATGGGTTTGCAAGTCCCAGGCATTTTTCCCATAGTGCGCCTGCGTGAGCGAAATTCAACGACTAAGAGAACTTATGGCAAGATTGCGTGCCCCGGACGGTTGTCCCTGGGATCAGGAGCAAACCCATCAATCCATTGCCCGATGTCTTGTTGAAGAGGCGGCTGAAGTGCTAGAAGCAATCGATACCGAGGACACGGAGTTATTAAGAGAGGAACTGGGTGATCTTCTACTTCAGGTAGTTTTTCATTCGCAGATTGAAGAAGAGGCAGGGCGCTTCGATCTTGAGGATGTTGCTCGGGAGATTTCTGAAAAATTAGTCCGGAGGCATCCACATGTCTTTGGCGATCCAAACGACAAAGAAGAAGATGCTGATGCGGTGATTGATCGTTGGGAACGAATTAAGGCCGAAGAAAAAAAGGCCAAGGGGTTAAGTGAAACAAATCAAAAGTTTAAGAATTTGCCTCCGCAACTTCCCTCCACTCTTTTTGCCACCGAGGTTTACAAGCAGGCAAATAAACTGGGCTTGGAGAAGGAGGGGGAATGGGATGAAAGTAAAATCAATGAAATGGGTAACGGTTTGAACGAAGCCCAAGTGGGACGGGCTCTTTTTGAATGGGTGGCAGCTTGTCGGTCTAGTGGGATTGATCCAGAATCTGCCCTGCGCAAATTTGCATCGTCCCAAGTCCGTATTCTCGAAGAGAAATATAAGTCCAAGTCTTGAGCATTTCCCGCTCCACAAAGTTTGAAACTCTGGAGTTTTTTGACGATTCAAAACGCCGTACCCTTGTTTGTGAATTACGTAAGAGTCCGCGTTCGCGCAGGATTAATCTGAGATTAAAAAGTCCCGGCAGTGCTTTGCTTACTTTTCCTCAGCGAATGGGGTGGAAGGATGCGGAACTTTTTTTGCAACAGCAAACAGATTGGTTGCGACGCAAGAGTTTGGAATTTCCTGTCCCCAGTTCTTTGAGTGATTATTTTGCCAGGGGCAGTTTTATTTGCTTAGATTCCAGGGGATCAGATAAGCCAGTTAATATACAAATTGACGCTCATGCTAACAGAACCCGGACCAGTCTCGAAAACCAGCAAGTTTCTATTTTTGTAGCAGGTGAAGAAAACCGAGAACATTTGATTAAAGAAGCCTGCCGTAAATTAGCCTGTCAATTTCTGCCTTCTAGGTTGCAATGGGCGGAGGAACGAACTGGTTTGCAGTCGAAAAGAATCAGGGTGGGGGATCAAAGTACCCGGTGGGGGTCTTGTTCTCCACGCGGAACGATTTCCTTAAACTGGCGAATTATTCTACTTCCTCAAGAGTTAGGAAACTATGTGCTTTTTCATGAACTTACTCACCTCGTGGAGATGAATCATTCCTCCCGCTTTTGGTCTAAACTAGAAGAATTTGTGCCCGGAGCCAAAAAGATGGACCGTAAATTATCCAGGGTGGGAAAACCAGTGTTTGCTTTAGGACGAATCAAATAATCGCTAAAGAGCCAATTTATTCAGGGCCGAGTTCCCAGGCGGATCGGCCACCCATCGAGCGCAGATAGTTCAAGCCGTCACTACCTTCTTCCCCCACATCAGTCGGGGTGATGGCGTCAGGTCCGTAGCGACGATTTAAGTCGAGTCCAAAGGCCAACATTTTACGGATTAAGGATTTTTTTCCTGAAAACGCAGCTCCATGAAGAAGGGTATAACCGTTCATCGCTTCAATGGTTGGATCAGCGGAACGTTCGAGTAAATAATCGACGACATCTTCACGTCCAGCCACGGTGGCGACTAAAAGGGGGGTGGCTCCGAATGAGTCCTGTTCATTGATTAATCGTCCGGCTTTAAGAAGGGATCGGATCTGATCATAATCTCCGGTGCCAGCAGCCAAGTGTAATGGGAAGGACGATTTTACGCCCAATCCCTTAAGTAATTCGACAATTTCAACATTTCCACTTGCTCCGGCCAAGTCCATGAGGTTTGAGCCATAAGCATCGACGGCATGCACATCGGCAGACAGGGCGAGTAAGGTTTCGACTGTTTCAAGTTGTCCGCGGAGGGTAGCAGTCATGACAGGAGTTTCCTGTTCGTCAGTCTGGGCATCGACCTCGGCACCGTCTTCCAACAGCAATTCGACCACTTCCTGATTTTTTCCCCATGCCGCACTGTGCAGGGGGGTGGATAGATGATTTCCACGGGTATTTGGATCACCACCATTGCGCAATAAGTAGTCCACAATATATGCGTTTCCACGATATGCGGCATAGTGCAGTGGAGAATGACCAAAGCGGTCGTTCACATTGATCAAGGCTCCCATGGCCACCGCTTCAACTACCTCGTTTAGATCGTCACGGGCGATAGCTAAAAATAAGCGGGTATTAATTTGATCAATCCATTCCTGGCCGAGTCGGTCAACAATGAGGGACCATGCATGCCGGTCCGTGCTTGAGAGTATCAGTTTTCCTGACAAGCCTCTTTGGTTATTACTTCGTAGATTGAAATTCGAAAATTCATCCAACCAACTGATATATTTTAATTGATCAAAACTAAGGCCTCGTGGTTCTCGGAGCAACTTGGCAGATGCAGTTGGATTGAAGTCGAGGGCAAATGCATGATTGTTCAACAATTTACGCCGGTGAAAGGCAAGTGGCTCGATGGTCGAACCAAGTTTCAATTCCCGCGAATATTCGGGGGTGGATAGCCAGGTAGAATTGGTTTTTTCTGTAAGATCAAGTTGATGCACTTGAAGTAACGCATTTAGGCCCAGACCAGCCTTCATACCCGCAAGTAACTCCCTAAAGGGAAGGGAGTTAGCAATTTTCATTCCTGCAGCCCAAATCGGAATGGTTTGTGTAATGGATTGGCCGTTGGGGAGGGCAGTTTGTACGGTTCGGGAACTTCCTCCGGCAAATACAAAATCTCCACTCGGGAAACGGACTAATTCCCGGGCACTTAGATCAAATCCTGGCAGATCAGTATCCGCTCCCAATTTATTTGCCGAAAATAATTTAAGGGCCATGTCCACAGCTTCTCCGAGAAAATGGTGGAATCCTTCTTCGGGTAGACTAATGCGACCGACAAGAGGGGCATCACCTGGCAACTGGTCGATAATCTTTAAAGTATTTACCTGTTTCGTTGGGTTGGTTCTATCATTTGAATAATTATGCACATCAATACTTAAGGTACCCGGTTGAGAACTAAAAAGGAGCCCATAAGAATCGAGCAGGAGAGAGTCAAACAAGGGAAGAATCGATTCGATGAGTGGATTTCCCTGCCATGCCTCGACCATTTGTCCATTTCCGGTACCCTCGAGGTAGAGAGCAAGATCAGAGGATTGGCTGGCATGTTTAGCAAGAGGAGCAGGCAATTCGGGCAGTTGAAAGCTTGAAGAAAGTGAGGATATAAAATTTTCGAGATCCTGATTTCTTGAAGGGAGGTTTGCGTTTTGTCGGAGGAGTAAATTACCAAGTAGGAAGCAAAAATCACCTTCCCTACCGATGGCAAATGGCTGGGTGGTCCGTTGGTAAACTTTTGGATTATTTTTAGATGGGCTCAGACCTAATAAACGGGCGAGATCTGACATCGCTCGGTCGGCCAGTTCAGGGGAGCTTGCCCGGGCAATCGCCCCGAATTGTGGGTGTGGATTTTCGCCTTCGACCAGCCGGACAAAAAATTGTACTGGTTCGGACCATCTTATCCCACTACTGTTGTGGTCAGAAAGCCAGGAACGCAGTGGAGAACCAGTTTCTTCCATACGCTCGAATAAAGAGTTCCATCTCTGATTCTTGAGAATTTTAGATTTGGATATCATTTTTTGTCCATCGATGCTGAGTACGAGGATAGAGTCGGTCGGCACCCTGTGAAGAGTTTGGGAGACTGGAGAAGACTTCGCAGATACAGCCAGGAAAGAAACGGACAGGCAGGAGGTTAGGAAGAGAATGAATGAAGAGCGAAAAATAAGCATAAAGTTATAGTATCAAGCTAATCAGCGTCAGATATTGGTCAAATTATCTTTCCATTCTTCCCTGTCCTTTCTAATGGTTGTGTAAGAAAAATTATGTTTACTGGAATCGTTGAAGGAGTTGGTGTTGTAAAAAGCCTGGAAGAACAGGAGGAATCCTGGTTGCTTCGCTTGGAATTGCCCTTTGCAAATGGGGATGGATTGGAAGCAGGTGCAAGCTTGGCAGTAAATGGATGTTGCCTAACCATGCGGGAAGACGGGGCAGTCGCTGGATCGTTTGATTTGCTGGAGGAAACCCTTCACCGAACAAACCTCGGACAATTATCCACTGGAGACTGGGTAAACCTCGAACGATCCCTCCCCGCAAACGGTCGTTTGGGCGGTCATTTTGTAACCGGTCACATTGATGGTCCGGGAACGATTCAAGTTTTTGAGGAACGGGGGAAAAATTTATATCTTCAAGTGGGTGTAGAACAGGAATCGGCAAAGTATCTGGTAGACAAAGGATGCATTGCAGTGGATGGATGTTCTTTGACCGTTTGTGAGGTAACTGACGATTCTTTTGCAGTCTGGCTCATTCCCCACACTTTAGACCAGACGAATTTGAAAGGGCGAAAGCCTGGGGATCGCTTGAACATAGAATTCGACCTGCTTTCCAAGTATGTCGAGCGTATCCATGCTAAGTCATGAATGATTCTTCCACTATTAAGCCCGGGGATGCTGCCTTGGCGGTTTTGGATGAATTAAAAAGGCAACGGTCCGAAGGGATTCGTCATTTGTACATGGAGGAATCCACCTTGCAGGGATTGGAGGAATTATTAGGCGGTGTGAAAAAGGAGTCCCCTCCCGCTCCCGTTGTGCCTAATAAGCCGAGGTTTGATCAAGTATCCGAACCACCTGCTGTCGCTAAGGTTATTCCGGATACCAAAGCTCCTATTCAAGAAAAACCTGCTCCGGTTTCTCAACCAACCCTAAAATTAGTCAACCCAGCACTGGCGAAACCGCCGGAGATTTCCCTGCCCAATGGATCAAAGGCTGAACGATGGAATTGGCTAAAGGAGCAGGTGTTGGGTTGCGAGGTTTGCCAGTCCGAACTTAATCCCGGGGCAAAGGTGGTTTTTGGAGTGGGGAGTTTGGATGCAGATTTATTTTTTTGTGGGGAAGCCCCGGGTCCAGAAGAGGAGGAAGCGGGCGAACCTTTTGTTGGGCCGGCTGGTGAATTGTTGGATAAAATTATATCTGTCATGGGACTGTCGAGGGAATCAGTTTACCTAGGCAATGTGGTCAACTTTCGTCCCCGTCATGAACGAGCTTACGGTAACCGACCGCCCACTTCCGAGGAATTGAACTTTTGTTTACCCTATCTGAGAGCACAGCTTGAAATCATTAAACCAAAAATCGTGGTTGCCCTGGGAAAGACTGCGACCGATGGATTGCTTGGTCCTGACCCTCAGCGCCGGCTCGGGCAGATGCGTGGAAGTTGGCATGAATACGAAGGTATTCCCATGATGGTCACCTATCACCCATCCTACCTCCTTCACAACCCAAGCAAATCGAGCAAGCGTAAGGTATGGGATGATATGCTCATGGTCATGAAAAAGTTGGAACTCCCTATCAGCGAGAAACAACGTTCCTTTTTTCAATAGCCTCTGTTAACTGTGCCTGAATCAATCGTCTTAATGACACTGGGGGGACATGCTCCTTCGGCCGAGCTTTTGAAGTGGCGGGTGGAAGAGGCGGAACTTTCGATTGCGGTGGATGGTGGTTGCTTGGCTCATTGCGATGCGGATGTGGAACCGGATGTAATACTAGGAGATTTTGATTCCTGTGGGGCTCTTTCGGACATTGAAATGAAATTTCCACGATCTGAGATTCATGAATTACCTGACCAGGAACATACCGATTTTGAAAAATCGGTTTCATGGATGATGAATAGGGGAGTTCCTAAACAACTTGTCATCCTTGGTGGACTCGGAAAACGAACTGATCATTGCCTTTCCAATTTGATGACCGCTGCCCGGATTAACCCTTCGGTGAAAGTGGTCTTTGATGATGTTCACGAGTATGTGAGGAGAATAACTCCGCACAGCTCTTTCTCACTAAATGGCAGGTCGGGCAGTACCCTTAGCCTGCTCCCCATGGGGAAATGTGAAGGTGTGGAGAGTTCTGGTCTGCAATGGGAATTGCAAGGGGTAGATTTTTCCTGGGACCGAATGGTCAGTCAGAGTAATCAATGTGTTGCCGATGAAGTACGGGTGGAATGCCAAAAAGGTGTTCTCTTTGCCTTTGTTTCCAAGGAGTCATAAAAAAACCCTGCCGGTATTGACCGACAGGGTTTCAATAAAGTAACAATTATAAATACTTAGGACTTAAACTGGGGGAGTAATCCTTTGTCCATTGCATCTTTAAAATATTTCTCTGGATCCTTCTTCCATCTGCGCTGTGCACTGGATGACCAAAAGTAAATGGTCTTTCCGTTGTACTCAATGGTTTTGGATTCGGGGTTTACGATGCGATCATTGTAAATCGGGCAGAATCGTTGATCGAGCAATTCAATTTTGTCCACGCCAAGTTCCTTCTTTTCAGATGCGGAAAACTTCTCGGCAAGTGCAGGTAGTGCTTTGATATAGTAAGCAGTCGCTTTGTCGAAAGCTTTGACGCAGGAACCACAGCAAAATTCGATTTTCTTGCCCAAGACTTCGGAATATTCTTCTGGATCAACATCGTCATCCAACATAAGGGCACATTTTTCCGCGCCCAAAAGAGCGGTTTGCATAAGCAAGGCGATAAAGAGAGAGTAGAGTGCAATTTTCATAATTCTCAATTTGATCGATCAGTTCAGAAAATTCAAGCTTTTCAGAGGGATAGGGGAAAGTTTTTTTGGTTAGGTAATAATATTATTGGGTTGACCAAGGTAGAGAGCCACTTTGCGTTGTATATGATGAGAGATCCTCAAAACCTCGATAATTTCCTCAAACATTTGCAGGAATCTCTCGAGGAGATCGAACAATACCTGGCTAAGACGGCAGAGTCAGCCGAAGCAGTTTCCCCGGATAAAGGCCTTGGGCGTTTATCGAGAATGGAAGCGATGCAGGATCAACAACTCATCCTTGCCGCCCGTCGTCGAAAAAAAATGCAGAAAGTCGAGGTTCTCTCCGCCTTACAACGCATAGAAAATGGAATATTTGGAACCTGTATATTTTGCGGAAAACCGATCGCTGTTGAGCGTTTGGAAGTTGCACCTGAAGCAACTACCTGTGTGAACTGTTCTTGAATTTATTTTCTGTACAGTTCATTTTATCCGTGAGCGTCTGCTTGTTGAACTGCCTGATCGGCATCAAACCAGGGTGTAATGGTTTGTAAATCCTGATCGTTCCCGATGCAGTACACAAGATCACCGGCACAAAAAGTTGAATCGGCAAGACGATGAACAATCAAAGATTCCTCCTGTCGAATGGCGAGAATGGAAACGCCCGATTTTTCGGCAAGGTCGAGATCCCGGGGGGATTTTCCAATCACCCGACTGCCTTCGGTTACAAGTAATTTCTCAACCTTCAAGTCCTTGAGCCCCGCATGGGCTGCCAGGGGTAGGGGGGAGGAGGAATGTTCGCGGTCGGAGTGCATTGTTTCCTCACGTGCCTGATCAATTTCACGGACAATTAAATTTCGCGGAATCTTGAGCTGACGTAGAACAAGGGAGAGAATTTCTAAGCCTCCCTCCACCTCAGATGCGACCACATTGACCGGTATGACTTTGCTAAGTTGTTCCGATCCACGCATATATTGGGTTCGCACAAAAACGGGTGCTTGTACCTTCATTCGACCAATTGTGGAAATGACCCGCTCAATCGCTTGGTTGTCATTAATCATAATGACGATGGCCCGGCAGGTCTCGACATGGGCATGGCCAAGCGCTTCTTCACTGGTGGCATCAGCATAGTAGACTGGATCACCCATCCGGCGACCAAGTTCAACATTATCCGAGTTCATCTCCAGGGCAACTGCCTCGATATCTAAGCGGCTCAAACTGTTGGTGAGTAAACGTCCGGCCAGTCCGTATCCAATGACCACAATATGATCATTATGTCCGACTGTACGATGCTCGAGTTCCTCTGCACTTCTTGCCCGTAGGAGTTTAGCAAGTGGATCGAGTGCTCGTTCTCCGGCAGTAAAGTGAGGAGCCTTGTAGACAAGTAGAGGGGTGAGAAACATGCTGAGAATTCCTGCGTTGAGTAGAGGACCAATTTCAGATTCGAGTACCACCCCCTCGTGGATTGCGAGTTGGAGGATCACAAATCCAAACTCTCCAAACTGGGCCAAACCCACCCCAGCCAACCAGGCAGCCCGAGGGGGAAAACGCATAAAAGAGGCGGCAAGGATGGCAATCAACCCTTTCCCACCAATGAAAGCGAAAAGAAGAAGGCCCACTTCCACAGGATTGTCGGCGAGCAATTGAAAGTCAAAAAACATCCCCAGAGAGACGAAGAAGAAACTTACAAAGACATCGCGCAGAGGTAGAATGTCGCCCATCGCCCGATGGCGGAAATCGGTATCCGCCACAATCATGCCGGCAAGGAAGGCACCCAGTGCCAGAGATAGACCTGTTAGGGAGGTAAGGTAAGCGGTTCCAATACAAAGGCAAAGTACAGTAAGGATAAAGACTTCATTGCTGCGACTTGCATCCACCCATCGAAAGAGTAGGGGAACAAGCTTGCGGGAGGCGGCAAAGAGCAGGGTAACCATGAGTGCGGCCTTGGCCAAAGCTATGCCAATTGCCTGCCAGGTTTCGGGCTTATCGAGTCCAAACGAAAGTAAGGGGACGATAAGCACCATGGGAACGATGCAAAGATCTTGGAAGATCAAGGTACCCACAATAAAGCGCCCATGCGGTGCGTCTAATTCTCCACGCTCTCCAAGTGTGCGAAGAACCAAGGCTGTGCTGGATAAAGCAAAGACAAAGCCATATACAATTGCCTGCGGAGTGGAGAGACCAAAACCTACACAGATTGCGAAGGTTACAAGCACGGTTACGCTCACTTGGATTAAGCCGCCAAGAGCAACCTGGCGAAAGATATTGCGCAAACGGGCGAGGGAAAATTCTAGGCCGATTGTAAAGAGAAGGAAAATTACGCCAACTTCAGCAATTACCTCAATGGCTTCGGGGTCGTGGGCAAGTGAAAGAGCATTGGGGCCAACAAGGGCACCCGAGAGTACCAGCCCGGCAACCACTGGAAGTTTTAGTCGCCCGAGAATGAGGGTGACCAATACGCTAACGGTGGCAATAACGGTAATTTCCTGAAGCAGATGCATCGGGAAATCATCTGAAGGACGAGTGGTCAAAAGGACAACACGAAAGCTTTAAATTTTTTGTAAAATTATTTGTTTAAAGTTTGAGGGGAATTCTTCTTCTCCCGGGCGGGCATAAAAGGTGAAGTAATTACGCTCAATTTGGGATTAAAATTACGATTGGCACACCTGATGCAAAACCTTCTTCACCGAATTAATCGACAAAAACAATAAGTCATGGAAATAAATAAATATATACATAAGGAGAGATCTGATGAAATGGTTTGGCTCAAAAGTTTATGCTGGGGAATGGGACTGGCATTATTTGCGGTGAGCTTCCTCGGATTAATGAACCTGTAAAAGCAATTGATGATTGGTTTTTGATTAGGCTGAAAATTAATTCGTTTTGAGTGTAAGCTTGCCTTGCCAATGCTGCATGTTGTCGATACTTTTGGTCGCTTGCATGAATTCCGCCGCACCACATTCCACACATATTCGTAACCTCGCGATCATCGCCCATGTTGATCACGGAAAGACCACTTTGGTCGATCAACTACTTAGGCAGTCTGGTGTCTTCCGAGAGAATCAGGCAATCGATGAACGGGCGATGGACTCGATGGATCAGGAGCGTGAGCGCGGAATTACGATCAAGGCGAAGAATACTTCCGTGCGCTGGAAAGATTATTTAATCAATGTAGTCGATACCCCTGGGCATGCCGATTTTGGGGGCGAGGTTGAACGGGTCATGAAGATGGTGGACGGTGTTATGTTGGTGGTGGATTCCCACGAAGGTCCACAGGCCCAGACACGATTCGTTTTGCAAAAGGCCTTGGCTGCCGGTTTATTACCTGTCGTGTTCGTCAATAAAATTGACCGCCCCAATGCTGAGCCTGCCAAAATGCAGGATAAGGTATTGGAACTCTTTTTGGAATTGGAAGCCACAGACGAACAATTTAATGCTCCTTTCCTTTTTGGGAGTGCTAAGGAAGGATTTGCTAAAGCTTCCCTGGAAGATGAAAATACTGACATGCTTCCGCTCTTTGAGGCAATTGTGGATCGTGTGCCTGCTCCGGTTATTGATGATGATCCCAACTTTCGCATGTTGGTCAGCAATGTCGACTGGTCAGACTATGTTGGACGCATCGCGGTGGGCAAAGTGCTTTCCGGTAAGGTCAAGTCAGGAGACCCAGTCTGGAGGATTGGTGAGAATGGACCTTCACCCCGGTCCAAGGTTACAAAAGTATTTGAATACAGTGCTCTAGCTACTCAGGATTTATCTGAGGGGGCGGCTGGAAATATTGTTGGGGTCGCAGGTTTTGAAGAGGTTGATATTGGAGAAACTCTTTCGGGTAGCCCGGATGCTGAGGGTTTACCTTTTGTACAGATTGATCCTCCCACAGTAATGATGTCTTTTTCGGTAAATGACGGACCTTTGGCTGGACGCGAGGGTGACCGAGTTACTTCTCGAGAAATTCGCGAACGTTTATTTCGCGAAGCCCGCACCAATGTATCGATCAAGGTGGAGGATGGAAATGATTCCACAGAATTTAAAGTCAGTGCCCGTGGAGCTATGCAAGTTGCTGTCCTTGTGGAAACTATGAGACGTGAAGGCTTTGAGATTTTGGTAAGTCGACCATCTGTCATTCGCAAGGAAATCGACGGGCGGATGCACGAACCATACGAGACTTTATATTTGGAAGTGCCTGACGAATGCCTTGGTGGATGCATGCAAGCTGTGGCAAACCGCAAGGGGCAGGTGGATGATATGTCGGCTTCCAATGGATGGACTCGTTTGCAGGCAATCATGCCTACCCGTGGATTGATTGGTTTGGAGTTTGAGGCTCTTAATATTACCAGTGGTCGTGGAATTTTATCCCACTTGTTTTTGGAGTACCGCCCGGTAACCGGAGAGATTCGTACCCGTCAAACGGGAACGCTTGTATCCATGGAAAAAGGTGAGTCTAATACATACGCACTGCGTAACATTGAAACGCGGGGGAAATTGTTCATTGGTTCAGGGGAAGAAGTTTATGAGGGTATGATAGTTGGGGAGAATCCACGGACTGAGGATTTGCCCGTCAATCCGACCAAAGCCAAGCATGTGACCAATCACCGGGCAGCGGGAAGTGACAGGACAGAAGCTCTTACTCCTGCGATTCGCTTTTCACTGGAACGGGCGATTGAATATGTCGGTCCCGACGAACTGGTTGAGGTTACTCCTAAATTGATTCGTCTGCGCAAACGTATTCTTGATTTCAATACCCGTAAGCGCGAGTCCAAGAAAGTAGCATCCTGAG
>JAQXCL010000097.1 GCA_029251885.1 Opitutales bacterium | reverse complement strand
TTCTGGAATTTACAGATGGTTGGACGGATCTACTTATGATGGCGAATACGCAGACGATCTCAGGCATGGCACCGGTCGATTTCTATGGGTAAACGGTGAAAGCTATAAAGGTGACTACCATAAGGACGAAAGGACAGGTAAGGGAATTTATGATTGGCCAGATGGATCACAATACGAGGGCGATTTCCTTGCTGGTAAACGTCACGGAATGGGCCGTTTCCTCTCTAGTGACGGTGTTACCTACGAAGGTGAATGGTTCGATGATTTGCAACATGGAACTGGCACATTGACCTATATTGACGGACGAATTCTCAAAGGGATTTGGAGACAAGGCGAGCTTGTATCCAAGCCCGCCAAACTTCCTGCCTCATCCTCCAAACCCAATCTATCCAAGCCTCTGCTCGAGGATAATTTGAATTATCAGGTTCAAACCGGTCCTTCATCAGAACCCGTGCTGGGTGCCACGAACATACCCACAACAATAGTTGAAAAGATATATCCATCAAGTCAGTCAAGTGATGAAAATGCAGCTCCACTCAAGGATATAACGGTGGTTCAGTCCCATAAAAATACTACACCCACGCCACTCCCAGATGATGCACCCAACGATCAAGCAACTGAACCAGCCGAAGCACTGAAGGAAAGGGGCTTCATCTCTGAACAAATTAATTCCTCAAAACAAACAGTCGAATCCACTGATACCGCAGATTGGGAGGGGACTGTAAGCGAAGCAGAAGCCGTCTTTATTACCGAACTAATCGATGGGATTGACACCATTCGTATCCGCCAAGGCGGGGCTCCTTTTACCGGTAGTATGAGAATTTTGAATCCACAGGGTCTTGCCCAAGGTGAAGTTAACCTACTCAATGGTCGTCTCCATGGAGAGGAAATCTTTTTTGACCAATCCGGAGAAGTTACCGAAAGAAATTTCTGGGACAATGGCAGACCTATCGGTCGCTAAACTAACTTTTAAATCCTTGTGTATTTAGGTCCTGATGAGGACCTAAAAGATTTTGTAAACGTGAATGATTTTGCGTTCATTGTCATGGTGCTCATGGATAGTATCTAATTATGAGTTCTCCCGTTGCACCACATTCAATCAAAAGCAATTCCTCAACTGGTATTCTTCCCTACGACCCTAATGAATACCCCCGAGAAATTCCCCGACACTACATTTCAGCATCAGATTCTGATATTGCGGAGATGATGGATAAAGCCGGTGTTGATAAACTCGATGATCTCTTCGCCCACTTTCCCCAGGAAACACGTTTTTCACACGGACCAATTTTGCCAACTGAACTTTCCTACGAGGACGCTGCGGCACACCTTGAAACCATAGCTAAGTCGAGCAATCTGGTGACCTCATTTATTGGAGATTTGCTCCCAGTTTGGAAGGTTCACCCAATCGTAGAGGAGGTCTCTAGGCTGCGTCCACTCACCACTTCATACACCCCTTACCAACCCGAACGCAGCCAGGGCACTCTGGTCACACACTGGATTTACCAATGTGTTTTGTCGGGCCTTACAGGTTTTGAGGCAATTAATACTTCCTTATACGATCGTTCAGCCGCTATATTTGAGGCCATTTCCTGTGCCCGTCGGTCCAGAAAGCGTACTGGTTCCGTCCTGCTTGCTTCTTCTCTATACCCTGAAGATATTTCTTTCTTAGAGACCCATGCTCAAGGTACAGATCTTAATTTTGAATTCTGTCCTTTAGACCCTAACTCAGGAAGAATTGACTATGATCGGTTAGAAGAATTTTTAGCAAAAGAACATGGTAACATATCCGCCTTTGTTTTCCCTCAGGTCAATGCCTTAGGCCTTCTCGAAGAAGTTGATCGATTAAGTGACCTTTCCAATCTTTGGGAAATTCCCTCAATCGCGGTGATTGATCCTGCACTTTTGGCTACCGGAGGACTCAAACAACCCTCTGAGTTCGGGAAAAACGGGGTCGATTTTATTGCCGGAGAAGCTCAGCACCTAGCAATCACACCCTCTTTCGGAGGACCTGGCCTTGGGTTATTTGGGTGTCGATACCATGACCAGGCAAAGAGAGACTTACGGAATACCCCTGGGCGCTATGTTGGTCGAGCCAAAGATGCTCAAGGGCGCGATTGTTTTGTTATGGTTTTGTCCACTCGTGAACAGCATATTCGAAAGGAAAAAGCCACTTCAAATGTCTGTTCCAATCAAGCCTTTCTCGCAACGGTTGCAGGAGCAAACCTTTTAGCAAAAGGAGAAAAAGGATTAAGAAATTCCTTGGCAACTGCATTAAATGCACGCCAAAAAGTTTCAGAATGGGTACGCCAAAGACAAGGAGTTGAAATCGCTTTCCCAAAGACTCCAAGTTTTAACGATTTGCTTATCCGTGTAGACGAAAACAATGACCAATTTCTAAAGCAAGCTAGGTTGCATAATATCCACATAGGTATTGAAGTTACCCATCGATTACCTGAGGAATCCAAAAGGTTGTACAAGATAAGTTTTTCTGACCTGCACGACGAAAATTCTCTCAAGTTAATTAAAGACTTTTTATTTGAGTATTTCCCCGCCGGTCCAAGTTACCAAACAGAGGCAGACACACCGGCTCACCTCCTTCGTACTGACGCTGCAAACCTGCCCAGCTTCTCCCATGACGAACTACTCAACTACTACCAACAGTTAGCCGAGTTGAATGTTAGCCCAGACGATGGTTGCTACCCTTTGGGTTCATGCACGATGAAATACAACCCATTGTTAAATGATTGGGCTGCAGGTCTGGATGGTTTTTCACAAGTACACCCCCAAGCCCCCGAAGAAGATGTTCAAGGTCCTTTACAAATTCTTTTTGAAATTCAAGAGTGGTTCAAATCAATTACCGGATTAGCTGGTGTGACCACCCAACCTGTTGCCGGAGCACAAGGTGAGTTGGTGGGGCTGAAGCTATTTCAGGCTTATCATAAGTCTCGAAATGATGAGCAACGAAATATCGTGCTAATACCAAGCTCTGCACATGGCACCAATTTTGCCACAGCGGCCACAGCCGGATACGGGAATGGCATCGTCTACCTAAAGGCAAACGACCACGGAACAATCGATCTAGATGATCTTCAGGCCAAACTTGAAGAACACGGTAAAAATCTTTGCGGTATCATGATTACCAACCCAAACACCTCAGGTATTTTTGAAGAAAATTTTGCCAAAATTGCAAAGAATGTTCATCGAGCAGGTGGTTTGGTTTACATGGATGGTGCCAACATGAATGCCATTGCTGGTATTGTCGATTTAGGAAAACTTGGGGTGGATGCAGTTCATAATAACCTGCACAAGACTTGGACTATTCCACACGGAGGGGGCGGTCCTGGGGACGCAATCGTAGCGGTGTCTGATCGGTTAGTTGATTTTCTACCTGGCAAACAAATCTGCAAAGAAACGGATGGAACATATCGATCTAGCTCTCCATCGAGGAGCATAGGGCGTTTTCATCGAAACTGGGGGAACTTTGGCCATAAAGTACGAGCATATGCTTATCTAATTCGTCTTGGTAAAGAAGGTGTACCGAGGATGTCTTCCATTGCAGTACTTTCCGCACGTTATCTTTTCGAAGTTCTTCGATCCCGTTACCCTACTCTACCTGCTGGTGCTGGTAAGATTGAAAGAATGCACGAATTCATCCTTACTTTAAGCGAAAAGGACTTCTCAAGTTTAGAGAAAGTTGGAGTAAGTAAAAGCCAGGCAATTCCCCAGGTTGGTAAATTATTTCTTGATTTTGGCTTTCATGCTCCGACCGTTGCCTTTCCTGAGGTTTTCGGATTGATGATCGAACCTACTGAGAGCTACACCAAAAAAGAATTGGACCGTTTTGCTGAAGCAGTTTTAGCAATCAAGGATCTAATTGAAGAATACCCAGAAGTTGTAACCGGTGCCCCACACTTTACTCCTATCGATCGCGTTGATGAAGTTTCAGCAAATCGCAACCTTTGCTTAGCGGAGAAATTAGACCACTTACCCGCTCTTCCGAGTAACCGCATACAACCTCAAATGTTATTAAGTTTAAGTGTGGATGAAATAAAGCAGCGCCTATTCGATTTGCACGATATTGAAAGCTAGATTGAATTGACCTATTTCAATCCGACTACATCCTAAATATTTATGTCTGAAGATTCCACACAACAACCTTTAATCACACGCAAAGGTGCATTGATCGATTTTGTCCTCGCTGTTTTCTTTTTTCTTTTCATGCGGGAAGTGCTCATACCTCATGTTCCTTCTCAAGATCCTTTAGCAGTCAATATTGTTTCTAGTATGACATCTTTTTGCATGTCAGGAGTTTTTTGGATAGCCGCTAGTATGTTCCGTGTTACCTGGGTGGACTACCTCAGGAACAAGGAAAAGGATAACTAATTAAAAACCTTATATTCCTCAAGCGCATGGATCAAACCATCGCGAGGAGATCCGAGTACAGTATAACCATCGTCGTTCGTTTCTTCGTTCGTTAATTCACCTTGGTCTCTCAACCGGGCTACGAGATCATATCTACTTAAGGGAATTAAAAACTTTAAAATCTCACGCTTGCCTGCAAAAATTTCTTCTAAACGATCAATTAATCGAGGTACGCCCTCCCCTGTCTGAGCACTTATAAAAACAGAATCTTTACCAACTTTCTTCGCCCTAAGCATTTCTATTTCATCGCCCCCACGGTCAACTTTATTGTAGACCGTAACCAGCTCGTTATCAGAGGCACCCAATTCAGCCAGTACCTTTTGGGTTGTGTCCATTTGAGCTTCATATTCTGGGTTAGACAGATCGACTAAGTGTAAAATTAAATCGGCAACAAGTGCTTCTTCTAGTGTGGCTTTAAAAGAATCCACCAAGCGGTGAGGTAATTTACGAATGAAACCAACCGTATCTGTTAAGACAATTACACGGCCTGTAGGTAATCGCAACCGACGACTCGTTGGATCAAGCGTGGCAAATAATTTGTCTGCAGAAAGAGCATTGGCACCGGTAAGGGTATTAAGCAAAGTCGTCTTTCCTGCATTTGTATAACCTACAATGGCCACTGAGGGTAAAGGCAGGCGCTGCCTACGAGACCTTCCAGTTTGTCTTTGCTTGGAAACCTGAACAATTTCTTTACGAGTTACCGAAATCTGATCCCGTAACATACGCTGGTCGAGTTCGATTTGAGCCTCTCCTTCGCCCCGTTGTGTAACCCCACCACCTCGTTGCCTCCCTAGATGTGTCCAGGCTCGCCTTAACCGTGGTAAGGAATACTCCAAGCGGGCAAGTTTAACCTGTAGTTTGGCTTCCTTGGTCTGAGCACGTTCAGCAAAAACATCCAAGATGACTTCATGTCTATCAATGACAAGAATCTTGCTTTCGTTTTCCCAATTTCTTTGTTGAGCAGGAGATATTTCGTTATCAAAAACCATCACATCTGCATTGACTTCTTTTAATTCATCGAGAATTTCATCCACCTTTCCTTTACCAAGCATATAGCGGGGCGAGGTTTTACGAATTCGGATTACCTTACGGCCAACTATTTGAATTCCCAAATTCCGAATCAATTCGTCGAGTTCATCCAGTAAGGAATCCGCTTCCTCACGGTCTTTTTCAGAGTGTACACAAGCCAATAAATAAGCACGCTCAACTAGCCTTGGTTTTTCTTTTACCTCAAACATCGAATAAATCCCACTTATGTTTACACAACAAAGCCCGGGTGCAAGTAGCACCCGGGCCTCATTTTAGAAAAGATATCCAAATGTATACTTAAACTTAAGAAACAGCAGCCTGAGCAGCTGCAAGTCGTGCAGTAGGTACACGAAACGGAGAACAACTGACATAATTTAATCCGATATTATGGCAGAAAACGACACTTGAAGGATCACCTCCATGTTCTCCGCAAATACCCAATTTTATTCCACGACGAGAAGACTTACCCTTCTTGACCGCGATTTCCATAAGTTGCCCAACACCAGTTTGATCAACGCTTGCAAAAGGATTAGCCGAGACCACATCCATTTCAGTGTAGTTAGGAAGAAAGCTTCCTGAATCATCACGGCTCATACCGAGGGTTGTTTGGGTCAAATCATTCGTTCCAAAACTGAAGAACTGAGCTGTTTTAGCAATTTCATCTGCAACCAAAGCTGCACGGGGAATTTCAATCATGGTTCCAACCAAGTATTTCACCTTTTTACCCTTGGCCGCAAATACCTTCTTGGCAGTTGCATGAATAACCTCAACTTGTAATTCAAGTTCCTTGGCAAAACCAACCAACGGAACCATAATTTCGGGTTTTACTTCAATGCCAGATTCTTGAACAGCTAAAGCAGCCTCAATGATTGCCTGAGTTTGCATCTCTGTAATTTCAGAATAAGAAATGCCAAGTCGGCAACCGCGATGGCCAAGCATGGGATTAAACTCGTGAAGATCTTCAACGCGACGTTTTACTGTGGCTAAAGGAACACCGAGCTTTTTGGCGAGGTCACGTTGCGAATTTTGATCATGCGGAAGGAATTCGTGCAAGGGAGGATCCAATAAGCGAATGGTCGCAGGTCGCCCTTCCAATGCCTTAAATATCCCAGTGAAATCTTTACGCTGAAAAGGAAGGAGCTTCTTGAGGGCAGTCCGTCGATTCTTTTCATCATCGGCCAAGATCATCTGGCGCATCGCATCGATTCGATTCCCCTCAAAGAACATATGTTCGGTCCGGCATAGTCCAATTCCACTAGCTCCAAAGGCAATTGCGTTGGCAACTTGTGTAGGTGAATCTGCATTGGTTCGAACATCCATCTTAGTTGCTTGTTCACACCATTTCATCAACTTGGAAAAGTTTTGATAATCTCGGCTTTTCTTCGGAGATAATTTTTTATCGACCAAAACCTGAATGATTTCAGATGGAGCAGTCTTCAACTCACCGCCAAATACTTCACCATTGGTTCCGTTAATTGACATGAAATCACCTTCTTTGAAGGTTTTCTTACCAACTTTTACGGTACGGGCTTTGTAATCGATTTCCAGAGCGGCAGCTCCGCATACACAAACTTTACCCATTTGGCGCGCAACTAAAGCAGCATGCGACGAAACACCTCCGCGGGCAGTTAATATTCCTTCTGCGGCAATCATTCCGCGCAAGTCTTCAGGAGAGGTTTCTTGGCGCACAAGCAATACCTTTCCTGACTTGGCTGCTTCTACCGCACGTTCCGCATTTAGGCAGACGCGACCAGATGCAGCACCTGGTCCAGCAGGCAATCCCTTACAAAGGGTGTCAGCTGCTTTTTGGGCAGCCGCATCAAAAACTGGAGAAAGCACTTGATCTAACTGATCGGCTGGCACGCGATTGATCGCGGTCTTCCAATCAATCAAACGTTCCTTTACCATTTCAACCGCAATACGAACTGCAGCAAGCCCGGTTCTTTTACCGTTTCGGGTTTGCAACATGTAGAGTTTCTCTTCCTCGATGGTAAACTCAAAATCCTGCATGTCTTTGAAATGCTTTTCCAAAGTTTTTTGAACCGCAACTAATTCCTTGAAGGGGTTGGGAAGAACTTTTTTGAGTTGAGCGACAGGACGGGGCGTACGCACACCTGCGACAACATCTTCGCCCTGGGCATCGGTAAGAAATTCACCATAAAGTACCTTCTCTCCTGATGCTGGATCGCGTGTAAAAGCAACTCCGGAACCCGATTTCTTCCCAGTATTTCCAAAAACCATCGCTTGAACATTCACCGCGGTTCCCCACGCTGCAGGGATACCATATTTCCGACGATATACAATGGCTCGGTCATTCATCCAGGATCCAAACACCGCACCGACGGAACCTTCAAGTTGCTCCCAAGGGCAAGTGGGGAAATCTTTCCCAGTACGTTTTTTAACCAAAATCTTGAATCGGTTTACCAATTCCTTCATCTGAGTTACGGAGATTTTGGAATCATCAACCTCGCCTTTTTGCTTAGGAAAAATCTCTGCCTTAAATTTCTCAATTATTTCTTCAAATGGGTCATGATCTTCAGAAGGAAGCTTTTGTACTCCCATGACCACGTCGCCGTACATTTGAATAAACCTGCGGTAACAATCCCAGGCGAAACGTGCATTACCAGAGGAGGAAGCCAATGCCTCAACGGTTTCATCATTCAAACCAAGGTTGAGGATGGTATCCATCATACCAGGCATAGAATCGCGAGCACCCGAGCGGACAGATAATAAAAGAGGGGTCTTCAAATCGCCCAATTTTTTACCCAACTGTTTTTCCATTAACTCTACAGACTTACGGATTTGTGTATCCAAAACCTTAGGATAAGTGCGTTTGTTAGCATAATAATGGGTACAAACCTCGGTGGTAATGGTAAATCCTGGAGGCACGGGCAATCCGATACGGGCCATCTCAGCCAAATTGGCTCCTTTTCCTCCAAGCAGTTCACGCAACTTGGCATCTCCGTCCGTCTTCTTTCCGAAGTCGTAGACATATTTAATGTCCTTGGCTTTATTCGCCATCTTGGCGGGGGCTTTCTTGGCCGATTTAGTTTTGGCCGATTTGGTCTTCTTTGTCTGTGCCATGTGTAAGTGGTGGGTTTATGTTTTGGGACGTAATTTACTTGAGGAAGAAAATAACAAACCGACAAACATCTAAATAATGTGCGGACTTGTCAACGGAGCACTTTTACAACCAGGCGACAGTTGGAATTCTCATAAACATTAAATTTTCTTGCTCAATGCAATTCCCCCCGCAGTAAAAGAAATTTCTACGGCTTGCCTAAGATTCAAAGCTAGACGGCTCGAAGTTTTTAGACCAAAATTATTGGTTCCTATATTTTGTGATACATGATTTGCTAACTGATGAATGATGACCCCACCACCTCCCCAGGATAATCCACAAACTTTTGGCCAACGCTTTCGCGAGCGTGGTCTAGTTGGAGCTTTAGGGAAAGCTAAGGCAGGCAAAAACGATCCAAATAAAATGCATTTTTTAGAGCATTTGGAAGAAATGCGTTGGGTAATTTTTAAATCCTTTGTTGCCTTTGTATTAGGATGCCTGGTGGTTGCGGCCTTTTTGGGCGATTCAGTTCGACTACTACAACGGCCATTGATATCGGCGGTTCAAGACTTTGGTAACCTGTCAATTGACCTACAGGCAACCGGACTCTCGCAGTACCAAGCGAATTTGGAAGAACAGGGCGTTGAATTAATTGACTTAATTCACGCCACGGAAAATGATCTTGTGACTTGGGGAGTTACAGACCCTCAGCATCGTTTGCGATTGCTCATTCATTTTGCCGGTGGCAAAGACCGAAACTTATTGCAAGTCATTCGTTCCTACTCGCCCATTTTCATTGCTATGAAAATTTGCTTCCTCGGAGGGTTGGGCCTCTCTCTTCCCCTTATCTTTTATTTTCTGGGAAGTTTTGTGACCCCTGGCTTAACCTTCAAAGAAAAAAAAGTCTTTTTCCCTGGCTGTTTGGCCGCCACTTTCCTCTTTTTGGCCGGTTCTGGAATGACTTACTTTTTCATTCTTCCCCTATCCCTGGCGTTTACTATCGAATTTTCTTTTAATGTATTAGGGCTCGAAATATACCGTCCAGAGGCCGGAAATTATTACAGTACTGTAATTTGGATGACTTTTGCTGTAGGTTTGGCATTCCAATTTCCATTGGTATTGATCTTGTTAATCCGTATTGGGGTACTAACCGTTCAAAAATTGCGCTCAAGTCGCAGATTTGTTCTTGTTATACTCATGGTTTCTGCTGCTCTCATTACTCCGGGTGGTGACCCGGTGAGTCTATGTATCCTTACCATTCCTCTTTATTTCCTCTTCGAGATTTCCATATTAGTGGGCATTTTGATTGAAAGAAGAAAAGCCTCATCCGAAGCTGAGAATTCAGTAAATTCAGGTATTGCGGGTTCACTCATGCTACTTTTTTCTCTACTAGTTCTAGGTAGTGCTGGAGGTTGGTTGTATATGAATTGGGATAAGGCGGAATCTATTTTCCTAAACCTTCCTCCAAAACCTTCACATAAACCCAGCTTGCCTCTGCCTCCAAGAACTCTCCCGACATCTATTATTAAGGAAGATTTCATTATAGAACTGACTCCCATAAGAAATTCAAAGGAAAACAATCAATCGAACTTTCCCGAAACCGGTACTTATCGAGCCAGTGTAAAACGCTGACTCATTTCCCCAAAAATAATAAAGCCTACCTTACTTCGCTTGAATGCCTGAATACGATAGCCTCGAAAAGATGAGAGTCGACCGATGGTTATGGTCCGCCCGATTGTACAAAACAAGAAATATGGCATCGGAAGCCTGCAAGAAAAACTGGGTCAAAATAAATGACCAGCCCCTTAAAGCATCTAGGGAGATTAGAATAGGGGACATTATTTCGATCAAACTCGGTCCATTGCAAAAAGTGGTTAGGATAGAAGATTTAAGTCAAAAGCGATTATCTGCACCTCTAGCTCAAAATCTTTTGAGCGACCTGACCACCCCCGAAGCTTATGAAAAAGCAAAAGAACATGGAAAGCGACTAACTCTTCGAATCACTAACAAGAAAGGAACAGGTAGACCCACTAAAAAACAAAGGAGAGATCTGGAAGATTTTCTTTATCCAGATTAGAAATTCTTCTTTATAAAACCCCTGTAATCTCACAAACATATACTTAATTTCCATCAACTAACCGCCCAAGACCCCCGAGAACAGAGCCTTCCCCCTTGTCTTTACCCTGAAAAGACGGGGCGGACTGGATTATACGATCTGCTAAACGGGAAAAAGGAAGGCTTTGCAACCACACACGCCCATGCCCTCGTAAGGTTGCAAGAAATAGGCCTTCCCCACCAAAAAACATTGATTTCAAACCACCAGCCATTTGCACATCAAATTGAAGACTAGATTCAAAAGCAACCACACAACCAGTATCCACCCGGAGGGTTTCTCCTTGCAACTCCTTGGTTACAACTGTTCCTCCGGCATGTACGAATGCCTTTCCACTTCCTTGCAATTTTTGTAAAATAAATCCTTCTCCTCCGAAAAAGCCCGCCCCTAGGCGCTTCTGAAAAGCAATAGAAATCTGAGTACCTAAGGCAGCACAAAGGAAAGAATCTTTTTGACAAAGGACTTCCCCCGAAAGGTTTTTAAGATCCATACAAATAATCTTCCCTGGATAAGGAGCAGCAAATGCGACTTTTTTTTTCAATGCTCCATGATTAGTAAAATGGGTCATAAAAATGGATTCTCCAGTAAGCACTCTTTTCCCCGCATCAAATAACTTTCCCAACATACCTTGACGAGGCTTTGACCCGTCTCCCATTTTGGCCTCAAATTCAATATCTTCCTCCAAATAATTCATGGCACCTGCTTCAGCCACCACAGTTTCTTCAGGGTCTAGTTCAATCTCAACGATCTGCATGTCGTCGCCAATCAATTCATAATCTATCTCGTGTGTTTCCATAGTTTTTAGATTCAAGAACTATCAACCAGGTTCATCAAGTCTGAAAAATCTTTAAACAAAACCCAAAAAGCTTACCTGTATCGAAACTCCGCCTACGAAAAACCTCTTGCCACAACCTCTTGGCAAAGACATTAAATTGTTTATGAAGAAGTCACTGGCTCCTTGGATTTGCTCCCTCGCTCTCATACCATTTGTTTCTTGTGTTCATTTAAGTAATACAAGCACAGATCCACTAACCTTTTCCACTGACCAAACCGTCATGCTCCATTGGTTGGAAGTCGACGACACAGGCGTAGTTCGCGAAGCCGAAATCGAGGGCAACCTTACCAAACAGAAGGAACCCTTCAGTGGTAAGGCCATCGAAACTTTTGAACAAAGCCCTACAAAATCAATTTCTTCCTGGAAAGACGGTCAGCGTCACGGGATCACCCTAGAATATTTCTACAACGGTAGAAAAAGAACCTCTATCGTTTATAAAAACGGCAATCGCCACGGTCCTTCTCAAGAATTTCGAATCACTGGCGAGTTATGGCGTGAAGAAACTTATCAAGAAGATCAACTAACCGGACCAAAATCAGAATGGCACCCCAATGGGATTAAAAGTTTTCAGGTCGAAATGCGGGAGGGGGTTGCTCACGGAGAAGCCAAAGAGTGGTACTCGGACGGAACTGAGAAATCTGCAACAATCTACAGACACGGGTTGCGGGAAGGTCCATCCTCGGAATGGTACCCCAATGGACAACAAAAACTCGGTCTCTTTTATCAAAAAGATCAGCAACACGGTCTTAGGACAATTTGGTATGAAAATGGTAAGAAGCGTCTCTCCGCCCAATTTTTAGATAATAAGATGGAAGGTAACTCCAAGGGATGGTTCCTTTCTGGGCAACAACAGTTTGACTATAATTTTAAAAACAACCTCGAACATGGCGTATGCACCGAATGGGACGAGAGCGGAGAAAAAATATCGGAAATTCGGTTTAACAACGGTATCCCTGCCCAAGATTTATTAACTGGACAAAGAATTGCTACCCCCACCTCCCCTCCTGTTGCTCAAGAATCAAGAGAAAAAGAAAAAGAACCAGCTTCACGAGAAAGTTCGGAAGGAATTGATGCATTAGAAAAGATCGACCTGCCTCCTTTGCCCGAAAAAGAAAAAAATAAAGATCAAACTGTTCCAGGTAACAAACTACCCAAGCCCATCGAACTTGATGAGAGCAAACAGGATAATTCCGATGAAAAAGTTTCTGAAGGTCCTAAAACAGAATTAATTCCTGCGTCAAAGGATCCATTGCCTTCATCTATTCCTGTTGAAATTCTCCCACCACCCCAACCTAAGTCAAATAAAGTTACTAAAGTAGCACCTGAGAATACTTTACCCCCGCCACCTCCAGCTCCTGCACCTTCTTTCGACCCGTTTGGTGACTTAACACCTCCTGCAGAGCCTCAATCAAATGAACCATCTTTCTCCCCCCAGCCCCAAGCTGAAGCCCCTTTGGGAAATGATCCATTTGAGGTACCTGATTCGAGTAATTTGCCCGCTCCGCCTACTCCAGATACTTTTGATCCTTTTGGAGAAGAATTACCCGATGAATCAAATGCAAATCCTTTTGAAAAAACTCAGCCTGCTTCGGAAAGTCTTTTAAACGATCCTCCCGCACCTCCGGCTACCTTTGATCCGTTTGGAGAAAGCCCTGACAACCAAGAAAGTAACAATAATCCTGAAGAAGTACCTTTAGGAGATGTTTTTGCAAACCCTGCTCCAACAGAATCTAACAAGAATGGTTTTACAGAATTTCCGGAACCACCCCCACCGCCACCTACATTTGATCCATTTGAAAACTAAGAAGTTTTACAAAGCTTCTTTAAACAAAACAAAGCAATCAAGAAACACAAGTGGCAGCCCGGCAGGGATTCGAACCCCGACTGAAGGTACCAAAAACCTCTGTGCTACCATTACACCACCAGGCTACGGGATTTACATACTGCTTTATCATCCGATAAAGTCAAGGAACTACCAACCTTCAAATTTATGATGCCTAAACCCAAATTCAAACGAATTATTCTTAAAATCAGTGGGGAAATCCTCGGAAATCGAACCGCAGGTGAACCCATTTTTGCTCAATCTTTAGAAAAGATCTGCGGTGAAATAAAAGCGGTTTCTGATATGGGTGTAGAGGTTGGACTTGTAGTAGGTGGTGGTAATATTTTTCGAGGTTTGCAAGGGACCGACAAAGGCATTGACCGAACAACAGGGGATTCGATGGGTATGCTTGCCACGGTTATCAACGGTCTCGCTTTGATGGATCGATTGGAAAAAATGGGGGCTGTAGTGCGAGTACAAAGTGCCATCCCTATGGATAAATTAGCCGAGCCCTACATTCAACGCCGGGCAATTCGGCACCTCGAACGTGAAAGAATAGTTATTTTTGTGTCAGGCACTGGAAATCCATATTTTTCTACCGACACAACAGCTGCGTTAAGAGCCAGTGAAATATCCGCCGATATTATCTTAAAGGCGACCAAGGTGGATGGTATTTATGACAAGGACCCACACAAGTACGAAGACGCCATAAGGTTTTCTGAACTTACTTACATGGATTGCCTGGAGAAACGCTTATCGGTCATGGACTCAACCGCTTTTTCTCTATGCATGGATAATCGCATGCCCATTCTTGTTTTTGACCTTCAACAGGAGCAATCTATTCGCAAAGCGGTTTGCGGTGAATCGATTGGTACGATTGTTCGCTAGTTATACCTATTTAATTTATACAATACAAAACCCTATAATATTATGGATACCGAAGTTATTTTTAAAAAGATAAAAAACGACATGCAAAAGTCCGTAGATCATGTCTTAAGTGAGTTTGCCACTCTACACACAGGCAAAGCAAACCCCTCGATGATCGAAGGAGTTACGGTTGATGTTTACGGATCCTCTATGAAACTGAGAGATGTTGCTGCCATCACTACACCAGACTTGCGAACCCTGCAGATTCAAGCCTGGGACAAAAGCACTGTTGCTCCTATCGAAAAAGCGCTTATCGATGCAAAACTTGGTATTAATCCGGTTGTTACTGGTGAACTCATACGTTTACCTATCCCTGAGTTAAGCGGAGAAAGGCGGGAGGAATTATGCAAAATGGCTCAGGGCTTTGCGGAAAATGGAAGGATTGGAATTCGAGCTTCCCGCAAAGAAGGTTTGGATACACTAAAATCTCTACAAAAAGAAGGCCTTCCCGAAGATGACTTCAAGAGGGCAGAAAAAGAGGTCCAGAAATTGACTGATGATATGGGAGACCAAATCACTCAAGCGGTGAGTGCAAAGGAATCTGATTTAAGAAAAGTCTAAAGCAAAAGTTATTTGGCAAATTGAGAATCCAATAAACTTCGTTTGCTTGAGGTTTGCTCTATTTACCTTTTCTCGCATCTTTGAAAATTAGAAGGATGTATTAAATGAAGCGTGTGGTAATCAAATTAGGAACCGGTCTGTTATCAGCAGGTAACGGGAACATCCGAGTTGAAAGAATTTCTCAAATTTGTTCCGGCATAGATCTGCTTAAAAAGCAAGGTATTGATGTTGTGCTTGTTAGCTCTGGTGCCGTTGGCTTAGGCATGGGAAAACTTGGCCTTGCTTCAAGGCCTGGTGATTTGTCTGTACTTCGTTCATGTGCTTCAATTGGACAAAGTGAACTGATGCACGCATGGAAATCTGCCCTCAGTGCTCACGGTTTTTTAGCCGCCCAGATTTTGTTAACCCGTGAGGATTTTAATGAGGAAGCAAGATCTATAAAAGTAAAAGAAACGATAGATTCTTTACTAGAGAGGGGTGTTGTTCCAGTCGTCAATGAAAACGATTCAATCAGTGATGAAGAATTGAAATTTGGCGATAACGACATATTGTCAGCCCTTCTAGCCTCCCTAACACAAGCCGAACTTCTAATTATCCTAACAACCGCAAAAGGATTAATGACATCGGTAAATTCTGGTGTGCTTGTTCCGTTTGTGAGTGAAATTAATGCTGAGATCGAAAAAATGGCTGAAGGTACGACCAGCCCGACCGCGATGGGTGGAATGGCGACTAAAATTGAGGCCGCCAAAGTGGCGACAAAATCAGGTTGTGCAGTATTTATTGGATGTGGGGAGACCCCAGGGCGACTTCCGCAAATTATCGAAGGTAAAACCGAGGGTACTTTTTTTGCCCCTGCGGGCTTAGAGTTAAAGCAACGCAAGAAATGGCTGGCTTTTTTCCCAAACCCTCAGGGATCAATCGAAATTGATCAAGGAGCCTGCACGGCTATCCTTGAACAAGGAGCGAGCCTCTTAGCCAGTGGGATTTTACATTCAACCGGATCCTTTGGACGGTCAGATGTAGTATCCATCCTCGATCCGTCAGGTAAAATCATTGCTCGGGGAATTTCTCGTTTTTCAAGTGAAGAGCTTGAAGAAATTATCGGAGCAAGTAATGAAACCGTTATCAAGACTTATTCCTGGAGCAATCGATCCGAGGTTGTTCATCGTGATTTTCTTGCACCTCTAATATCCAAAGCAAGTTCAGCATCATCTTAACATGTACGACTACGAAGACGAAGAAGACGATTTATTTGGTCCGCCACCCCAATCGATCAAGCCTGCCACTGGCGAAGGTATTGATTTTAAAAAAGAGTTAAACGCAGACCAATACCAGGCGGTCACTGCACCAAATGGTCCTGCTTTAGTTTTGGCCGGAGCCGGTTCGGGTAAAACACGTACCTTGACCTATCGGGTTGCTTACCTCTTGGAACAAGGAGCTTCTCCGGAATCTATCCTCCTGCTCACTTTTACCAACAAAGCATCTAGGCAAATGCTTGAAAGAGTTGAAGAATTGACCGGCGTAGGCGGTCACAGGTTTCTTGGTGGTACCTTTCATCATGTCGGTGGCCAGGCACTGCGCATGTTTGGAGATTTAATCGGTCTACCCAGAAGTTTTACCATCCTCGATGATGGTGATTCAGACGCACTCTTAAATGAAATCATTCGGGAAATCGACCCCGACTTCTTCAAAGCAAAAGAAAACCCCAAGGCAAAGCCGATCAAAGGATTGATAAGCTTTGCTAGAAACGTGGGTAAAGATGTCGAAGAGGTAGCCCTCGCTCGTTATCCCTCGAACCGTGAACTTGTCTCAAAAATTGAGCATTTCTTCGACGCTTACACCCGAACGAAATTAGCTCGAGGATTAACCGATTACGACGACCTACTTGTCTTTTGGCTAACGCTTATGGAAAAACACGAAGATGCACGCACCTATTTCCAAAATCGTTTTTCCCATGTCCTCGTAGATGAATATCAGGATGTGAATTTGCTCCAAGCCAGCATTGTTGACCAAATTGCTTCAAACCATCAGGTAATGGCCGTAGGTGACGATGCTCAATGCATCTACACCTGGAGAGGGGCTGACCTCGATCAGATCCTTTCTTTTCCAGAGAGGCACCCGGGAGCTAAAATTTATAAAATCGAAACCAATTACCGGAGCTCTCCAGAAATCCTTAATTTAGCCAACGGAATTCTTGAGAATCGAACGGCTGAAAAAAGTTTTACTAAGGAGTTAAAGGCATCCCGACCACACCATGAATTACCAAGAGTGGTACCAACGTTGGAAGCTTATCAACAGGCTGATTTTGTAATCTCTAAAATTGAAGAGCTGTATGATTCCGGGGCAAACTATGATCAAATCGCCATCCTATACCGAGCTCATTATCACGCTATGGAGCTTCAGGTTGAACTCTCTCGTCGCGGACTTCCTTTTCTCATAACCAGTGGATTGAAATTTTTCGAACAAGCTCATGTTAAGGATATGGTCGCCCAATTGAGATTTGTGGCCAACCCCAAAGACAGTACAGCTTTCTTCCGTTTTGCTTGCCTACTCCCTAAAATTGGAGAAAAAACTGCAATCAAACTGTTAAAACTTGCTACCCAAGTTGCCGCTGAAAAAGCTGTCTCAATCTGCCAAGTCTTGGGAGAAGAAAAGGTATTTAAAAAAGTTCCAGCAGATGCCAAGGAAGACTGGGTGTCGATGGCTGAAACCTTGGCTAATATTGATGTGATTGCAGCTACAGCAACTCCATCCGTTGTGGTCGAAGAAGCCATTGGCGGGTGGTATCAAACATACCTCCGAGCAACCTTCGAAAACTGGCCGAGAAGGGAAGAGGATTTAGAAAGCCTAGTAGATTTTGCTTCCAAGCATCAAAGTTTAGCAGAAATGCTCTCACAATTGGTACTTCTTAGTTCAGAATCCGGAGATCGAGTAGTTAGACAGGGAGAAAGCTGTATTCGATTATCCACTATCCACCAGTCTAAAGGTCTGGAGTATCCCCATGTATTTATCATCGGCTTGGCGGATGGACTTTTTCCCAATAAGCGGGCAATTGACGGGGAGGGTGACTTGGAGGAAGAAAGAAGGCTCTTTTATGTTGCGACTACCCGGGCAGAACGATCTTTACACCTACTCTACCCCACCCTCGCCAACCAAAAAGGTATGCCCGTTCGACTTATGCAAAGCAGGTTCATCAAAGAACTTCCCGAGTCGCGGTATGAGTTACTCAATGCACATTCCCGCCACGGGCATCGAAAAGAGCGATCATTCGGGAATTCGAATTGGGGAAATTCAGGTGGTGGGTATAAGGGTTACAAAAAATTTGGGTATTAGCCTTCGAGTGCATTCTTGAGTGAGTTCCAGCACAAGGTCGCACAATCCACTCGTTCGGGAAATTGAACCAAGGATTGGTATACCACTAGCTCGCCCTGCCAATTCTCTGGTGCTTCTCCGTACTCGATCCATTTTTTGACTATTTGCATCGTTGTTCGGGCACTCTCAATAGATTTACCTTGCAACTCACTACACATAATTGATGCACAGGCTTTTGCTAATGCAGAACCTTCAACTCGAGCAACCATCCGCAATATCTGATTATTATATACCTGTATTTGCACACAACAAAGATTCCCTGTTTTACGACTCTTCCATTCGCCAGTATGAGAGGTGTCGGACAATTCATCTTGGCCACAAGGATTGCTAGCATGTTCCTCGAGAATTTCTCTTAACAGCCCTTCTTCCTTATTCACTTAAAAAGCATTCTTCCACATCATTGATTCAACCGGTAATGAAGAACGTTGATTGTACTTAGCGGAGGCCTTGTTGGAATAATCTACCTCGACTTCTCCCTCCACCAAAAAATAAATGAGCTGCCCGATGGGCATTTCTGCATAGATTCGTACAGGTTGAGAAACAGAAATTTCCAACGTCCAATGATTACAAAATCCAACGTCTCCCTTACCCGCTGTTGCATGGATATCAATGCCCAACCTGCCCACGCTCGACTTTCCCTCCAAAAAGGGAACAAACCGACGAGTTTCGGTATATTCCAAAGTGGCTCCCAAGTAAGTTTGCCCGGGTCTTAAAACAAATCCATCTTCTGGTATGGTAAAATGTTCCACCTGATTGTGCTTACGGGCATCAATTACATCATCCACATAACAGGCAAGGTGTGGAGAAAGATGGACATCGTAACTGTTTGTACCCAGGCAAGTACGGTCATAGGGTTCGATAACAATATCCCTGCGTTGAATTGCATCTAAAATAGCTCCGTCTGAAAGAATCATAACTAATTTGCTAAAGGTTAATCCTGCCGGGTCAAAACAAAGCGACCCCGAGTTTTTCACCCGGGGTCGCATCTAAGATTCTTGATTAAGTATGAATTAGATCACTCGAGTTTTTCCAGGCACTGGTGCATCGTACCCTCCAGCAGAATTCATTTGTACAGGGGCTTCGCTTTCCCAACTAAGGGAATCAATGTTAGGACAAAGCTCTACCTTCGAATTTAATGCCTGATCAAAGGTGATCTCCTTACCGGAATAAGTGGCGCAACGACCAAGGATATTGGTCATGGTACTTTTCGCACCATAATCTCCCTCATTGTAAACTTCCCCCTTAGCCAATGCATCAATCATATTGAGCTGCTCTTGTTGGTGACCGCCAACTTTCTTACCTGGATAACGCCAAGGATCTCCCGATTTTGGAAAGATTGTGTGAGGTCCACCTACCTGGCTATATCCATCAGCTCCATATATGTGCTCGGATACATTTTGGGAACATCCCTTAATATGTCGGCATTGACTGTACATCCTAAAACCGTCCGCATATTCAAACTCAACGAAATGATGATCAAAGATTTCTCCGTGATCTTTCCAATCAGGATCATTGGCCGGATTACCGCGCACTTGGCGGCCTCCATGACCGCTCGCTTTGATTGGATAGGCTCCTTTGATCCAATTAATGATATCAGTGTTATGAATATGCTGTTCAACAATATGGTCTCCACAAAGCCAGTTAAAATAAAACCAATTACGAACTTGGTATTCCATATCATTTTGGCTGGAAGTTCTTTTCTTGGTCCAAACTCCTCCCCCGTTCCAGAATACACGTGCATAGGAAAGATCACCGATCGCACCATCCTGAATACGCTTAACGGTTTCAATATAATTAGGCTCATGGTGGCGTTGAAGACCAACGGCAACCATAAGATTCTTTTGCTTGGCAATTTCATTTGCTGCGAGAACTCTTCTAATTCCTGCTCCATCTGTGCCAACTGGCTTTTCCATAAAGACATGTTTGCCTTTGTTGATGGCATGCTCGAAATGCAAAGGACGGAATCCAGGTGAAGTGGTTAGGAGAACCAAATCAACATTATCCATTTCCATAACCTTCTTGTAGGCATCTAAACCGGCAAAAATGGTATCATCTGTTACCTTAAGCTTATCTTCATGCCCAACATGTTTGAGGTAATTCTGGGCTCCTTTTGCTGTATCCATGAAAGCATCTGCCAGTGCCACACATTCGGTCTTGTGAGGTGAGTTCATTACTTGAGCAGCGGCACCTTTTCCCCGCCCTCCACAACCGATCAAAGCAAATCGAATAACTTCTTTTCCTTTGCTTTTTGCGGTTAGTATATTGGGAAATGAAACCGCAGCACTGGCAAGGGCGGCTGATCCCATGAAATTTCGTCTACTTACTGAATCTTGGTTACTCATTATTATAGTTTTATGTTATTAGTTTAGGAGTTAAGTTTAATACATCAAAGTTTGGGTGGCAGGGGCAAACTATCGTGCAGCCCGTCCAATTCTCCCACCGACCATCGAATGCCTGCAAGGAAGTGTTCCAATAAGAAAGGTGTCCACCAAGTCGCTTTATTGTGTCCAAAGTTTGAATAAAACACCCTCCCTTTTCCATAAGACTTAACCCAGGATACTGGATAATCTTGAGTAGGAGACTTTCCAGACTTCCCACTTTTATTTGCGTCCAAACTTATTAAAACACGCAGGTTCTTACGATCGTAACCTTTGTATTGATAGATCTCATCCGAAAAGCGAAAGGTATTAGCGGCAAAGCTTTTAGACAAAGTATGCCCAGGGTCCTCAACCCTAAAGGGCCATGTGCCACCTGCATTCCAGGGGTGTCCATCAAAACAACCTCCAATCATATTTGTATACTCTTGCCATTTGGGCATACCCGCGTCTGAAGCTCCGTGAAAACCGACGAAACCATTACCTTTCCTAATAAAATTCAAAAGTGCGCTTCGCTGTTTTTGACTGACAAAAGCCTTTTCCACACGTGTGCAATTATTAAAAATTAATCCATCAAACTTTTTTAGGTTTTCTACTGAAAAATCTTCAACCGACTGAGAAAACTTTGGATTAAAGGCTCCAGTCTTTTGTGCCAAAGCACGTAATGCCTTAACTCCGGTCGGAATGGACTTGTGAGCAAATCCACTCGCTTTCGAATAAACTAGAATTTGAGGAACTTTTTTGGATTTAACAGGCGCAACTGTTTGCAGTGCTTTTTCTATCTTTTTTAACTCAAGATCTGGAGATGCGGACAAGGAAGTAATTCCAAAACAGAGTAAAATAGTAATATTTCTAAACATACAAAATTTTATAAAAACATCATATTCCATAAAAAAAGGAGAGCAAGCAAGGGAGAATACCCAAGAATATAAATTTTTATTCTAAAGGACTTTCTTCAAATTCAGACTTCTTTTTAGCACTTTGGACAAGTTCCAAAGAGTTCCATCACATGGGACAATTCAGTGAATCCGTAAGATCTTCCTACCTGTTCTAATTCTTCGGCCATGCATATATCCACTCGTTCGGTACGACCACAGATTCGGCAGGTCAAATGATGGTGGTGATCATGTCCGTGGGATAGGCAGTACACTTTTGTTCCATTTTCCCGAACTCCAAGTTGAACGACTCCAACACGGTCGAACTGTTCAAGTGAACGATACACAGTTACCAGGTCGCAGGTACCGGAAGGAAGTTCGGCGTGTGCCTCTTCAGCGGACAATGGTTTTTCAGCTTTTGCCAAAACCTCCAGCATCGCTTTTCGCTGTTTGGTCAACCGTAAACCAGCCTCGCTTAAATGAACTAATGATTTATCGACCAAAGAGTTTGACATAGGTAATACATTACATGCTCTCCCTATTTTTAGTATTGGGCAAGATGTAACCGACTTGATCGTTTGCCATGGCCCGAGTTTTCGGGCAAAAGAATAATCGTGAATCCTTTACTTTTAGATAAGCCCTTCGAAAAATGGCAACTTGGCAAAGTTCCAACCTACCGCATGGAACAGTTGCGCCATTGGATCTTTGAACAAGGATGCTTCGAATGGGAAGAGATGTCCAACCTGCCCAAATCTCTTAAGCAAGAACTTTCTACTCATTGGGACTTGTGTCCTATGGAGATACTTCGGTCTCAAGGTTCAACCGACACCACCCGTAAATTCCTATGGAAACTAAGGGACGGACAACTTATCGAGAGCGTGCTCATTCCGGCAACCACCGGGACAAAAGGCGTACGTTCATCACGACTAACCCTTTGTGTATCCACACAAGTGGGCTGTGCAATAGGTTGTAAATTTTGTGCCAGTGGATTGGATGGCTTAAAGCGTAACCTGACCACTGGGGAGATCGTTGGTCAGGTTCTTCTCGCCCGCAATCAGGCAAATCGTAGAATTGATAATTTAGTGTTCATGGGCATGGGGGAACCTTTAGCCAATCTCCCTGCCCTTCTCCCTGCGCTCGATCAGATTCTTTCCGAAAAGGGCTTAGGTATTGGAGCGAGACACCTGACACTCTCCACCAGTGGATTGGCTCCCAAGATCTTAGAACTTGCAAAATACCCCGCTCAAATACGCCTGGCGATTTCTCTCCATGGCGGGGATGATCAAACCCGCCAAAAGATTATGCCCATCAATGAACGCTATCCTCTCAACACTTTGCTCGAATCATGTGAAAAATTTATCGCGGAGCGCAAAAAAATGATCACATTGGAATATATTTTGATCGAAGGCGTAAATGATGACCTAAAGCAAGCGGAGCTCTTAGTAAGCCATGCGCGTCGGCTTAATGCGAAGATCAACTTGATTCCATACAACCGTGTGGATGGACTTTCTTGGAAAAGGCCTTCCCTTGAACAAATTCGTGCATTCCACCAAAAGGTGGTGCAAGGCAACCCACCACGGGTAACTTTGCGTATGGAAAAAGGACACGACATAGATGCTGCCTGTGGCCAATTAAGGCTGCGCGAAAATAAAACTCTACAAACATCCTAAGCCTGTACGGGCTGGTGTCTCTTAGTCCGACAACTTGATAAGAATTACATTTTTGATAAGACCCGTTGTATCATAAGTAGAGAAGCCCAATGGGATAGACATTTCAATCTCTCCCGTACGCATGGATATTTCCCTACCTTCAACTTCACAATCAATCAATTTTTCTTCATCAACCCAAAATTTTAAATGGGTACCCGTAACTCGTAAACGACAGGTATACCAATGATCCGTACGAAATCGATGAGCCGTGGCCGCATCGTTTTCTGATGCGTCAAAACCATCAATGCAAGATATTCCAACCAAAGCACCTCCCCAACCGCCAAGAATTAAAGTTCCATGACTTTTTAAGTAAGGGAATGTGAGGGAACCAAAAAAATCTGTCCCCATAACCTTCTTGGCGTCCCATCTGATTTCATAATTCACCCGGGGCAACTCCTTACCGACCCAATGTATGCCGGTCAAAGCTATGCCAAATTCAAGCATGGCACTTCCATTTCCATCAAGGCCAACTTCTCCCCGACCCGCAAAATCTGTAATTTCCCAATTTTCCAGGCTTTGGCCGTCAAACAGGATTTCCCGACTCGCTTCCAATTCCTGTGGTGTTTCTTGGGCTAGAAGAGAAAGTACACTGAGGAACAAACAAAATGAACTTTTAATCATGGTGACCATAATTAATTGTATTACTTAATATGAAAACGATAACCCTAAAGAAAGGTTCTACTTTGGCCGTTCAATTACCTCGACCTCGTAACCTTCAGGTGCATCCACAAAAGCAAAAATTGAACCTGATGAGCTTTGGGTTGGACCATCACTCAAGGGCACACCAATTGAATCTAAATGAGTTTGAAAATCTATCATACTATCGACCTCAAAGGCCAAATGCATTAAATCCTCCTGTACTTTCACTGGGCCAGATCCCGGGAAATAGGTAATTTCAATTTCCTCTTCACTGTTAGGCACAGCAAGAAATGCTAGCTTAGACCCACGAGGTGATTCATGCCTACGGGTGACTTTTAGATCAAAAACCCGTTGATAAAATCCAAGCGTTTTTTCTAAATCATTTACCCGCAAACGGGTATGTAGAAATTTACAAACTACCATTTGGAAGCACGCCTTACTTTCGTCTCATGTTTGGCGACACACTCTTTATCTTGGCAGCTCCGCATGCATTCAATGCAGCTAGAGGGGCTTGCCAATTGGCTAATGGATCTGTCCAAATATGTACTACAAAATCTTCTCCATGCTTACTTTTTTCTCCAAGCAAATAATCTTTAACATCGGGAAGATCTAAGGCTTCAAATGCATTACCCATGTAGTTGCCATCCACCCTGACCGAGCCATCTGCTTCGATTTCTATATGGGATTCAGGCTTTGGTTTATTGTAACTGCTTGGTGCAGATTTCCCCGGGAGGATAGCAGAAAGTTCCGCTTCAGGTTGCTTGATCATGGTGGTGACCATGAAATAGATTAATAGCAAGAATGTAACATCGATCATTGGAGTAAGGTCGACTTCATCGACATCATCCAAAATTTTCTTAAAAGTATCCATGACTTTTAAAGTCTACTCCGCCGATTTAAAGGCACCAAAAACAATATTCGATTGGCCTCCCATTAAGACTTGTTCATGGACATCATTGAGTACCGATGCGGGGATATCTACATGGTACCTTAAAAAAACTTTCCATGTAGGATTTCTCGCAACGGCAACTGAAACTTGAGAAATATCTATCGGTTGTTCTCCCCAATAAATCATTTGACCCATCGAAGGATCGTCATCCACAGAAATAATGGTACGAGATGGAGGTGACTCGGGAATTTTGGCATTTGAGGCAATGCCGAGCTTAGGATCAGACAGCTCGACATATTGTTCAGAGACCTGTTTAGCAACGACCATAAAAAATACGATCAAAAGGAACACGACATCAATCATCGGAGTAAGATCCGGTGAATCGTTGGTATCTGGCACTTCAAATTTCGCCATAATTTACAGTCTTTTCAAACAGTAAGTAAGGGAGAAAAAATATTCAATCAGGCAGGTTCAGGAGCGGTTTCCTCGAAAGTATCTTCTTCATATTGTTCCTCTGCACCACCTTCTTCTTCAAAACCGCCACGGGCAGCACGTACCAGAGTGAAGACCATAGATCCTGTAACCTTGTTCACTTCAGCTGCTATGTTACCAAACTTTGTTTTGAAAAGAAAATATGAAACCAGACAAGGGATCGCAACCACAAGGCCGGCAGCTGTCGTCCAAAGCGCGCTACCAATATTACCAGCCATTTGCTTACTTGCCTCTCCGCCCATACCGGCACTGGTTAAGACGGCAAAGGCACCAATCATACCAACCACGGTACCGAGCAATCCAACCATTGGGGCAATTGAACCAACCGTGTTCAACATATTAATCCAAGTAAATGGTTTCGACATATGCAAAGCCGCGTTTTCATCTAATCCTTTTTCAATCGCTTCGATATCTAACTCGTCATCTTGTATCCGCTCCAAACCACCTTTTATAATCGAAGTAATGGGAAGTTTGTACTGGTCGCAAAGTGATTTCGCACCTTCAATATCAAGACCCTTGACTGCATCCATGATTGGATCAATTACATCATCCTTAATAAAAGCTTTCCTGCGAACATTGATACTATTGAAAATAATCAAAGTTATACCTGCAATAATAAGGAGTAAAAAAACAGTAAAGAAAGTGGGACCCAAATTACTCCATGCTGCAACAAAAAGGTTACTGTCTTGAGCCATAGCTTTATTAACCAGCATCGTTGGCGAAAAAGTAGCGTAAAGTAAGAGTAGGCAGGCAGGTATACGTAAGGTACAAGGTTTCATAGTGCGGTTCATTGCGATTAAGTAATTAGAAAAGTAAGAAAATTGATGTAGGTCAACGAGGATTTGATGGATTATGATTGGGGCAGTTTTGCCAGTCGTTCGATACTCATTTTTTCCCACTTGGTTTTAGGAAAGAATACTTTGATTTGATTGTAGACATTTCGGGCAGCTTCTTGAAGGTCAAGCTTTTCATAAGCATCTCCTGCCATCATTAAGGATTCAGGCAACCAATCTAGTCCAATCCGGGCATTGACTATACCCTCTGTAACTTCGAGTACAGACTGCCTGTAATAATCTGCAGACTTGAAATCTTCTCCGCGGGCTTCGTATTGACGGGCGTATTGAACGCGAAGTAAAGAACGCAATAATTTATAAAGTGAATACTCGTTGGTATTTCGAGCCGGTGGTTTTTCATCAAGTTTTTTAAGACCCTGAACTGCAGAATTGAACATTTTACCTGCTGCCGCGGCATATCTTTTATCTTTCGCAGCGGCCGGTGCATAGACCTCATAAAGTTTCATATAACAATAAACCGGCCATATTTCCAAAATTTTATTGTATGGACTATTTGGGTCCTTGGCTACAATCGGTCCAAGTCTAGCGTATTCACTAATCGCCTCCGTATAAAGTCCTTGGTTTCTTAACGAATCTGCCAAGCGTAGATAGGAGGCATGATCTGCACTGTTATCCCGAATCGATATTCGCTGCAAAAGAGCTCGCGATGCTTTAGCAGAATCAGGATTTGATACAATCATTTTACCGCACAATTCAAGAGCAGCTTCTGAAAAATCTCGATATCCAAAACCATCCAGTCGAGAAAGATTTAAACGAGAGAGTAAATAAAAAGCTTCATTGTATTGCTCCATACCCAACAGACCTTGTACATAGGTCAAACAATCATCGTGAATGGCAAGGTATTCAAAGGGCATATCAAGAAAGAGCATGGCTTTGTAAACCTCAGGTCTTAATGCGGTCAATACACGGGGGTCGTATTGCTCGTTAGATAAGTAGTTGAGGTACGTTTTCGCGTTTCTTGACCAGTTGAACTCAAATTTCTTGATATTCTGTCTCTGCAGACCACGCAACTCTAGCTCCAATCGCCCAGCACCCTCCATTTCTGCATAAATTATGCCTCGAGCCGAGTCTATGCCCAAAAGCTTCATTGGCTTAGTAGCAGCTGACTTTAGGTAATGTACTTTTACCGGAATACCACCACCAGCGTATTTTTTAAAATAATCTTCTGCTGCAGAAGCGGTGCTTGAACACAAAATAGCAACGATGAACAGCCAGCGCTTTGAACAAAAAATATTTATCATTGGTACCTCCTTAGCCAATCATCTCTTCTCTTCTCCAGCCTGCTGACTTGATTAGAATTACCAATTCTTTCATAACAGCTAATAGCTTGATCGAAAGCTTTCTCGGCCCACTTACCTGATGAAGCATACCTTGAGGTAGTGTCATCAAAATGTCGGGATGCCCCTTCAAAATCTCTCATCTCTTTAAGGCATTCCCCCATCATGTAAGAGCATTCACCTTTCAACTCCATGGTACTTTCGTCACTATCTCTGGCTTCACCAAAAGAAGCCTGAGCTAAAAGAAACTTCTCGTTGTCCTTATTGATTTTAGCAATTTCGTACAAGGCATGACCTTTGCGTAATCGGGCATTGTTGGAATTAGGGTGCCATGGAGCATTGGTAATCGCAACGTCATAGCTATTAGCAGATTCTTCAAAATCCTTATTTTTATCATGAACCTGACCGATTATATAGTTAGCTGAAAACAAAAGCTCACCCTGAGCATTGGGATAGACTTGAGAAAGTCTTTCCATCGCTGCAAGAGCGTCTTTGAGTGCGTTTTGTGCCAACATCTTTTGGGCCATCCAAATCAGAACACTTGGACTGGCTGAAGGGAAATCATTTGCCTGGGGATTGTAGTTCGAACCAACCCGAGAGCCAACCCGGTCAAGGTTTGCCCTCATTCGGAGTTCAAGGCTTTTTTGGCCATTGGACTCAGCCACTTGCAACATGGAAGCAAATGCCTTGGAGGGTGATAAATCCTTGGGAAAACGTGATTGTAATCCCTCATATTTTTTTAAGTATCCTTTAAATTGCTCGATGTATTTTGGATTATTAAAAACGCCTCCTCGATACTTGACGATATCCTCATAGATTTTCGGATCCATCTGATTGTATTGAGAAGAGAGCATGGACAAACTTTTGCTGCGATCGAGTATGATTTCCTGAACCGTACCTGATACCTGCTGCTCGATACCTTTACGATCTGTATAATTGAATGATACTTGTTCTGAAGGATTTTGGAGTTTTTCCAAAACCTCTAGGGTTTGTCCAAATCGATCCTCATAATAACGATACTTTTCGCAGTATTTTTTGAGGAGATCATCAACGCCAAGGTTTGCGGGATCATTTCCAAACTTTTCGATTTCATCAAAGTATAACTTTAACATGGCGGAAGGCTGTCCTAATTTCTCCTTAGCAAAACCAATTTTTTCGGTGGCTTTGGCTACTTGAGCCCCTTCTTGGGTTCCGTATTTCCCCATGTAAGTAGTGTATAAAGATTCGATTTCCTTGTAGCAGGAAGTTGTCGCGGCGTCGTAAAGTTCTTCAAATTGTAATTTTGAATCGCCGCTAAAATCATGATCCGCAAAGGCAAACTTGAAGGTATCTTTCATGTCCACCCGCAAAGCATCGAACTCCCTCTTACCAACGCATTTATCTGAATCTTTGTCGAAACTCAGGAAATGGTTAACCAAGCCTTCGGGGTTTTCGCCCACTCGTTCCAGTAGACCACCTTCGTTAGCAACGGAATCAGAAATTAAACCAATTTGTTCAGTATTTTGTCGGACATTGGAATAACTCGTCCTTGCTTGTTGAATCTGCTTAATACTTGGTTGTGTGTCTGGCCCCAATCCACTTGTAGCAAGATCTCCCATACTTAGGTAAACTTCAGATACAAGTTTATCTTCAGGGAATAAAGTTACAAACTGGCTAAACAAACGGATGGCATTTTCGTTATCTTGAGATCCCTGAAAAGCAACTGCCAAGCGGAACATCGCCTGTTTTGCATACTCCTCATCCGGAGAAAATCTTGCTTGAGCTCCATTCGGCCACGAATCAACTAAGTTTTCTCCACCGGATGCAACCGTTCTCCCAGAACCAACCTTAGTGGTGACATTCCACAAAGAACCATTAGTCCATAAAAAGTAGCCTTCCCCATTCGAGTAAACTGGATGATCGTTTAATTTGACCATTTCCATCTTACCATCCTTCTCATCGTACATCGGTAAAAATACCCCATTCGGATCGGGAACCTCGAGAGGTTCAGTCTCTTCTTGGTCAGGTTCTACAGTGGCTAGGGCTGGGCCCTCATCCAAATTACCATCGGTAATGTTAGTGGAATCAACTTGGGCCGCAGGTTTTTTTTCTGCAGGCTCATCAGTGGTAACAGAGTCATCTCCTCCACAACCAATTGGTCCCAAAATGAGCGGAAATGAAAGCAAAAAAATGATTCTAGATGCTAACAAATTAGAAATGATTTTTTTTGATGGGTATGTAGTCAACCAACTCATGATCATTCTTCCTCAATCGCTGCTTTGTCCAAAGGTAAGCCTTTAATACTGACCCCGACAACTGCACCGAGGAAAGGTTTAGCTGCGTCATAGTTTCCACTGGCTAGCAAAGCCAGTCCACTCATGTAATTAATACGGCCCATCGCTACGGTTCCTTGGAGTTCTTTCTTGTTTGCATATCCCAAGGATGGATTAAAAGTTCCATTTTCGAAACCAGCAAATTTATAGAGCAACTTGTCAAATTCTTGGCGTTTAAAAAACTCAGCACCCATCATACCAATAAATTCACGGGAATATTTGTGTTCAGGCATAACTTCTAAAAAGTCCTCACAAAGCTCAAAAAACCGGGCTTGATATTCGTCAGCTTTTGCTTTTGCAGTAGCCGCTTTCTCTTTATCAACGGTTGCCAGGGAAGCTTGTAGTTCCTCCACGACTTTCATTTGTGAAACAACTTCCTGGCGATACGCGTTTGCCATAATAAAGGTAACATCGGCACGGAACTTCAATAACTCCTTGTTCGCCAAGTATTCTTCTCCCAGCTCAATTGATTTCTCGCGAAATTTTACGGTGTTTGCAGATGCAAATGCGGCATAAATGAAATTTTCCACCATTTCATGATCAGGAAAGTCCTTGTAGAGCCAGTAAAATGCCCAGAAAGACTCCCACTCCCTCTTACAAGCCTGAAAATTATCCGCTTTTCTCCAACGTAAAACGGTAGTGAAGGAAGGTGTATTCTCTGCCAATTTTAGATGACTCCGAGCACTTGTTGCCTTCATCGCTAATTCATTGATCCTACTCTTGAGAGACATTATTCTTTTTGGGGGTAAGCGTCTACCTTGTGAATCAATAAATGACTGTATTTGATCTATTTCATAGGTGATTTCTTTTTCCCTTGAAGTGTAAAAGGTCACAATTTCTTCTGTGGTCATAGTTAAGGCAAAAAGAAGAGATGCTTCTACGTGTCTGTCTTTTTCCTTCAGTACCTCAGCCCCCTGCATCAGGTTCACATTTAACCGAAGATCAAAGCGAGCAGGAGTATCACCTGACAACCTAGGCAATAGAGGAAACACCTCGTCTATCCGTTTCTCTTTAACAAACATTTCCACCATGCAGGAAACAGCGTAAGCCGCCCTATCTTCATCCTTGGCTAGGTCAGCAAATTTTAGTAATTCCCCGAAAGCTTTTTCACCACTTCTCCAGTTTTGTTTAATGTGGTAACACTGAGCCCTACCATAATAAAGATTCATTAAATCACTCCTCCTAAGAATTTTTTTCTTAAAAGGTTTATCCTCATCCAACAATTCTTCGATAACTTCTGCGGCTTCATCCCATTTTTGTAGAGCACGCAAGCAAGTAGTGCGCTGCTGCATAGCAGCGACTGCATTTTCATTTTCGGGATATTTCCCTACAAACTTTGCAAATGCATCCGCTGCCCTTTGCATGTTAGACATGTCTCCAGTTTTGCCAAAGTTTTGAAGGTATCCAACACCCCGGACATATCCAAATTGTTCGAGAATTTTCTCAACCTCCGGATTTCCTTCACCAGCAAAGCGAATTTCAAGCTGGTCTAAATATGGAGCTGCACTGGCATAATCTCCCAGACCAATTAACTGTTGAGCCTCGCTCATCACTTGCCGCATGGGCATATCCGCAGGATTTTGCCCGTTCAAAGGAAATAATCCAAAGGACAAGGAAACTATGCAAATCGCAAAAGAAGTGATCTTAATAAACATTAAGTAATTTAGGGTAACTTTTCGGATAAAAGACAGACCCGTAAGTACCCGCAAGCCTTTTCTTGGATGATTCCCAAGACCCACTGTACATAAGATTTAAAAATATAGCTTGAAGATGAATATTCTTTTAAATCACACAACAAGGACAGTCTTGAACAAAGTGACCAGGACTGAATTCCTTTAAATCTAGAGATTGGCCAATACTTTCAGTATAAAAGCGCGAACCAACACGATATCCAAATGGACAACCAGGTGGAGGATTAATCGGTGAAGGAACTTCTCCAGAGAGGACGGAGAATTTACCATGTACGTTGGGGTTAGCCTGTGGGATTGCTCCAATTAATGAACGCGTATATGCGTGCAGTGGGTTGTTGATTAATTCTTCAGCAGATGCGATTTCAACTACCTTGCCCAAATACATTACCGCAATTCGATCTGAAAGATGGCGAACGACGGAGAGATCATGTGAAATAAAAAGGCAGGTCAAACCGAGACGATTTTTAAGCTTCAATAATAAATTGATAACTTGACTACGAATGGACAAATCAAGAGCAGATACAGGCTCGTCTAAAACCAAAACTTCAGGATTTAGCGCAAGCGCTCTGGCGATACCAATTCTTTGACGCTGTCCGCCGGAAAACTCAAAGGGATAACGAGTTACTGAACCCAATGGTAACCCTACTAAGTTCAGCAGTTCCTTTACCCGAGAAGCTCTTTCACCTTGATCTCCTTTTTTGTGAACTACCAAGGGCTCCTCGAGGATTTGCCCAACAGTATGGCGAGAATTTAGCGATTCTGCAGGATCCTGAAAGACCATCTGTACACGCTTACGGTTTCCTTTGCCAAAATTACCACTGTAATCTCCAAGCTTTTGTCCATCTAACAAAATTTCTCCTGTGGTTGGTTCGTTTAACCCGACCACCGTTCTGGCCAATGTTGATTTCCCACAACCCGATTCGCCGACTAACCCAAGAGTCTCACCTTTGGAAATTTCTAAGCTTACTCCATCGACTGCCTTGCAAGTGGCTACTGGACGCATCCAAATTCCACCTTTAACAGGAAAGTGAACCTTCAACTGAGATATTTTAAGTAATTTATCCATTAAGATAAAGCGTCGCTATTTAAACGTCTGCACGCGGGACAATCCTCAACCCAATGATTATCTTCGACTTCCACCAAAGGAGCTCGTACATCCAACCACTCCTGTTCGTGAGCATACGAACTTCTCGGAGCAAAGCGACAGCCTGAGTTCAAATCTGCTAATGCCGGAACTATTCCCGGAATTACGGGTAATTCTGTTTGAATAGGACCAGTAAGCGAAGGTATTGAAGCGAGCAAACCTCGAGTATAGGCATGTTGGGGGAATTCAAAAAGTCTACGCATAGGAGCTCGCTCAACGATTCTTCCTGCATACATGACGGCTACCTCATCACAAGTCTGAGCAACCACGCCCAAATCGTGAGTGATTAGAAGTAGGGACGCACCTGACTGTTCCTGTAGTTCGGACATCAGCTGAAGAACTTGTGCCTGAATAGTAACATCAAGGGCTGTGGTTGGCTCGTCGGCAATAATCAGATCGGGTTCGCAAGCTAAAGCAATGGCAATTACGATCCGCTGCCTCATACCTCCAGACAATTGATGAGGGTATTCATTTGCTCGGATACCGGGCTCTGGGATGCCCACTTTTTCCAACATTTTTAAGGTATGAACTCGGGCTTGCCCACTATCCAAACCTTGATGAGTAATATAGACCTCATCCACTTGCCTTCCGATCGTATGAGCAGGATTTAGTGCATTCATCGGTTCCTGAAAAATCATTCCGATCTCATTTCCACGAATGGACCGAATGTCATCGGAAGACACGGTAAGCAAATCGTTGCCCTTCCACAAAATAGAACCGTTAAGAATTTTACCGGTGGGTTTCGGAAGCAAGCGAAGGAGAGAAAGTGCACTTACGCTTTTACCGCAACCCGATTCGCCCACAAGTCCCAGCGTCTTCCCTGCCTTTAAAGAAAGATCCACTCTATCGACCACGACTAAGTCATCGCCTTCTTCATTTTCAAAGGCAACTTCCAGCCCTCTTACCTCAAGCAGATTCATTTAAAATTGTTGGTTTGCATTGAGCAAAATCTTTTCGCTTACAAATTGATCCGGTGTTTTTCATAAACTCTCACACCAACTTGATCGGCTAATTTCCTGCCATTCTTTCTCGCCTCATTAATCACTAACCTCTTATCTTCATCGATCCAAAAAACTTGAAATTCTGCATAGTCTCTGGTTTCACAAGGGCCCCAGTCTTCTGGGAATGCCACCCAATTCCAATGCCCCATTCGTAACCACGGCTTTTTCCAACCTGGTACATAGACCGCATGGTCATGAATCAATTTACTTAATTGATGAGCCAAACTGGTAATTTCCTTTAAGCTCTCCTCAACTCTATATTGATCGATTAACTGATCAATTTCGAGAACAGCGGTTTGGGTAAAATTATTGGTACTTGTTTTCACTACAATGTCTGACCGTAACGACCCATCAGCATTAAACTTTTCCTTTCCCCCAGGTGAATAGGCATTATCTGAATGATAAGGTTCCCAAAAACGGGGAAACAATTCGACAAAGGAACTAAACGCTGAAAAAACAACCTGATGATTTTTCTCTGATGCCGTCTTAAAAGCGGCTGTGCTCTCGAGTATTTTAAGCTTTAAATCAAGCCCTGCTTTTTTGGCCTCCTCTCGCAAAACCACTAGCACATCCTCCAGATGTTTATAGCCCGTGAGCAATTCGACTGACAATCGTTTGCCTGCATCATTGATCAAAATTCCATCGTTTCCACGATCACGGTATCCCGCTTTGGCAAAAAACTTTGTCGCCAGATCAACAGAAAATTTTCGAGCCTGCAAAGTCGGATGAGAACGATTGCCATATCCATCCGCCACCGTTCGCATCCTTTCAAAATCTCCCCGAAATATTTTCTGGAGAACAAGATCAAAGTTCATTGCATAATGAAACCCAATTCGAACATTTAAATCATCAAGTGGAGGCTTAGAAGAATTGATCCGTAGGGCATAGGAGGGGGGTGGGACTTGATTAAAAAAGGTCACCTTGGTCAAATATCCCTCACTCACTAATTGATGATCATTGGGCAACTTTTCGTACCAATAATCGGTTTTGGACAAACTAAACATATCAAGATCCCCCTTGAGAAATACCTCAAAAGCTTTGCTTGGGTCACGAATGACTTGGACCAGGATCCGGTCAGGGTTGTATCGGTTGCGATAAAACTTTTTTTGATCAGCCCACCAATTGGATAAACGGGTAAGAGTTACAGACTGACCTTTTTTGATGTCCTCTTTTCGAACCACATAGGGACCAGTTGTTGGTTCCTGGACCCATTGGTATTTTTTAAGATAATCACCACCCAGTTCATCATAAAAGTGTTCGGGTATAGAACGTATAGAAATGCGCTCAACCAAGTCCGGCTTTGAGGAATGATAAGTTATGGAAAGCGTATCTTTATTAAAAAGTGTAACCTTTAGAAATTTGTCCTTTCCGTAGAAATCATTGTACCAGGGAGCTTGCAGATGTTTGCTCCTCATAAAATAGAAGGTGAAGAAAAAATCACTCGCCCGCACTGGCTGTCCATCGCTATACCTCGCATCACCATCCAATTGAAAATAAACGGTGCGGCCATCTTTTCCGAGAGCCCACCGCTCTGCGAGCCCAGGATAATAGCCATCAGAATTTGGATGTGTCATCACCAGGCCCACACCGTTATAATCGAGCAAATATCGACGAAAAGCTCCATTGGCATCCGGCCCAATGGTTCGCAAGGTCCTGGGAAAATCAGACATGAAAGTTTTCCAAGTTCCTCCACGCTTGGCGTCAGGAGAAGCAAATTTATCCTCCTTTGAACCATCCTCCCATTGCAAATCCTTGGGTAATTGATTAATGCTAGAGATCTGAAATGCGTCTTTGTGCTTTAAGTAAAATTCCAGAACCGAATCGGAGCAATGAGCCAGCAGAGGATGAGGGTTTCCCGATTCATCTAAAAGCCCGGAAAAATCAGTAAATGTTTTTTCTTTGCTTGGTTGATCAGCTTTTACATCCCCGACAGAAGAGCCGATCTCTTTTCTCAATTCCTGAGCAAATTCGCGGGCCAATTCCCGAATATACTCACGGTCCGATTCGCCCATAGTTCGAGCCTTTTCCTTTGGTTGGCTTCCTGGATTTACTGAGTCCGGTTTTTTAAGGGTATTGTCTTCACAGCCTACAAATAGAGAAAGGAAGAAAAAGACTAAGAGAGTGAAAAGATGAAGGTTTATTTTTTTTACGGTGTTCATTGGTAAGTGGAAAATTTTTTGGGGTCAAAAGCTTCGCGAATCGCTTCTCCGACGAAGGTAACTAAGGTAAGGGTAAGTACAAGAGCCCCGGCGGCGGACGAAACAATCCACGGGGCAATTCTGAGGTTATCCACCCCCTGCTTGAGCAATTCACCCCAACTAGGAGTCGGTGCTGGCAGACCATAGCCAAGAAAATCTAATGCGGTAATTGAGGATATCGCCGCAGCTACAGTAAAAGGAGCAAAAGTAACCAAGGTGGAAATAACATTAGGCAGGAGATGCCGAAGAATGATCCTTCCCGACCCCGCTCCAATCACCTTAGCGGCAGCGATATAGTCCTTGGCTTTTTCTTTGTAAATAGCGGAACGAACATAATAAGTCATTCCAGTCCAGCTAAACAATACCATGATCAAAAGCAGGGAAGATATCTGCCAAGTAAGTCCCCACCACCCGGGCATCACGGATACAAGGATGATCACCATGTAAAGAAAGGGGACATTCGACCAGACCTCAACGAGGCGCAACCCGAACATATCAACCTTACCACCAAAATAGCCAAGGACAGATCCAGCCACAATAGCCAACAAATAAGTTAAAAAAAGGTAGCCCAGGGCGAAGGCAAAAGTAATACGGAACCCGTAGACCAAACGGGCGAGCACATCTCTTTCAGTTTTATCCGTACCCAAAAGGTGCCGGCTTTCCCAACTTGGAGGTGAAAAACCGGTGGAATCAGTTTCTCGATAGTCCATCTCATAGGGATCATAGGGAACGGGTGGTAAAAGGAGCCAGTTGCCTTCTGATCGTTGGTGAAAAACCCGTTTGAGTTCTCGATAATTAGTCTCGTAACTGTAACCCAAACCAAAGTGGTCTCCAGGAATTTGAGCACCATAGGAAGGGAAAAAATATTCGCCCTCATAATATACAATCAAAGCCCGTTTATTTACGACCAACTCAGCACACAAGCTAAGAAAAAAAGCACCAAGCAAAAGGATAAATGACCAATAACCGCGACGCAGAGAGCGAAAGCGTTGAAGCTTCCGCAGGGTTAAAGGGTTTAGGGTTATTCTCATCATCCCTCAAAGCGTACTCGTGGATCCGCCCACGCCACGAGAGCATCTGCAAGCACATTACCCAACAACATTAAGCAGGCGGACAATCCAAGTACTCCCATAACCACAGGATAATCCCGGTCGATTACCGCGTTAAATCCCAAAAGCCCAAATCCATCGATATCAAAAATCGTTTCAATCAGAAAAGAACCCGTTACAAATAAAGTCACTTGGTGCCCGACATTGGTGGCCATCGGCACAAGCGAATTGCGTATGGCGTGTCTTCGAACAGCTTGGGAAAAAGAAAGCCCTTTGGCCATCGCTGTTCTAACATAATCGGCAGCAAGATGGTCGAGCAGGTGGTTTTTCATCAACATGGTAACAAAGGCAAATCCGCCGATTAAATAACAAGCCAGAGGTTGAATCGTATGAGCGAACAGATCCAAAGTTTGCTCCCACGGACTCATTGCCTCGGCACCTGGCGAGGTTAGCCCACTCATGGGCAACCAATCGAGCTTGACTGAAAAGAAGAGCAACAACAAAGATCCCAAGGCATACCCAGGAACAGCATATCCAATAAATACCACTACGGAGGAGAAATCGTCCCACCCTGTCTTGTGCCTTAATGCCTTAAAGACTCCCAGGGGTATACAAACAAAATAGCTTAATAAAAAGGTGAGGACTCCAAAATAGGTTGAAACAGGAAGGCGTTCAGCGATAACAGAGATCACCGGTTCTCCAAACCGAATGGATTTCCCAAGGTTTCCCTGAAATACACCGGCATACTTTTCCAGATACAACTCGGCAATTGGTACCGCAAATTTGCTGTTTTCTGCATCACGCATTCGAACCTGCCAATTTCCCAAAAGAGAGGAACGATTCAAGATCTTTACGCTACCATCATCGCCTCTTAGTAAATCTATACTTTCGCGGGCTCTATCAACCCATCCACTGCGAGAATCTGCCTCCCACCCGTCAATCCGGCCATCGCTATTGCGATCGAATTTTTTAAAAGGTATGGCCCGTTTAAGATGTCCCGGGATTTCCTCCCGGCTCACATACCCATCTCCATTCCAATCCAAACGAACGAGATGAAAGTTTGGCAAACTGATCCGTTCGCTAATCTTTTTTTTATTATCCGAAAATCGAACCTCACGAAATTCAATTTCTCTAGGCCTTAAACCTAACCAAATTAAATACGCTTCCCAGACAGGCTTATCAAATCCGTAAAGCCTTTTCATCTGCAATAACTGCTCTGCTGAAAGAGCTTGCTCGGTTCCAGGACTTCGTCCACCCCCACCTTCCTCACCCACTTGTTGCATCTGCATCATCGCCCGCTCGATCGGTCCACCGGGGGCTATCCGTGTCAAAGCAAATACCATCAAGCTAATCCCTACCAATACGGGAGGAATTAAAAGCAACCTACGAATGAAGTAATCGCGCATTCAGAAAAAGAAATTCATACTTCGAATCTCTCATCGGAGTAAAGACAAACACCTAAAACCTGAACATTTATCCATCCTTTTGCTTGCCAAGCCTTACCGCCTGTCTCGTATTTGTCGGATACATATTTTATGTGCACAGTATTAACATTCCCTAAATTTCATCCTTTAAACGCATTTTTCGGTTGTGTTTGCTTGTTATGGTTCGTTCAGGGCTGCTCCAAGCCCTCTAATGTCGAGACTGCACTGGACGAGAATATCCTACACTTTGGGTTGGGTGCGGAACCACAGCATCTGGATCCTCATCTGGCGACCAGTGTGGCCGCTCACAACGTTCTGTCTGCCTTACTTGAGGGTTTGGTAAGCGAGCACCCTGAAACCCTAAAACCCGTCCCTGGAGTCGCCCAACGATGGGAGAAGTTGGAAGAGGGGAAAACCTACCTTTTTTATCTCCGAGAGAATGCACTCTGGAGCAATGGAGATCCGGTAACTGCTCATGATTTTGTTTATTCCTTTCGTCGAATCCTTAATCCGAATTTGGGAGCTCAGTATGCTTCCATGCTTCATCCCCTAAAAAACGCTAAACTATACCACGAAGGAAAAAAGACTTGGGAGGAAGCCAAGGTGGGAGCCGAAGCGATTGATAATTATACTTTGAAAATTACCTTGGAACATCCGATTCCATACTTCCTGGAATTGCTTAATCATTATTCCTGGTTTCCGGTCCACCGCCCCACCCTGGAAAAATTTGATGCCTTTGAAAAAATGGGGACTCCATGGACCAAGCCAGGTAACTTTGTAGGCAATGGACCCTTTCAACTGGTCGAGCATCAAATTAATTCGGTCATCGCGGTAGGAAAGAATCAACACTATTGGGATGCTTCTTCTGTCCGACTCGAAGGCATTCGTTTCTACCCCATCGAATCAGTTGACACCGAGGAACGGGCCTATCGGGCCGGCTTTCTACACTTAACTCAGAGTGTATCCGCGGATCGCATTGATTACTTAAAAGAAAAGTATCCCGATGAACTTTACTTCGAACCTTATCTCGGCACGTATTTTTATCGGTTCAACTTAAAATCTCCCCCGTTTGACGATCTTCGGGTTCGCCAAGCTTTTAGCCTGGCAATCGATCGTCAACGACTGGTCGACAAAGTTCTAAAAGGCGGACAAACACCCGCAAATACCTTTACACCTCCTGGCACGGGTGGTTTTTATCCACAGCCACAGTTTCTTCACGACCCGAAAAAGGCCAGGCGCTTGCTCGATTCCTATTTATCAGAAAAAGGATTGGAGCGACTTCCGCCCATTGAGTTAACTTACAACACATCAGAGGGACACAAGAAGGTTGCCGAAGCCCTGCACGGCATGTGGAATGAAGCCCTTGGAGTGGAAATTCGATTATTCAATATGGAATGGAAAGTTTTTCTCTCCACTATTTCAAAAGGTGAATTTTCATTGGCTCGAGCAGGATGGATTGGAGATTATGTTGATCCACATACTTTTCTCCATATGTGGCGGTCGGGTGAAGGGCTCAATATGACCGGCTGGGCAAATGCATCCTACGACAAAGCCCTGAAACTTGGGGAAACATCGAATTCCGAGGAAGAACGATGGGGAAATTTTCAGATATGCGAAGATTTATTAGCAAAAAATTTCCCCGTCCTGCCTCTCTACTTTTATGTTCATCTAACTCTGCGACACCCCACAGTGCACGGTTGGTACCCCAACCTACTGGATCACCATCCTTATAAGTATGTCTACTTGCAAAAGGAGGAAGCCCCATGAAAAAGTTTGTTCTCTCTCGGGTAGTGCAAGCCGTCCCCACTCTTTGGGTGATTGCCACTCTTACCTTTTTTATGACCCGATATGCTCCGGGTGGTCCGTTTGATACGGAGAAGGCAATTCCTCAAGAGATCAAAGTAAAACTGGAAAGTCATTTTGGGCTCGATCGTCCATTGTTTGATCAGTACCTGCTCTATTTAAAAAACCTTTTGCGTGGCGATCTTGGACCATCATTTAAATATCCGGGCTGGGAAGTCTCCGAATTGATCGCTACCGCCTTTCCAGTTTCCCTTACTTTGGGCGTATTGTCTTTGGGGATCGCCTTGCTTATCGGAATACCTGCCGGAATTATTGCCGCTCTGCGAAAAAATACCTGGTTGGATTACCTGCCCATGAGTTTGTCTATGGCGGGGATCTGCTTACCAACCTTTGTACTTGGACCTTTGCTGATTTACATTTTCTCCACTCAGCTCGGTCTCTTTCCACCACTTGGATGGTATGGTCCAGCAGACTGGGTACTTCCTTCCTTCACTCTTGGTCTTTTCTATGCAGCCTATGTTGCCCGCCTGACCCGGGCAGGTATGCTTGAAACTTTACAGCAAGATTATGTTCGTACCGCTCGTGCTAAAGGAGCAAGTCCTTGGCGGGTTGTAACTAGGCATGCCTTAAGGGGAGGGCTTTTACCGGTGGTGACTTATTTAGGACCCGCCTTTGCCGGATTGATTAGCGGATCCTTTATCATAGAAAGTATATTTTTTATACCTGGTCTGGGAAAATTCTTTGTTACCGCAGCTTTCAACAGGGACTACACAATGGTCTTAGGAACCGTACTTTTCTATGCCGCCTTGATTATACTTCTCAACTTATTGGTCGACTTACTTCAGGCTTGGCTTGATCCCAAAGCCCGACAAGCACAATGAGTGTTGAAAAATCATCCTCCTTAGGAAGAGACGCCTGGTTGCGCTTAAGAGCAAATCGTATGGCTATGATCAGCTTGTTCATTTTAATCGGCATTACTATATTATCCTTCATTGGGCCTTCGATATCTCCGTACGCTTACGATCAACAGAATCTCGATCGCGTGTTTGAAGGCCCAGGTAAAGATCATATTTTTGGCACGGACAACCTTGGTCGCGATCTCTTTGCCCGTACCACTTATGGAGGTAGGATTTCTTTGGCAGTTGGACTACTAGCCACCCTGGTTTCTCTGGTTATTGGGGTGAGTTATGGAATGTTTTCAGGCTATACTGGTGGTCGGGTAGATGCATGGATGATGCGTGCAGTAGATGTGCTTTACGCCCTACCTTTTACGATTTTTGTTATTTTACTAATGGTCATGTTCGGTCGAAACTTCCTCTTACTTTTTCTCGCAATTGGTGCTGTGGAATGGCTGACCATGGCTCGCATCACCCGGGCACAAACCATGAATTTAAAACGCTCTGAATTTGTAGAAGCTGCACGGGCCTTGGGCTATTCGCATGGTCGTATCCTTTTTCGCCACCTCCTTCCAAACTTGATTGGTCCGATCATCATTTATGCCACCCTAACCGTGCCTGCAGTTATGCTCTTGGAAGCGGTGCTGAGTTTTCTTGGTCTTGGTGTACAGGCTCCAATGAGCTCATGGGGTAGCCTGATCAAGGAAGGTGCAGAGAAAATGGATGCTGCTCCCTGGCTGCTCTTTTTCCCAGGAATGTTTTTCTGTCTGTCTTTATTCGCCCTTAATTTTTTAGGGGATGGTCTGCGTGATGCCCTCGATCCAAAATCCTCCAAAGATTAGGGAAATGGGAAATTTAGACATACAAAACTTAAAAGTATCCTTTCACACCCGCGAAGGAATTATCCATGCTGTCGATGGGGTTGATCTTTCAATCAAGCCTGGAGAAATTATTGGCTTGGTCGGCGAATCAGGTTCAGGTAAGTCCGTAACTTGTAACTCCATCCTACAACTTCTCCCCACGCCACCCGCACGCATAGAGGCGGGAAAGATCGACTGGTCAGGAAAAGATCTCCTCAATCAACACGATAAAAAAATACGAGGAATTCGTGGAAAAGAAATTTCTATGATCTTTCAAGATCCGATGAGTTGCTTGAACCCATACCTGTCTGTACTTGATCAGGTTGCAGAACCTCTGGTTATCCATGGAATGGCCAGTCCGAAGGATGCCAGGAAGCAGGCTTGTGAAATGCTTGTCCGGGTAGGCGTTCAACGAGTGGTAGAACACCCCCATGCCTACCCGCACGAATTTTCCGGGGGTATGCGACAAAGAGCAATGATTGCCATGGCCTTGGTGACCAAACCCTCCCTATTACTTGCAGATGAACCCACCACCGCCCTTGATGTAACGGTTCAGGCAAAGGTCCTGAACATTCTTAAAGAATTGTGCACCGACTTGGGAGTGAGTGTTCTTTTTGTTAGTCATGACCTGGGTCTTGTCGCTGAACTGGCTGATCGCGTAGTGGTGATGTACCGTGGGAAAGTAGTCGAGCAAAACGATACGCGTTCGATTTTTTCCAACCCTCAACACTCCTATGTCAAAGCCCTGATCGCTTGCAGACCGACATTGGAAAGTACCCCTGTCCGTTTGCTCACGGTGGATGATTTCATGAATCCAAAGTCGGGGAAAGACCAAGTCCTTGAAAAACTGGCACTACCATCCCTTAATTTGGATACTCAAGAAACTCTGCTTGAAGTTCAAGACTTGGTGGTTGAATTCCCTACCGAAGATGGTCCTGTCCGGGCAGTTGATGGAGCAAGCCTTGTTATTCGTAGAGGATCGACCCATGGTCTGGTCGGAGAGTCAGGTTCTGGGAAAACTACTTTGGGCAGATCTATCCTCCATTTGACCAAAGCAAATTCAGGAAAAATTCTTTACCAGGGAAATGTAATTTCATTAGAAAACATTCAGGATCGCACAAAGTTTCGTAAATCTATGCAGATTATTTTTCAAGATCCCTATGCTTCCTTAAATCCCCGCATGACCGTGGAGCAAGCCCTGCTTGAACCAATGAAGGTACATGGCCTTGGGAAGTCCCGTAAGGACCGCATCGATCACGTTGTCAAACTTCTTGAAGAAGTGGGTCTGGGAGAGAAATATTTGAACCGATATCCTCATGAATTCTCTGGAGGGCAAAGGCAAAGGATATGTGTTGCTCGAGCATTGACCACTGAACCTGAATTTATTGTTTGTGATGAATGCGTCAGTGCCATGGATGTATCCGTTCAAGCTCAGGTACTCAATTTGCTACGATCTCTTCAAGCCTCTCGCAACCTTACCTATCTTTTCATTTCTCACGACTTGAGCGTAGTCAAGTTTATGTCCGATGAGATTTCGGTAATGCAGAATGGAAAAATGGTAGAGAACGGGTTAGCAGAAGATCTTTATCGAGATCCAAAATCAAGTTATACCCGCAAACTTATCGACTCGATCCCCTTGGCCAACCGGTCTTCTAATTTCAGGCTTTAATCATCCACCTGCTTTACCCGGACAACGACCTCGAATTCACTGGGCCTGGGCCCAAAATAGGAGCCGGTGACCGGTGCAACATCCCGATAGTCCCTACCCGTCCCCAAAATAACATAAGTATCATCTACCACCCGGTTGTTGGTTGGATCCAAGCCAAACCATCCATGTCCTTCAACCATAACTTCGAGCCAGGCGTGCGAAGCTTCAGCTCCACGCATCTGACGATCCCTAGTTGAATCGAAAAAGTATCCGCTCACATAGCGAGCGGGAATACCTAGGCAGCGGCATAGAGCAAGAGCGGCATGCACAAAATCCTGACAGACACCGCGGCGAATTTTAAGAACTTCATTGGCGTGGGTCTCTACCGTTGTTGTACTTTTTGAATATTCAAAGTTCTGATAAATGAAACCCATCACTTGATAGGCGGTTTCAAAAACATCTTTAGAGTTTGCTTGAATATCAACCGCGGTGCGCCAGATCTCTGGATTAATCTCCACAAAAGTAGAAGTCTGTAAATAACCTCTGTATTCAGGAACCCTTTCCATTTTGGCCAAAGTTGACAAATTTACCCCATAAGGAAATTCCTCAAAATTCACCTGAAGACTAGTTTCGACATCTGAACGCACCTCAATCGCCAATTTTTTATGTTCCTCTGCAAGTTCGAAAAATTGTACGATGTTTCCATTTAAATCCAAATAGCTTTTCGGGCGACAGATCGGCAAAATAGACAATGTTGAAGATATACACTTCTGCCAATTGTTGGTAAGAGGATGCAGCCTTAATTCGTTGTAGCTTTGAGTAACCGGACTTGGATAACGGTAACTTGTTCGATGAAAAATGTACAAGCGCATGGTTTGCTAAAAAATCCTAGGCAACCACAAGTTTAAGCCTTTTAGGAATCACTGCTGTTGTTGAGCTTGGGCAAGTCGGACGGAATCAATCTCACCCAGGCTTTTAATTTCTGAGGGTAATAACACATAGGTTTCAAATACCCTTTTTCCAATTTTAATCAGGGTGACCTGCAATTCATCGAGAGTCTGATGTAATCCCTTTTCCACTACCTGTTCCCAACTTGTAAAATTTACCATAGCCAAAGCACTTCCGGTCAACCGCTCTGCCTCGTTAGAAAACGCCCCTGACGGAAAGCCAGATATTGTATGAAGGCTATGATCAATAGCTCGTAGGCAAAAACGAATTGATCTAGGAAAATCTTCTGAAAAAAGTAGGAAGTTTGCAACATTTTGGAGAGAAAGATTTCCCCGGAATTGTAGGCGAAACGCAGATAAAGCAATGCAGCAACGAAGGACGGACATTAAATCAACACGGGATGGAGCCTTACTACGCAAATTTAATGTATCGAGCATTCGACTTGTCTGATCAGTCCGTTCCAAATATTTCCCTAAGGACAAAAAGCGCCAACCCTCACCATGGGGAATGGTGGCATCAGATAAGCCCTGAAAAACCAGGGAAAAACGAGCGATTCGATCGAGTAAATGATCGGATCCCTGATCATAGAGTTTTTCCGCTCCGCCATCGCGAAATAAAAGATAAATGTTATTTATTTCCAACCAAAGTTCTTCAGATAATTGATCCCTGACCATACGGGCATTTTCCCGAGCCATCGAAATACAGGAACGAATGGAGTTCGAATAAGTATCGGAGAAAATCAATGTTTTACCAATTTTACGGAACCCCTCTACTTCCAGGTGTACTTGGTCTGTACAAATGGATTTAAGAACAGGTTGCCAAAACTCTTCGAGTTGTTGGTCGTTCCCCGCATATTCCAAGGCAAGGCTTTGGTGTACCTGTATCATACGGGACATTCCCTCAGCCCGTTCAATGTACCGGCTCATCCAATATAAATTATCTGCAACTCGAGAAAGCATGATCTTAAAAATCCTTCAATACCCAGGTGTCCTTGCTGCCACCACCTTGTGAGGAATTAACTACGAGTGAACCTTTTTTCAGGGCAACACGGGTTAATCCACCAGGCACGATTTCCACATCTTCGCCATAAAGAATAAAGGGGCGTAAATCAATATGCCTGCCTTCTATTCCCTCTTCACAAAAAGTGGGGTGACGTGAAAGAGATATAATCGGCTGAGCAATATACTCTCTAGGATTGGATTTTATGAGCCGTGCAAATTCTTCCCGCTCCTTTGCCGTAGATTGATTTCCTATGAGCATACCGTAACCGCCAGATTCATTAGCCGCTTTCACCACCAAATTTTGGAGGTTTTCTAAAACATGCGATCGGTCTGTATCGCGCCAACATAAATAAGTGGGCACATTGGGAAGGATAGCATCCTCATCAAGGTAGTATTTAATCATATCCGGAACATATGCGTAAGTCACCTTATCATCGGCGACTCCCGTTCCCACGGCATTGGCAAGGGCGACATTTCCACGGAGGTATGCATCCATTAATCCGGGGACGCCCAGCATCGAATCTTTTCGAAATACCAAAGGGTCCAAAAAGTCATCGTCCAGCCTACGGTAGATCACATCGACTTGGACTAATCCACGCGTTGTTCTCATGTAAACAAAAGAATCAATCGAAACTAAATCCTTACCCTCCACGATTTCTATGCCCATCTGCCTGGCAAGAAAAGTATGTTCGAAATAGGCACTGTTGTATACCCCGGGAGTAAGTAATACACAGACAGGTTTTTGGGACTTACGGGGAGATAAGTGTTCCAATGTTCGTAAGAGTAAATCCGGATAAGCTTCTACTGGGCGAACCGACATACCCCCAAAAGTTTGAGGAAAAGCCCGCTTTATAATTTCCCGATTCTCTAAGAGATAAGAAGCTCCAGATGGACAGCGGGCATTGTCTTCCAAAACCAAGTAATTTCCCTGGTCATCACGAATCAAATCAGTCCCGCAGATGTGAGCGTATACTTCTTGAGGTGGTTCAAAACCAGCCATTTCCGGACGAAAATTTTTGGACGAACGAATGATCTCTTCAGGAATAACCCCATCCTTTATGATCTTTCCATCATGGTAAATATCATTGAGAAATAAATTCAAGGCGATGATACGCTGCCTAAGCCCCCGTTCAACCACACTCCATTCACTCTCGGGAATCACCCGTGGAATTGGATCGAAGGGAAAGATACGTTCGGTTCCACCTTCTTCACCGTAGACCGTAAAAGTAATACCATGCTCTAGAAAAGAAGTGTCCGCTTGTTGACGCCTTTCAGAAATTTCCGATTCGGTCAGGCTGTCCAATCTTTTAAAAATTCTTTCATAATGAGGGCGTGGACTTTTTCCCTCCTCATCGAGGAACATTTCATCAAAGAAATGATCAACTGAATAATTTTTAAATTGGGAGTGAGGATTCATTAAAATATTTTACAAAAATAAGGAACCAATACTTAAGCTACTCTGTGTGATTGGAAAGTTCATTGTCACTTTTTTATTCTTTTTTGACCGACTTCGTCTGCCCGACCGACCTTTGGAAAGAGAAAAGGAATTGTTGAGCAAGTCCTGCGTGTTGGCCAAAATGGATTCCAGCAAATTCCTGCATTTGTTGCATGGTCCATCTTTTCATACCATATTGTCTTTCTAAAGCTTGTAAAATCCAGGTGTCGATGGGGAATGCTTGGCTTTTTCCTGCACCAAACAAAAGTACGCAATCCGCCACCTTGGGTCCCACGCCAGGAAGTTCCATAAGACAAGATCGGGCTTTTTTGTAGTTCAACCCATTTATCTCCTCTAACCAACCTTGCCGCTGGCAAAGAAATTGGGCGACACCAACCAGGTATTTGGCACGGTACCCCATGCCCAATTTTCTTGCATCAGTTTCAGACAATTTACTCAGCCTTTCCCAACCGGGAAAAGCGAATAAACCCTCTCCTAGATCCTCTCCAAAATTTAAGTGGATGCGATGTCGAAGCTGCTTAATTTGAGGAATACTCTTGGCGGAACTCAAAAGAAAAACCAATAAAGTTTCATCGATTGGTTGCCTAAGCACCCTCAAACCGGGAAATTTCTTAATTGCTTGACCCAAAGACTGATCACTACGCCAAGGTAAAGCATCAACGGCTTCACGATATGAATCATCAAGCCATAAATAATCTTCAATTTCTTTTTTACTCAGAGGAACGGGACCAGTGGCACACCAATACAACTGACCATTTTCCCAACGCAAATGTACGATTGATCTCCGAATTACTCCGACCCATTTTTTATCACCCAGATAAGACCAGGAAAAACTTTGTCCACCAAGCAGTGACTCTTCAAGGCCAAGAAGACTGATCGAATCAGTTGAACCAACCGGATCCCAACAAGCAGTCATAACATTGGGCAAACCCAATTTATTTGGACCACAAAAAACTCTGACTTGATCCAAGCGCAGTCCCTTGATCATCAATCAGGCGTAATCGCCAAGCAAGCGGTTTAAGAGAACGATCGGCCCAGTGGTCTCCGGTCAGTCCGACAAAAACTTCTTTTCCAAAAAGCTTTAAATTTGGAATGGAAACTTTTTGAGTTTTGACCATTGGATCGGAAGAGGTCACCCAGTCAACAATCCAATGAGAGCTGATAGGTAATTTTTGCTTATTCCCTCCAACTTTTACCACAAAGTAGAATCCATCCCTAACTTGAGAATTAGATCGGCAGTAAACTTTCAAACCCAAAAATTCTCGCCCAGTAAAATATTCTGGAATTCGCCTGAAGTCCTTAACCGTAAAAAAATCTTGGTTCCTAACTTCTAATTTTACCTCTCCACTACAGGGTGAGACCAAGAAACTTAGGCAAGCAAAGATGGCAGGGAAACCAAATATGATTCCCCGCATTCCCGGCCCGATCAAAAATTACTCCTTTGAGGAGGAAGGTGCGTCCTTCTCCTCAACGACAGCCTTCGGAGTTTTTGAAGCCTCCGAATCTGGCCCAAGCACATCGGCAGCGGTTGCTTTGTCTGATGCTTTAACCTCTGCTGCAGAACTGGTTGGTTCGGCCTTGGGAGCGGGACGCTTAGGCACGGACTTGGAAGCTCTTTTAGCTTTGGCCGGCTTTGCTTTGGCAGACGTTTTCTTGGTGGTGGCTTCAGCCAGCGCTTTTTTTCGACGGGCCAAATAGGCCGTGCGACGACGACGCTTGATCAATTTGTTATACTGTTTACTCATGTTCGAAAGAAGAAACTACGGTAATTAGAAAGTGTTGGCAAGCTCAGTGAATGGCCAAAATCAAGCAATTTCGACAGGCTTGCCGGAGCGGGCGGACTCGTAGGTAGCATCAATGATTTTCATCAACGCAAGAGCTTGATCGGGAGTATTTAAAGGGGCTTCTTTGCCCTCTAAAGTTAAAGCGAAATTCTGGGCTGAACGAATTCTTCCCATATCCTCGCATTCCTCAACCACTACCGAACGATTGACCGAGCGACCATGCTCTTGAAAATAAAGTTCGCAATCATCTAAAGCGGTAGCATCAATTCCATCGCGCCCGAATAGCCTGCGAACCATTCCACCAGCCTGAGATCCTTGGAATGTAACGGAAACTTCCTCTTGCTTGTTCATTTCCGCCCAGGATACTTGAAAACTTAATACCTGGCCGGTATCAAAACGGACAAAGCCATGGGCTGCACTTTCAACGTCGGTCACACCATCAGCTACATCGGGAATTCCCCACGGTCCCTTGAATCCCTTATCTTGGATAAAATTATTAAAGGTCTGAGCAAGCACATGAGTGGGCTTTGGATAATCCATGTAAAAAAGAGCCAAATCAATCATATGTAAAAGATCGATTAAAGGGCCCCCACCCGACTGAGCCTTATTGGTAAACCATCCACCAAAACCAGGAATTCCAGTTCGACGTATCCATTTGGCCTGAGCGGAATTAATCGTTCCCAGCTGACCGGACTCGATGTAACTTCGCATAGCATAAGATTCCGGACGAGCACGATTATTGAAGTTGAACATCAACGTCTTACCCGCATCATCTGCTGCCTGTTTCATCTCTGCGACTTCTTGGGCATTGAGGGCTGGTGGTTTTTCGCAAAAGACATGCTTGCCTGCACGCAAAGCCTGTAATGCAAGAGGCATGTGTGTACGGTTTGGCGTAATAATACTAATTGCATCCAAGTTAGACAATTCATCCAGCATCTTTTGAGAATCTCCAAAGACATGAGAAGCTCCGTAAGTATGTGCAGCCTTCTTCGCTGCTTCTTGGTTCATGTCGCAAATGGCAATAATTTCGCCACCGCCTGCTTTAAATCCAGGTGCATGATATTGCAACATTCCACCGGCACCAATGATTCCTATTTTTTGAGTCATAAGAGATATGAGATATGAGGGTTACTATTTACGCAGGAATAGAGGGAAACTTGACCCACTTTTGTTTTGAGTTCGAACTTTTTACTACGGTCTCAATAAAAGCCATGCCAATAATACCATCACGAATATCCGGATAATCATATCCTGACTTACGGGGAAACTTTCCATTCACTTCATCACGAATTGCCACGGATGCGGAGTTGTAGACATTAGCAAAGGCTTCAATAAATCCTTCCGGGTGCCCAAAAGGTATCCGCGTGTTCAAGGCTGCATCTCCAGAAACATAACTATTTCCACGTCGGTAAACTTGGCGAGGAGCACGGGCATCCTTAACGATCAAATCGTTGGGCTCTTCTTGGTGCCACTCGATTGACCTCTTGGTTCCATATACCCGAATATTAAGGTTATTCTCGTCTCCATTAGAAACTTGGGAAGCATAAATAATTCCCCGGGCACCTCCTTTAAAGCGAACCAAAACATTGCCGTCATCATCCAATTTCCTCCCCGGAATATTTACGGAAAGATCGGCACATAATGAATCGATCTCCAAGCCGCTTATATAATGAACGAGATTTTCCGCGTGGGTTCCAATATCTCCCATACAATTGGAAATACCTGCAAGTTTTGGATCAGCTCGCCAGTTAGCAATCGATTTGTCTTCTCCGGTCAAAGCAGTGATGGCATAGCCCTGAGGATATTCGCATACCACCTTGATGATTTTTCCAAGTTCACCTTTTTTCACCATCTGACGTGCAAGCTTGACCATGGGGTAACCTGTATAGTTATGGGTGAGGGCAAATACCTTTTTGCTTTTATGAATAATTTTTTTTAATTCCCTTGCCTCCGCCAGAGTGAAGGTGGCTGGTTTGTCACAGATTACATTGATGCCCGCTTCTAAAAAGGTCTTGGCGACTTCGAAGTGCAAATGATTGCGCACCACAATAGATGCAAAGTCTATTCTTTCTCCCAAGGGTAAGGCACCTTCCTTTTGGGCCATTTCCTTGTAAGATGAATAAACTTTCGACGAATCGATAAAAAAGTCCTTACCCGACAAAGCTGATTTTTTTGGATCTGAAGAGAATGCTCCTGCAACCAACTCAATTTGTCCGTCCAAAGCAGCGGCCCGACGATGCACTCCGCCAATAAATGCCCCCCGGCCTCCTCCTACCATGCCCATTCTTAATTTTCTATTTTTCATCTGTTTGAAAGTTTATTGGTTTTCCTTGTCGAATGCCGAATCAAAGGCCATTTCATTAGGCTTAAAATCAAGCTTTCTTACAAAAGCACAGGACTCTTCAGCTCCGTGAAATCGATCCATCCGGCTATCTTCCCACTCTACCGAAAGTGGACCAGCATAACCGATATCGTTGAGGGCAATAATGATATCCTCAAAATTTACATCTCCACGACCAATGGAACGAAAGTCCCAAAACCTTCTGGGATCCGCAAATGTGGTATGACCTCCAAAAACTCCTACCGAACCGTCCCCGTGCCCCCACCAGGCATCCTTCATGTGAGCATGATAGATACGTCCAGGAAATGTTCTGATGAACTTTACATAATCCACGCCTTGATAACCAAGGTGAGAAGGATCATAATTAAAACCAAATCGTTTATGGCTCTTGACCGCATCCAAAGCCCGTTGGGCACTAGCTATATCAAAGGCGATCTCCGTTGGGTGAACCTCCAAAGCAAAGTTTACATTTTGCTTTTCAAACTCCTCGAGAATGGGCCCGAAGCGATTGGCAAAATCTTCAAACCCTTTGTCCCAGTAGGCTTGGTCTGTGGGTGGAAACGCATAGATGGAGTGCCAGATACTCGAACCAGTAAAGCCATTTACCACAGCAGGAAAATCATCTTTCTTTCCCCTACCAGGTTTTTCATTGATAAAGTTCCTGCATGCCTTGGCCGTCTTGGCTAATTTTTTGGCTGCCCGCCGCCGCACCTTTTCTGGATCACCTTCCCCCCAAACATCTGCGGGAAGAATTGCTTTGTGACGCTCGTCTATCAGATCGCAAACCGCCTGTCCGACCAAATGACTGGATATGGCAAAGGCAGTTAGTCCATGATCACTAAGAATATCCCACCTTTCCCGGCAGTATTTTTTGGAGACTGCTGCTTTATCGACATCGAAATGATCGCCCCAACAGGCTAATTCCAGTCCGTCGTATCCCATTTGGGAAGCTTTGGCGGCAAGATCCGGCAGTGAGAGGTCGGCCCATTGACCGGTGAAGAGTGTTACATTTCTAGGCATGGCTGTTATGATGGATTTTTAAATTAGTATTTATGTTTTTCGCAAATTCAGAAGTTTGGGGGCAACCCCTTTTTTATAAAAGTTCGAAACCTTAGTTCCGGATAACGATTTTTTCTGCAGTTTTGGATCCCAAAGTAATGACTGTTTTGTTATCGATTTTAATCTCTATGGAATCGGCAATCCGATCATGGCGAATCACATCAATTTTTCTGCCGGGCATCAATTTATTTTTTCGGGCAAATTGAAGAAATTCCTTTTCTTGATCCTGTATTGATTCAATACACACAAGGTCTCCCACTTTACAATCTAGCAAACTCCGGTTGGATGCCTTGGGTAAACCACCCCTTCGTGTGGGAATGGGATCACCATGGGGGTCGTGGCTTGGGCGACCAAGAAATTCATCCAGTTTCTCTAAAACCTTTTCAGAAATTGCATGCTCCAATACTTCAGCTTCTTCATGAATTTCACCCCAGTCTAAACCAAGAGTCTCAACCAAAAAGGTTTCGAGTAATCGATGCCGGCGCAACATGTTCATACCAACCTTGCGACCGGCAGTTGTTAATTTCACTCCTTTGCGAGGTCGATATTTTACCCATCCCTTACTTTCCATGCTTTTAACCATGGTAGTGGCAGTACCCGGGGTGACTCCAAGGCAATCGGCTATTTTTCCCATGCTTACCTCGCAAGAATCTTCATGAAGTGATTCCACAAGAATTTGTTTAAGGTAATTTTCTACTGTTGAGCTAGGCATAAATAATAAAAAACATAACCTTGAGATTACCGTATTCAATTTTCAAGTTTATAAAATTATACTTTGACTTATCAAAGTAATTCGTTTTATCAATCAACACATGAAATCTATATTGATAAAAATATTTTCGTTACTCGTCATTCTGAGCTGCTTTACAGGTTTTAGTAAATTAAATGCCACTGAAAAATCATTCTCAAAAAGGTTCAATTTGTTAGCCACAACTACTCATCTAGCCGACTTAGCCAGTCAAATTGCAGGTAAACTCATAAATATTGATGCCCTGATGGGTCCGGGTATCGACCCCCATTCTTATCGTGCAACGGCACAGGACATTATGCGCCTCCAAGCTGCCGACTTTGTATTATTTCATGGCTTATCACTGGAAGGAAAAATTGCCCGTGTTTTACAAGAAACTAAACGAAAAGGCATAACTCACTATTCTCCGTGTGAAGAGCTACCCAAAAAAACATTAATTTTTACGGATGATACGAATAAAGCAGTTGATCCTCATGTTTGGTTCTCACCTGAAATTTGGATAACTTGTGCAGATTCTTTCACTCAAAAGCTTTCAGAAGTCCTACCCGAACACCGAAACGAATTTGAGGAAAATTTATCTAAATTAAAAACGTCTATTAAAGAGATCGATCGTTGGGGTAAATCTTTGATAAAAGCACTTCCTGAAACTAATAGAATTTTGATTACCAGTCATGACGCCTTCCAATATTTCGGAGATCATTTTGAAATCAGGGTAATTGGGCTACAAGGAATAAATACCATGGTTGAAGCAGGTTTAGCTGATCGAACAAATTTATCCGATTTTATCGAAAAGCATCAATCCCCCGCACTTTTCGTTGAAAGTAGCGTTAATCCGAAGGCCTTGGAAGAAATTGCTAAGGAGACTGGCGCTTCCATTGGAGGAACTCTTTTTTCTGATGCCTTGGGAACAGGAAATGAGTTTGTCAAAGGTCCAACTGGGGAAAATTTTTCGACTGCAACATGGCAAGGAATGATGGTACATAACCTAATCGTGATTGAACATGCTTTAAATAAACGGTAATGAACGCCATTCTCCCCAACCCCGTTGAAGTTCACGACCTTACTGTGGCTTACCAACAAAAGCCTGTTCTCTATGGGGTAGATTTGGAAGTAGAAGAGGGTTCTTTAGTTGGTATCATAGGACCGAACGGTGCAGGAAAATCTACCTTAATCAAGGCAATCATGGGCATGATGAAACCGGTTGATGGATATGTAAAGGTATTCGGTGATAAGTCCCGTAAAGCCCTTAGGCGTGTAGGCTATGTACCTCAAAGGGAAAGTGTGGACTGGGATTTCCCGGTAACTGCAATGGATGTTGTACTCATGGGAAGATTCGGACATGCCGGATGGTTCAAGAGGGTTAGCAAGCGCGATCGATCGTTCGCATCTGAGTGCCTCGAGCAAATGAATATGCTGCCCTATGCAAATCGTCAGATTGGCAATCTTTCGGGCGGTCAACAACAACGAGTATTTCTCGCCCGTGCTCTAGCCCAACAGAGTGATCTATACCTAATGGATGAACCTTTCGAGGGGGTCGATGCAATAACGGAAAAAGCCATTGTTAATTTACTCAAGAATTTGCGTAACCAAGGGAAGACCCTGATGGTTGTGCACCACGATTTATCAACAGCCAAAGATTATTTTGACCATCTGGCCCTTCTTAATTTGCGCCTTGTTGCTTATGGAGAAACTGAGGA
>JAQXCL010000096.1 GCA_029251885.1 Opitutales bacterium | reverse complement strand
ATCAGTTCAGGACGCACCTATATTTACATCTAACTCACCTTTGGAGATCACAAGTCCTTTAGGAAGTTATGTTGAGCAACTAATAAATGCTTATGATCCGGATAAGCAATTGATTAACTTCAAACTACTTTATCCCTCAGGGGATACAAGGTGGTTACAAATAAAGTCTCAAACAAATGATAGCAATGGATCAACTGTTACAATCGGTGGAGTTGTTCCATGGGAAAGTAGTAGCGGGTCTTACACTTTGATCGCGTCGGATCCATCCGGAAGGTTTTCGTTACTAAATATCCAACTGGTTAATGACTGAAATTTAAAGGAAACTTCGGTTTAAGTCCTTTCAACCAATTTGGCTGAGCTTATTTCAGGTGAAAGATGGAGTAAAACTTTATTTAAAATCCCTTGGAAATCTAATCCGCAAAGTTTTCGGAGTACATCGACATCGGTTCCATGCGGAATGAATTGGTCGGGCCAACCTATACGTGAAACTGGAGTTTGAATATTAGAATCTTGAAGAAACTCGACTACTGCAGATCCAAACCCTCCCGCTAACACATTATCTTCAATAGTTATAATCCTGTTGTGACTCAGTGCATGTTTCTTCAATAACTTTTCATCTAGAGGTTTAATGAAGCGGCCATTGACCACGGTAATATCAATACCGTATACAGAGTTCAGGTGGTGGTGTATTTGTTCTGCAACAGATACAAAATCTCCAAGAGCCCAAATGGCTATATTCTCACCTTCCCTTAGACAGGCAGCTTTTCCCAGAGACAAGGGAAATGCAGTGGTCGAATAATTAACTTTGGCACCAGTTCCCTTTGGATATCTGATGAAAGTTGGTGATTTGGAGTTCACTCCTAATTCGATCATCGGAAGAAGTTCATCTGTACTTACCGGTTGCATTATAACACCATTTGGTATGCACCTAAGATAAGATAAATCAAATAATCCATGATGAGTCGGACCGTCGTTAGGCGATAAACCGGCACGGTCCAGGCAAAAAGTAACAGGTAAATTTTGCAAGCAGACATCATGAATGATTTGATCGTATGCTCTTTGAAGAAACGTTGAGTATATTGCACAAACAGGCCGCATTCCTTTGGTGGCCATACCTGCCGCCATAAGAACTGCATGTTCTTCAGCAATGCCCACATCAAAAAAACGATCAGGGAAAGCATTGCTCATAGAACTTAAGCCTGTGCCACTAGGCATAGCCGCAGTGATCCCAACAACTTTTTCATTATGTTTCGCAATCTTAACTAACGAATCACCAAAAGCATCTTGAAACTTTTTTGGAGCTCCATTCGATTTTTTCGAAGTATCTGTGCTGAGTGGGTTGAAGGGTGGGGCACCATGCCACTTCTCAGGTTCATGGATAGCTGCAGGAAAGCCTTTTCCTTTTTGGGTTAGTAAATGCAGTACGATCGGCTCATCTGATTGCTTGGCGAATTCGAAAAAATGAACAAGTGATGTAACATCGTGCCCATCAATAGGACCGAGGTACCGAAGGCCTAATTTTTCGAAAATGCTAGATGGAGCGAGCAATTCTTTGGTGTCCCGTTTGGCTTTTGATATAAATTTTATGAGCGAATCTCCTCCGGGGAGTTGAGTAAGGAAACTTTCAGCCTCTTTGTGAAACTTCGAATAGATCGGATTGGTTATTAATTCGTTAAAGTATTTTGAGAAAGCCCCGACATTTTTTGCTATTGACCATTTATTGTCGTTGAGAACGAGGATGAATCTTTTGGTGGTTGAAGCTATGTTGTTTAATGCCTCTAGGGTAACACCGCATGTAAAGGCTGCATCTCCAGCTACTGCCACTACATGGTTTGACTCACCGGATAAGTCGCGCGCAGCACACATTCCAAGTGCGGCTGATAGGGCAGTACCTGCATGCCCGGCACCAAAAGAGTCGTGAACACTTTCATCCCTGGAAAGAAAGCCACTGTACCCTTGAGATTGTCTTAGATTATCAAATTTAGGGTCGTTTCTTCCGGTCAATAGTTTGTGTACATACCCTTGGTGAGAGACATCCCAAACGAAAGAGTCATTGGGAGAATCAAATGCAAGGTGCAAGGCAACGGTTAGTTCAACAACTCCCAAGTTTGGACCAACATGTCCGCCATTTCCTGAGGTGACGGAAATAATCTTATCTCTTATTTCTTGGCAAAGTGTAGATAGTTCTTCTTTCCCGAGTTTTCGTAAGTCTTTTGGGCCTTTAATTTTGTCGAGAATCATTTTGCTTATCGCTTAGAATATCAGTGGTAGCCTCCTTGATTTTGAACTCTGCGTCATCTAACTTTTTACGGCAAATGCTTAAAAGTTTGAGCCCTTGTTGGTAGTTTCCGACAAGAGAATCGAGTTTAAGATTACTGTTCTCCATGTTGGATACAATTTCATCCAGTTTTTGGATGGCTTGTTCAAAGTTAATTTCGCCTGATGGTTTTGTCGAATTCACGATGTAGGTTTATTATGCCTCTAATTTGATTTGTAGCAAACTAAGAAAGTAGACATCGATAGGTGGACAGAATTTATTTTGTCTGTAAGGTAAGAAACCATGACATTTCTACAAATTCTACTTACTGTGCTTCTTTGTACCAGGTATTTGTTCGAACGTATTTTAGCTTTTTCTAACGATACAACTGTTAAGGCCAACCTTGATAAATTACCTGATGAGGTAAATGGCTATATGGTCGAAAAAGACTGGCGGAAATGCTCAGAATATACCTTAGCCAAATCAAGTTTTTCTGCTTTTGAGGATTTGTTTTCATTATGCCTTTCCTTTTTTATTTTATTTTTTGCTCTTCCTTGGGTCTTTTTGAACTGGCCGACTGGTAAAGACAGTCCTATCTGGGAAATATCTTTGCTTGTATCAATCATGGTCCTAGTACTTCAACTTCCAAGTTTCGTTTTTGACTGGTTCCGCCAATTTAGCTTGGAACAGAAATTTGGTTTCAATAACCAAACACAAAACCTATGGATTATGGATAAGATTAAAGAAACTATATTATCTTTTGTGTTTCTTGGTTTAATGATTGGAATATTGGTGTTTTTTTACAGAGAATTTTCAGCAATTTCTCCCAATTATTGGTGGTTTTGGTCCTTTGGAGGTGTGTTTGTTCTTCAACTGGTATTGATGGTTTTATGGCCAAGGTTTATTCTTCCACTGTTTAATACTTTATCTCCGTTAAATGATGATGGCCTAAGTGAAAAATTGCATAACTTGGCAAACAAAACTGGCTTTAAGGCAAGGGAAATACAAGTCATTGATGGGAGTAAAAGGTCGGGGCATTCCAATGCTTTTTTTACGGGTTTTGGAAGATTCCGTAAGATAGTCCTTTACGATACGCTCTTGGAACAAATGAATGAAAATGAAATTGAAGCGGTTGTGGCACATGAGATCGGTCATTATCGCCTAGGTCATATCCCTAAACGGCTGGCTCTTTCATTGATTTTTGGGTGGGGGTTCTTTTACTTAATGCACATTCTTTTGAGTTCAGATTGGTTAATCACCCAACTAAACCTTTCTGACGAACTTGTTGGGGCATTTGCACCAGTGTTTTTAATCGCTTTATTTTTTGGAGGTTGTTTTTCGTATTGGTTAAACCCGTTATCTAATATGCTATCTCGTAAACATGAATTTGAGGCAGATAAGTTTGCTAGTGAAGCAATTGGCGGTGCCAGTGCTTTAACATCTGCTCTTCGTAAATTGTGTACAAAAAACCTTAGTTATCCTTTGCCCCATCCTTGGTTGTCCTACTTTCATCACTCACACCCAAGCTTGCCCGAGCGAGAACTGAATCTTTCTCAAGTTAATCAGTGATCATATGCTTAGGTTTTAGATTCATTCAATTTCTGGCTTCTTCGCTTAAAAAAATAAGAATGAATGAGGATGCTAGATATTACTCCTGCCAAGTTCATTATTACATCTGCTGAAGAAGGAAAACGACGAGGAATGAAAAATTGGCTAAATTCATTTAGAATCGCAAAGGAGATACAAATCAAAAGGCTTTTAACTAAATTTTTAGACTGATAGTTGTTCCTCCTCAAAAACCATGTCCATAACCAAGCGAATACGAAAAAAAGGGGAAAATGACTCAAGTCTTGTAACCAAAATGGGTAATTAAAAAGTTCTTCTGAAATATAAAGTAAGAAATCGTGTGCTGAAATTTCTTTCAAAGTTTCAGGCTTAGGGAATCCAGTTAATGTTTGTATGATTAATGTGTAACCTAGGGGAATAAAAACCCAAATGACCGACTTATTAGGTGCTACTAACCAATTGAATTTTTTAGGTGGAATAGGCATCTACAATGAAAATTTTACTTAACTCTTTGACTTGAAAATATTTCCTAATCATTAAATACACTTTTATGCCGATCTACGAATTTTATTCTCCAGATAATCACAAAATCTATTCTTTCTATTCTCGCACAATAAAAAACTCTGATTTTTTCCCATTATGCCCTGATGGTGAAAAATTAGAAATGCGAAAAATGGTGAGTGCTTTTTCTGTAACAGGAAAAGGGGAGGGAGGGGATGAAGTTAATGATGATTCTGAAGTTGATCCATTTTCCAAACTGAGTGATGCCCAATCTTCTAGCGTTATGAAAGAAATGGAGAATGCGATTTCGGGTATGGATGAAGAAAATCCAGATCCTCGCCAAATGGGTTCACTGATGCGTAAAATGTGTGAAATGACAGGTGAGAAAATGGATGGCGTAATGGAGGAGGTTGTGAGGAAATTAGAAGAAGGTGCCAATCCTGAAGAATTAGAGGACAGTTTAGGTAGTGCCATGGAAGATGCTGATGGCAATCAAGATGGGATAGAATCTTCAATGGACGGTGCCTTAAAAAAGGATAAACCTGGCAGGTACTTGACACGGGACCCCAAACTTTATGAGTTTGAAGATTACTTAACTCCTCCCAAAAGCTAAAGCTGTGAAGCACTTTCAATGGTTATGTCTCTTTATCATTTTAGGTTGTGAAGACGGTCAATTAGCTAGGAATAACGATTTTAATGGAACAGAATCTGACTTTGTAGAAAGTTTTCAATTTACTGAATCAGTAAGTTCAGACTTGGAAACACCTACTTTGCTAGTTGATCGTAGTTCAGGTAAAGCTTATAGTGGTAATGTCGATAGACTTGGTAACCGTCAGTCAACTAGCCAAAAATATTTAAATGGACTGCTCAACGGTAAAAGCATTAAGAAATCTCCCGATGGATCTTGGGTAGAGGCACAATACCTAGAAGGTCAGCTGCATGGACCGATGAGATTTTACGATTCCGATAATATTATAAGAACCGAAATGTTTTATGAAAAAGGCAAGTTAGTGCCGGGGAATCCTCTTTGATTATTGATCATTTCTTCTTGGATCAAGGGGAAGATAAAAGAAAAAAGATGTGCCTTTGCCCGGTTTTGAATTGAATCCAATCGTTCCTTTGTGGTCTTCGACAAAGAGTTTGCAGTTGTACAGGCCGAAGCCTGAGCCAGCATTCGAGTCTTTGGTTGTAAAAAATGGATCAAATATTTTATCTGAAATATCAAGTTGAATTCCGGACCCATTATCAGAAATGATAACCTCTGCCCCGTCTTTTAACACTTTGGTTTGTTGACCTCGGTGGTTTTCAGTTAGTAAATCGCCCCGTGAAACTTTTCTTAAAGTAATTTTAATTTTACCTCTTTTTCCTATTACATCGCGGGCATTAATTACTAAGTTTAAAATTACCTGCCTAAATCCAGTCTCTTCGATATAGGCCAACATTGGTTCTTTAGAGAACTTTGTAATGATTTTTGCACTTGGAGGTATTAGAATGCCAACAAGGTCCATTTGATCACTCAAAAGGGTTTTTAGATCATGGAGAGAACGAGTGGCAGGTTTGTCACGATGCAGGTCGATGATACGACGAACTAGCTTTTGAGCCTGTAAGGCACTTTTTTTAATCTGTCCCATCCCGTTTGCCATGGGGTCATCCTTTTTCATCATTGAATAGTAAAGTTCACTGATAGAAAAAATACCTGCCATTAGGTTACTAAAGTCATGGACGAGACCATTTGTTAAGGTTGCCAATCCCTCCCTCCATACTGAGTTGGTAAGCCGGTGCTCGGCAATCGCTTGTCTCGTTATGTCAATAAATACGCCATCAAAGCCTAATGTTTTATTTGTTGCTGTTATGATAGGAGTGCGAACATCTAAAAGGTAGATGATTTTGTCTGCAGGTGGAATCCGAATTCTATAGCTTAAACTAAATGTTCCATTGATTTTTTCGTGAGAAGTTAATTCTCTTTGAAAGTGAGCTCGATCTTGTTCGACAATTTTTTCAAGAAAGAGCCCACCATTCCTATACATTTCCTTGTAGTCTAAGGGGAATAGTTTTTGTACCCCTCTTGAAAGATAGCTAAAGGTCATGTCTGGTCGTTGTGTAAAAAAGATACCAGGGAAGTTGCTTACATAGTCAGACAGGCGACTTTCAGCTTTTTGGAGTCGAATGAGCGTATTCGCTAACGCTCTTGGGTCTTTCATTAAATCTCCCAGGAACGCTTTTCTGAGTGATTCGTGGGGAGCCAGGGACGTTGAGATAGCAAGCACACCTAAAGTCTCATACCTACAATAAACTAAGCTTAGGCCAATAGATGATTCACCTTCAGTAGAAGAGATTGGCAAAAATTTTTCGAACGAATTTAGATGGGAGTTTTGATCAATCACAAGACTCCAACTTGGATCTATACTTGTAATGAGTTCGTGAAAATTTCGACTTAGAAGATTCTCATTAGACTCTCCAATCCATGCGGCAAAGGATTCTGCAGATTGGATGATACATCCTTTGTCATCCAAGGCGACTTGGCTAATTTCAAAATTGGGAATTTTCAAGTTATGCAAAAATTTATAGTCCCGCTTGCAGGAAAAAGGCAATCTTAGTTCTTCTGGTGTCACATTAAATCAAAATATCCCCTGAAAATTAAGCCTCTATTTGGCGCGATGTTTGCATTGTATCCGCCGATGACCGCCATCCTTGACAACCTTTACAGCCAAGAAAACTATCTTGTTTCTAAAAAACTGCTGGATGCTACCCACCTCAGGCATGAAGCTTTGTCCAACAATCTGGCCAATGTGGAAACTCCTGGTTTTAAAAGAAGAGATCTTCCAGAGAATTTTTCTGTTGAATTGAGAAGGGCAGTAGATCGTAAAGATTTTCGTCGCGTCAAGGGATTGTACCCCCGAAGTGTTGAAGATCGACAAGCTAAGCCGGTTCGCATGGATGGAAATACCGTTCAACTGGACGAGGAGATGCTTGCGATGAACCGGAATGCATTAAATTATGAATATTTATCGAACTCAGTTGGTGGAACATTGAAGGAATTAAACTTAGCCATAAAGGGTAGAATTTAAGACTATATGACAATGAATCTCATTCCAGGAGTCGAATCAACAGGCAGTGCATTGTCTGCAGAAAAAATTCGTCTCGAAGTTATTGCCCAAAATATCGCTAATTCCAATACTACTCAAGATGCGTCAGGAAAGGTTTATCAACGCAAGGAAGTTGCTTTTGAAGAGTTTATAAAAACACCAGATCGTCGGACACCGGGTTATGTAGACGAGAACCTCTACCAGGGAGTTCGTGTGGTTGATGTTTACGATGATCAAACACCTGGGAGAATGATTTTTAATCCTGGACATCCCCATGCAAACAAAGACGGGATGGTTGAAATGCCTAATGTTGATGTTTCTAGAGAAATGATTGACCTAATAAGTGCTTCTCGAGCATACGAAGCCAACCTTTCTGTTGTTAAAACCTCCCGTCGCATGGCTCAGCAAGCCTTGGCGATCGGAAGATAATTTTTTTCTTACTATGGACGCAGTATCATCTCTACCATCACTTAATGATTTGCTTAGGCAAAACCCTAATCTCAATCCGCAAAAGTTTTCTAACAAAATTGGATCCGAACAGCATTCGTTATCCGGTATTTCGCAAACCGGTCGAATATCTGCTCCAATTATAGATAAGACAACTCCTACTGATCGGGTTACTGCACCTGGTTTTTCGGAAATGTTTGAAAAATTCGTTCGTGGTGTGGATCACAAAAAGAAAGTTTCCGCCAAAGAAACTCAAGACCTTATACTTGGAAAATCAGACAATATTCATGAAGCTGTGGTTAAGTCAGAAGAATCGAAGGTAGCGTTTAATTTAATGATAGAGGTCAGAAACAAACTTGTTGATTCGTACAAAGAGCTTATGCGCATGCAGGTTTAGAATTTGTAATATTTTATGAAAGAAAGATTAAACAGATTAGGAGAAATTTGGAACGCTCTCTCTACCTCTCAAAAGTTTTCGATGTCTGGAGCTTTTGTGGGTGTACTCCTTGTTAGTGCGGCTATTTTGTCTTTTTCTGGTGGAAGTAAAGATCTAAGACCATTGGTAAGCGGTGCAGATGCTGCTGATTTAGGTGAAGTAACCGAGGTTCTAAAAGCCAATCAAATTGAGTTCGAGTACGGTTCAGGTGGCGATTCTATCTTGGTGACTGCAGACAAACTTGCTGCCGCACGGATGGAATTGGCGATGAAAGGGCTACCTAAGAGTGGAGATGTAGGGTACGAAATTTTTGATGAAGGTAATTTTGGGATTAGTGATTTCGTTCAGCGTACCAATCACACCCGAGCCATTCAAGGTGAGTTGGCCCGAACTATTTCCATGATGGATGCAATCAGATCTGCGAAGGTCTTTGTGGTGAAGCCGGAAAATAATCTGTTGCTTAGCGAAGACCCTAACGATCGTCCAAGTGCTTCTGTTTATGTTGATACTGGAGGTAACACCTTGGATAAAAGCAATGTAAACGCTATTCAATTTTTAGTAGCACGTTCAGTCAAAGGTATCAATAAATCCAATGTAGCAGTTCTTGATAATCAAGGAAATCTGCTTTCAGATGAGGGAGAGGTTGAGGGGGCTGCAGGAGTAGTTGGTCAAATGATGAAAGCTTACCAAGCTCAAGAACGCAGACTTGAACAGAAAATTGAAACGATGCTTGCCCGCATTGTGGGCAAAAACAATGTGGTTGCACGAGTCTCCGTAAACCTTAATACCAAATCTTCGACTCTCTTAGATGAACAATTTGATCCAGAAGGGCAGGTCCCAAGAACGCAAACTTCTGACAAGGATTCGGCTACAACCGTTGAAACTAAGCCACAAAACAAAGGTGCGGGAATGGGTGCCAATGTGCCTAATGTTAGCCAAGACGCAACTGAACAAGAACCTCTCATGGCTCAAAGCGATGAAAAGCGTGAAAGTAAGACCACTGACTTTGAAATTAGTCGTACACTAAGGGAAGAAGTCCAAGAACCAGGTTCCATTGTTGGGCGAAGTGCTGCCGTTCTTATTGCCAAAGGTGAGTCTCCAAGAACTACCCAAGAAATTGACGGTATTCGCGATGCCGTTGTGAATGCAATTGGGGCGCGTTTCGACCAGTCCGACCTCAGTACTCATGTTACCGTTCACGAGGTCGAGTTTTTGCCTGCCTTTGTTGGTCCTGCGGGGGAAACTCTGAATCAGTTTCAACAAATACTTGATACCTATGGCCCGCATTTGAAAAACCTTCTTGGTGTGGTGCTTGCGATAGCTATTTTTGTAGTCTTCTTGAGAATGCTCAAGAAATTCAAGCCAAGTGATGCTGAAGTTCAGGTTCTCAATGAAGATGACCAGCAACTACTCTCAGGTACAAGAAGTTTGGGTAGTGGCTTAACTCCTGAGCTTCTTAATGATTTAATTCAGGAAAAACCTGACAATGTAGGTACTGCTTTGAAAAGATACTTAGAGACGGGTACAACTCGGTAATTTTTATCCGATCTTGCGTTTAGTATGGACGAATTAGAGGAAGAAGAAGAGAGCGTTTCCGAGCGCTATTCCAGGTTATCTAGGCATGAGAAGCTAGCCCTCCTCATGATTGCTTTAGGTCCAGATGCGTCCTCCACTTTACTAAAACGTTTTGAACAAAAGGATGCGGATAGTATTTGTAAAAAAATTGCAGATTTCCCGTTGGTTAATCAAGAGATGAAGGATTGTGTGTTGGATGAGTTTTCGGAAATCATAGAATCCAGTGTGAATTCAAACTTAGGAGGGTTATCTTTTGCAAAAAAAACCCTTGAACTTGCACACGGAGATTTTAAAGCGAATAATATTTTGAACCGCATTTCTCCAGTTCGAGACACTCTCGAGTTTATGGAGGATATAAAGGAGATGGATCCTGGTCAGATTTACAATGTTTTGCGCTTAGAACAACCTCAGACAATTGCATTTATTCTATCCAATTTAGACGCCGATAAAGGGTCTGAAGTACTAATGATGATGCCGCCTAATGTTCAGGAACAAGTTGTTGAAAGGGTGGGGAGCATGGAAACAACCCCACTCGCCCAAGTTGAGCTTGTTGCCAGTACGCTCGGTGCGAGAATTGGCCAAAAAGGCCAGTCTCCTCGGGTTGTCTCTGGTGGAGTCAAGGCAGCTGCTGATCTATTGAATTGGTTTGATAAGGAACAAAGTAAGGAGCTTTTGAAAAGTATAGAGAAAAGAAATCCAAAACTTGGTGGTTCAATTCGACAGAGAATGTTTCGTTTCGAAGATATTGTACGACTTAGTCCAGGTGATATTTCCAAAGTTACCAAAGAGGTCGATCAAGATGATCTGGTCATTGCTATGAAAAATGCTTCTCCTGAGCTCAAAAAAGCAGTTTATGCGACCATGTCCAAGCGAGCGGTTGAAGCCTTGGAAGAACAACTTGGATTCCTCGGGCCTAAGCGCCTTTCTGAAATCGAATCTGCTCAAGATCGTGTCATACAAATCCTCCGAGAACTTGAGGAAGACGAAGAGATTATCTTGGATACAGGAGGAAGCGACGTTGTCGTTCAATAAAAAAGTTTCTTTCCCTAATGATCTTAAGGGATTTAGTGTAAGGTCAGTCTCTTCTCCGCCCGTTCCCATTGAAAAGGTTGCTGAAGAATCAGGTCAAAAATTTGAGGAAGGGAAGAAAAGTGCTGCTGACTTCTATATTGCTGAAATAAACAAACTTAGAAATGAGTTCGCTGCCAATCAGCAAAGTGTCCTGGAAAACCTTAACAAAAAAACTGATCACACCCTTGATCAATTAAATGAAAACCTTCCTAGCTTGGTTATGGAAATTATTGAGAAAATTATTCCAGGTATTGAATTGGGTGCAAGTGAGGTTGAGAAAATTGTCCGTTCTTTAATCGGCGAATTTGCGGATGAAGATGAAAACCTTCAAGTGTTTCTTTGTCCAGAAGATCTAAAACTACTAAAAGCCATGGGCAAAGAGATAGATCATCAAGAAGTCGACGATGATAATGCTTCGCAAAATGAGGATGGTTTTGCGAGTGCGATTGCGGGAATTTTTGATAATTTGGATGGAGAAGATGCAATTTTAGCAGATCTTCCCAGAGTGAAATTTTTCGAGGATACATCCTTGTCCAAAGGAGATTGCCAAGTTAAGAGCAAGTTTGGCCTTTTGGATGGAAGAATCGCCACCAAGATGCGAAAGGTAAGAGAGGAGTTGACTGGAAATGGTTAATTCTTTGTCAGAACGATTTTCTCTTTTGCAAAATGGTGTTCGAGGTGTTCGAACCTTTGACAAGGTTGGCGTAGTTCGCCGGGTTACGGGTTTAGTAATTGAATCTGAAGGTCCGGAAACCTCAATCGGTCAAGTTTGCTCAATTACTTCTGACCGGAGCAGCGAGAAGATCGAAGCCCAAGTGATTGGATTTCGTGAAAACGTTGTTCTTTTAATGGCTTTAAGTAGCATCCATTTGATCCATCCTGGTTGTAAGGTGATTTCTCGCCGAAATTCGAATGAAGTGCCATACGGACCATCTTTACTGGGTAGAATTATAGACGGGATGGGTCGGCCGATTGACGGGAAAGGCCCTTTAGTTGCTCCTTCTCGTGATGGTTTTTATGCAGATCCACCTAACCCTTTATCAAGGACGAGAATCAAAGAGCCTTTTGCTTCTGGGATCAAGTCGATAGATTGCTTTGTCCCCATGGGAGTTGGGCAAAGAATAGGGATTTTCGCAGGAAGTGGTGTGGGGAAATCTATTCTTTTAGGCATGATTGCCAAGGGTTCGGATGCCGACGTAAATGTCATTTCACTTGTAGGGGAAAGAGGTCGTGAATTACGAGAATTTGTGGAAAGCGATTTAGGTGAAGAGGGATTAAGAAAATCTATTGTGGTTGTTTCAACTTCTGACCAACCGGCACCTATGAGAATTCGTGCATCTATTTTGGCAACTGCAATTGCCGAAGGGTTTCGAAATGAAGGTCAAAAAGTCCTTCTATTGATGGATTCCCTGACCAGGTTTGCCATGGCTCAAAGAGAAATCGGGCTTGCTTCTGGAGAACCCCCGGCGTCAAGGGGCTATGTGCCATCTGTTTTTTCACTGTTGCCCAAGTTATTAGAGAGAACAGGCACGAGTGAATTAGGTGCAATTACTTCAATTTACACCGTTTTAGTTGAAGGGGACGACATGAATGAACCTGTCGCCGATGCGGTTCGCGGGTTTTTAGACGGTCATATTGTTCTTTCCCGAAAACTGGCAAATGCCAACCACTTCCCTGCAGTTGATGTCTTGAGCAGTGTTAGTCGTTTGGATCGGTCGGTTTGTAATGAAGAGGAGCTGTCTTTAATTTCCCATGCGAGAGATCTTCTGTCCACTCATCATCAAAATGAGGATATGATTAATGTTGGTGCATATGTGAAAAATAGTAACCCCAAGATAGATCTCGCTATCGATAAATTTACAGGAATCCAAGATTTCTTGCGTCAGAAGTTTGATGTTTTATCCCAGCGCGAAAATGCTTTTTCTGAATTGAGGAATGTACTTAGATGAAGTCTTTTGTATTTAAACTAAAGGCACTTTTACGCCTCAAGGAGAATAAAAGAGATGTGGCTCTTTCTCAATTCGCAGGTTCGATACAGGAGGTAGAAAAACTAAATACCAAGTTAAGAGCAGCCCGGGATAGACAAGAGGCGATTTTTCAACTTATGCAGGAAAGACAAAAAGGTAGTTTTCGAGGTGAGCAAATTCAGTCATTGCAAAGCAGTTTAGACTTGGAGCGTGAGCGTATTTCTAAGATCGAATTGGAGCTCAAACAAGCCCAGGAAATTAAAGTTTCCAGAAGGGAAATATTCTTAAGTAAAGATTCTGAATACAAAGCCGTTCTCAAGCTCGAAGAAAAGCAAAAAGAAGCTCACTATTTCCAAGAAAATTCAAAAGAACAAAAAGAACTCGAAGACATTATCGGTGCTAGATTTCTTTTTCAAAGAATAAACCGCCAAGCCTAATTTATGAAATTCTCTGCATCTGTTATTGTCCTCCTTGCCGTCTTGATGTCCGTTGCTAGTGCCGGGCTAATGTTGTTTTTAAATTTTGACGATCTTTTTAAACTAGCTCCGGTAGTGAAAGCGGAGTTTACCAGTGTTGAGTTCGATGCAGATGATACTAGTTATTCTCCCGCAGAAACTCATTCAATGAATCAATTGTCCAAGGAATTATCCTTATTAAAAGATAAGCTTTTGGAACGAGAGAAAGGCCTCGATGCAAGAGAATCCGCTCTTTCAATGGATCTTGAATCCTTGGAAAAACAGAAAAGAGAACTTAACCGGATCCAGGACGATTTGTCTTCACGGCTTGCCGAGTTTGAGTCTAATAAGGGGAAGGATTTAAGTGAGGAAAAATTAAAGGAGTACAAGGACACAGCTAATAGGTGGATCGAGATGGGACCTGAAGTAGCAAGCGTAGAAATCCAAAATTGGAGACAAAAAAGGAGGTTTGAGGAGGCTCTAGGGATTTTTGAAATGCTAAAAGCAGAGGATAAAGCTCCGATTATTGCATTTATGTTAAATAGTGATCAAGATGATTTAATCGAGTTGGCAGATGCACTAGCGATGAGAGATCGAGGGCTCCTACCTAGCGTGAGTATGGAGTAATAAGTTATGACCGAAGTTTCTTTTAATCCCAGCACCAAGGGCCCGTCGCAAGGTCATCAGGCGATGGGGTCGACTGGTTCTTTTTGGTTGCCTCCCAAAATGCGTGCTGAAACTTTTAATTCTAATTTACAAAAATTTAGCACATCCTCTAATAAATTGCCTCGAAAAGTTTCTGAAAAAGGGAATGACAACATTTCTCGTTCAGGTGTAAGCAACAAATCTTCCAAAGATAATATCATAAAGCCTAGCTCTATAGCTAATTATGTAGGTTCCGGTTCATCTGTGAAGGCATCTAAGCTTGGAAATTTAAGTTTTCATAGTAACCAAGCCAACCCACTTAAAGGCCAAAGTTTACTCTCGAATTCTTCGATGCCGTCGAAAGTGATACCTCAACCTTATGTACATTCGAACCCTTCATCGTCTAATAGTACTCAATCTAAGACTTTGGGGTC
>JAQXCL010000094.1 GCA_029251885.1 Opitutales bacterium | reverse complement strand
CTGGCGGAACGCATGCGTCCGCATTCATTAAATGAAGTAATTGGGCAGGATCATTTATTGGGTGATGGATGCCTGCTTCCCAAATTGATTCGAGAGAACCGGGTAGGGAATTTGATCTTTGCCGGTCCGCCTGGTACTGGCAAAACAAGTTTGGCCACTGTGATTGCAATGGAAGGATCGTGTAAACTGCTCAAAGTAAATGCAGTTACCTCCAATGTTGCAGAATTACGCGAGACCTTGAAGCTTGCAAAGTATCACGGTTCTGAAACCTGCTACCTTTTCGTGGATGAGATTCATCGCTTCAATAAATCCCAACAAGATCTTCTTTTACCTGACATCGAATCCGGGGAGGTCCGGCTAATTGGTGCGACGACTCACAATCCAAGATACTATGTGATCGATCCCTTGCTCAGTCGATCGCACTTGTTTTCTCTTAAGTCTCTGGATGAGGGCATCATCGAACAGGCTCTTCGTTTCTGCCTTTCGGATAGGGTGCGTGGCTTGGGCGATCGTCAATGTTCTGCTGAAGAGGGAGCACTTGCCAGTTTGGCCCTCTTTGCCGAGGGAGATATGAGACGGGCATATAATTTATTGGAAACCATCGTGGAGGGATTACCTGAAGGGGCAACGATTGGGAAGGAGCAAATTGCTCTCTTTGCCGGTGAACGCGGGGTTCGTTATGATCGCGATGAGGATGAGCATTACGACACTGCATCTGCTTTGATTAAGAGCATGAGAGGAAACGACCCTGATGCCGCTATTTATTGGCTCGCCAAAATGTTGTCAGGCGGGGAGGACCCACGATTTATTGCCCGTAGACTTGTCATATTCGCATCCGAAGATGTGGGCCTGGCCGATTCTCGTGCCTTGTTGATGGCCGATGCAGCCTTTCGGGCATGCGAAACCATTGGTTTGCCGGAGTGCGAACTTAACCTTGCCCATGTTACCCTCTTTCTTGCCACCTGCCCAAAGAGCAATAGCGCCACCCTTGCCATTGGGAACGCGAAGCGTGCCCTCCAGGAACAACCCGTCCAGTCCGTGCCCCTCTCGGTCCGCGACCGCCATGGTCGAAACCGTGAGGACCGCGAAGAAGGGGAGGAGGGCTACTTATACAGCCATGAATTCGTCGAGAATATATCCGGTCAGGAATACCTCGAAAAACCTCTTACCCTTTACCGACCGAAATCTTCAGGTGCCGAATCTGCTATTTCTGAACGGTTGGATAAATGGAAATCCCTCCGCCGCACGGCTAAAAAATCATCCCCGCAGTAAATTGGGGCAGTGGCTTTACTTCTTGTCGGTGGTCTTACCTTTCCAGTTCGAGCTTTTCTTGGATGCCTGGCGGCCCTCGTTTGGATTACCCGCATCTCCGCCCATGGCGATCATTTCAGGATAGGTATCGTCCCACCATTTAACGTAGGCATTATCAAGGCTGATAACCAGCCCTGGTTTCTTGTCTGCCAGGTCATTTTTGCATCCTGGGTCTTTCTTTACATCAAATAATACCCACTTGTTCTTTGGGCTTAGCCCCCAGTGGTACTGGGCGGTTCCGTAAGCGTAAGTATGTACGGTACGACCTTTCTCGATTGCCTGTAGGGCCATGCACTGGCTCATGTACTTCAGGCAGTCCTTATTTCCACAGTGGTGACTGCGAAGCATCAGGAAATTACCTTGGCGTACCCCTGCCATCGCATACTTGTGGTGCTCAGCAAATCCACTTGGCCAACGGGCAACATGGTGGAAAAGAATCCTGTTTTTTTGCCAGTCCTTTACTTGTCTCTTGCTTTTAAGAAGTGGAAGCAGGTTATGTCCCTCTAACTTGGATTTTAAGTTTGCAGGGATATTAGTGCCTGTCAGTTCACAGATCGTGGGGAAAACATCAAGATGGGCGGTGAGATTACCCATAATTCTTGGTTTCCATTTGCCTGGCCATCTCCAAAAGGAAAAGGCGCGGGTGCCCCCTTCCCATGCTGAACATTTGGACCCGCGCATATTAGCGTTGTACACATCTAAACCCTCGGTCACGCCGTTGTCATTGACCATGATCACGATGGTGTTCTTATCTCGTCCGGTATCCTTGAGGAATTTCATCAGTCGGCCGAGGTTGTAATCAATATTTTCCACCATTGCTAAATAGGTGGCATGAGTATCATTCAGTCCAGCATCACGAAATGGTTTAATGAATTTTTCCGGAGCAGCCAAAGGGGTGTGGGGAGAGTAGGTGCAAAGGTAGCAAAAGAAAGGATCATCGCCTGCTTCCTCAATAAAGGCCATGGATTCATCAAAGAAAATATCCTCACGGTATCCTTTGGTTTCCATTCTCTTGCGGTTGCGCACGAAAACGGCGTCGAAATGAGCGTTTGGACCGGCCTGGTTGGTTGAGCACCAGTCAAATCCCTGTCCGCTGGGGCCAGGTGAATTCCCAAGGTGCCACTTGCCCACAAACCCGGTGCGGTACCCATTCTTCTTTAGCAGCTCAGGAAAGCAGACTACTGTATCGTCCAGTTGCTGGCGCGGTGGAATGGTGTGGGTTACCCCGGTGCGAAACTCATGCATCCCACTAAGCAGGGCAGCCCGGGTGGGCGAGCAGGAAGGGCTGACATAGAAATTATCAAAGCTCACGCTTTCCTCTCGTAACTTATTGGTGTGCGGAGTCTTGAGGTAGGGGTGGCCATGGGCATTCACATCTCCATACCCCTGATCGTCAGTCAGGATGAAAATAATATTCGGGCGCTTGGCCATGGCCAGCAGGGGGAAAAGGAAAAGAAAGGCGAGTAAGGGCTTATACATCCTTCAACTATTCCTTTTTACCAGTATGCAAATCAATCAAATAATTTCCAGGTTTTCTCGCGTTGACCCACCTTCTCTTTTCTCAATGATGAGTAGATTGAAAGATTTATCGACAGGCGAAATCCTTGAGCTTGCATCCCGCTTTCAGGTTGAAGGAAGGATTCAAACCGTTGAGCCCTTTGGCAATGGCAATGTAAACGATACCTTCTTATTGATTACTGACTGTGGGCACCCCTACACCCTCCAGCGGATTAATCACGATGTGTTCAAGGACCCCATATCCCTGATGGATAATTTTGCCCGGGTCACCCAACACCTCTCCCAAAAATTTAAGGATGGTCATACCAGCCTGCAGACCCTCGTTCTCGTGCCCGCCCTCGATGGTACGAGTTATGTTACCGGAGATCAGGGGAACTATTGGCGGGTAACCGAATATGTCCCGAACGGTCTCTCCCTTGAAGTTCCTCAGTCCCGCGAACATGCCTATGAGGCTGCCCGTGCGTTTGGCGACTTCCAGTACCAATTACGAGACCTTCCGGGGGTGGCCTTGATCGAGACCATTCCCGACTTTCATAACACCGAGTCCCGCTACCATGCCTTTCTTCAGGCATTGGACAAGGATCCCTGCCAACGTGCCTCCGAGGCGGCCGATCTCATTGCATTCGCCCGGGAAAACGAGTCCCTCGCTACTCTCATCCGCTATGCCAATTTCCCCACCCGTACTGTGCATAACGATACCAAGCTCAACAATGTACTGCTTCATGAGACCACTGGGGCGGGTATTTGCGTGGTCGATCTCGATACTGTGATGCCCGGTTGTGCCTTGCACGACTTTGGGGATTTGGTACGCACCGCAGCCTGCTCCTCTGAAGAGGATGAGCCCGATATCTCCAAAATTCATTTCCTGCCCGATCGTTTTTCCGCCCTTGTAGAGGGCTACCTCTGCGGAGTATGCGACCTGCTCGAGTCCGTGGAAGTGGAACACCTCGCTGAGGCCCCTCAGGTTATTACCTATGAGCTCGCCCTGCGCTTCCTCACCGATTTTTTACTGGGCGATACCTACTTCAAAGTAAAACGGTCTGGTCACAATTTTGAGCGTGCCCGTGCCCAGTTCCAATTGCTCCGCTCCATGCAGGAACATGCCCCGCAGATGAAAAGCACGGTATCCTCGTGCCTCACTGCCGGTCCTGCTTAGTGAATGCCCGACTTTGAATTAACGGATTTTTTCGTCCGGTAATTCGCCCTTAATTCCCTCGTCCATGGGCATGTGGTCGGGCCGTCCATAGTTTGCCTGCTCGATCAACCGGTCCAGCTCTCCGCCCAGTCGGGCAATTAGTTTTTCCCGCCCGCCCGAAGCGATTAGGTTGGTGGATTCCTTGGGGTCGTTTTGTAAATCATACAACTCTGCCAAGTGCCGGTCGGGCGATCCATCTCCATGGGGGTAACGGATATACTTCCACCGGTCGGTGCGCAAAGCCCGTACATTGGGGGTGTAGGGAAACTGCTTTTCATAATTGTACTCGTAGTACCAGCTCGTCCGCCAGTCCTCATCTCCCGAGCTTACCAATTTTTTCCACGACTTTCCCTGGGTTTTGGGCAGGGCAGGGGACTTGCAAATTTCCAGGATGCTCGAAGCAAAGTCCAGGGTTAGGGTCTGTGCATCAATCACCTTGCCCGCCTCGATCAGTCCCGGGTATCTCACCACCAGTGGAATGTGCAGCGAGGGATCATGCCCAGTTCGCTTGTCCACCATTCCATGCTCCCCCTCCAATAGTCCATTATCACTTGTGAAAATAAACAGAGTATTGTCGAGCTTGCCGGCCACTTTAAGGTAATCGTAGATTCTGCCCACCGAATCATCCACTGAGAGAATCGTACCCCAATACGCCCGTACCATCCGTTCAAAGTCGAGCATTGCCCTTGCGGAACGGTCTGGAAACTTCTTGCGCCAGTCAAACAACGGCCCGTAGATCCCGTGCCAGGTATTAAGTCGCTGCTTGATCCACTGGGGCTTGTCCTCGAGTGAAAACGCCGATGCAGGGTAGGGCACACGTACCCCATCAAAAGTCTTTTCATACTTTGGTTCGGGAAAGTAAAAACTGTGCGGTGCCTTATGACCAAGCATCAATAAAAAGGGGGCATGCTGTTTTTCCCGCTCTGCCATCCAATTAATCGCCATGTCCGTGACCACCGTGGTGTAGTAGCCTGGCACCACCTCTCTTTTTCCATTGTTTGCCCGAAATTCGGTATCAAAGTATTTCCCCTGCCCCCGGTGGGTCACAAAGTGGTCAAAGCCCGGGCGCATACTGTCGTCCTCCTCGCCCATGTGCCACTTTCCAATATAGGCAGTGGCATATCCCTCGGCTTGTAACTGCCGGGGAAAGGTAGGGAGGTCTCTTGGATAATCGGTGAAATTATTGACCACCCCATGGGCATGGGCATAGAGCCCGCCGAGAATCGATGCCCGGCTGGGCGAGCACAGCGAGGTGGTGCAGAAATGATTGCGGAATAAGGCTCCCTCCTCCGCCAATCGGTCAATCCGTGGGGTTTTGAGGTGCGGGTGCTCCATACAACTGAGAGCATCTCCCCGCTGGTCATCAGTGAGGATGAAGACTACATTTGGCCGGTTTGCCTGGACCAGGGCTGAGCTGAATACAATCTCCCCAAAAAAGAGGGCGGTGCGAAGAAAAAAAGAAACGAAGCTCTTGTTCATTTTGATTAAGTAATCAAATGAACGTGTAAGAGCGAAGGTTTAAATTTGAAATAAATCCAAGAAACCAACATTTCACTCTTCAGTATTCACCATTTACTCTTCACCCACGCTTTTATATTGCGAGGAAGGAACTAAAGTGACCGAAGCGACAATCCATTACATGCAATTGACACATCCAGACAATGCGGCTCGCTATCCGTGAACTTGTGGATAGCCATGTGCCTCCAAGGGGTTCGCGATGACAAGGTTGGATTTTTCAATATTAAGTAAATGAAATGTTAACTAGTTTTGTTGAGGGAAGGAGTGTAATCTAACAAATAAAAAAGAAGATTTGCCCGTCTGAGGATATTGAACAAATGTACCCTCTTTTCAATTTTGCCCCCAAATCCAGTTCCAGTCTTATGAAAAAGTTAATCTCTATGTTTATTCTTGGATGCCTAGTTCCCTACCTATCTTTTGGCGAAAAAGGGGCGGGGAAGCCCAATGTGGTGCTCATTTTAGTGGATGATCTGGGCTGGCAGGATGTGGGGAGCTACGACATCGATGAGCCCACCCCGATGGAGACCCCAAATATCGATGCCCTGGCGAAAAAAGGGGTACTATTCAGGCAGGGATACTCCCCGGCCCCCACCTGTGCCCCTACCCGGTGTGCGATGATGAGCGGTCGGCATGCTGCTGCCCTCCAAAAGACCCATGTGGTGGGCGGAAATCCGACCACACCGTACAATAAGACTGCACATCCAATCATGGATCCTTGGTACAGTGGCAGGTTGGAGGTGGAGGAAGTGATCATTCCCGAAGCTCTTAAGGAAAATGGATATGTGTCTGGCCATATTGGCAAGTGGCACATGTCCCTCGACCACCATAGCTACCCACAACCGATGGACCAGGGATTTGACTTTACCCAGGCCCACCTTGGAGAGAGTGCCAAGATGAAACCTCACCGCCTGACCGGGTTTGCGACCCCCGCCAAGGATGATCCTTATCAGTTGAATACCGAGGGTTTTCCCAGGGACCAACCAACCTTGGATGCGATCGAATTTATGGAGCAATCCAAGGTCCAACCCTTCTTTCTCTACTATGCCGCCTGGCTTGTTCATACCCCCATTCATAGCCGGAGTAAGGAACTGCTGGAAAAATACTGCAAGAAACTGGGTGTGGAGATGCCAACTGATCCCGAAGGCTGGCCCACCGAGGGGCAGAGCAATCCTTATTATTGTGCGATGGTGGAAATGCTCGACCACTATATTGGCATGCTCGTGAAGTACCTCGAAAAAACCGAGGATCCGCGCAACCCGGGCAAAAAGTTAATCGATAACACTTACATCCTCTTTACCTCCGACAATGGAGGAATGGAGAAAGTACCTGGAGAAATTATTACTGATAATTATCCACTCGACCGGGGAAAGATCAATGCCCGTGAGGGCGGGGTGCGGGTGCCTTTCATTATCACTGGTCCGGGTATTGATGCAGGTCAGGAGAGCGAAGTGATGGTTAACGGGCTGGATTTTTATCCAACCATCCTCAGTTGGACTGGTACGAAGAAGCCCAAAGGGCAGAAACTGGACGGATCCGATCTATCAACCTTGCTCTCCAAAGATCCGACCGATCATACCCTAGTGCAAAACAAGCAGGGCAAACCACGTACCACCATGATGTGGCACTTTCCACACGGGGTGGCCCAGCAATCCACCCTGCGGATAGACGGGTGGAAATTGATTCATAACTGGATGCCTGGCAGACCCAAATACGAGCTTTTTGAACTGTACAAAAATTATCCTAGTGCGAGCGATCGGGCAGACATTGAGGAGGCAAAGAATTTGGCATCCAGGATGCCCGGAAAAGTAAAGGAGATGAGCAAGGAGCTGTTCCGTCGGTTGGAGGGGATGAACGCATCCTATCCCTTCCTAAATCCCAACTACAAAGGTGGCCTACCCAATAAGGAGAAGGTGTGTGAACCAATCGCAGACTCCCTTAATACCAAGAACAATAATCAGGTATCTCTGGCATTTAAGGAAAGAGGGGCGAAGGTGACGAGCGGGCAACTGATGTACACAACTAGCGGTAAGGGAAAGAGGGAGGAGTGGTACCGGGCACCAGCCGAAATCAAGGGTGGGCGGATTCATGCCAAGTTACCCAAGGATACGACCCATTACTTTTTCAACCTTATCGATGAAAACAATTTTCTCGTTTCCTATCCAGAACCGGTCGATATGTTGACCGCTGGCGCACGCAAGCCCAAGGGTGCCTATTCTTGGGAAGCCCTGGAGGCGAACTAGCCTTCCTTATTTGCGGGAACTTTATAACCCCACTAAGAAAAACATCTCAGCCCGCTGAGTGGGTGCGGATGGTCAGGTTTTTAAAGATGGTTGCGTGTTGTTCCTTGGGCTGAGCCAAGACTTGCTCGAATGCCTCGATCAGGTGGGACTGTAGGTCGATCAAGCGGCGGGCGGAAAAACTCTTTACTAGTCCAATCAACCTTCCTAAGAACCATGGGTTTTGAGAGAATAAATTAAGGGTCGTTTTTTCAGTCGGATCGTCAAAGTGTTTTGCATGCTTGGTTGCAAGTCTTTCCAACAAAGACTTGCTCATGCGCTCGTTTGGATTGAATTCCCCACCGTCGGCTAAGACTCGAAGTTGAATGAGTAGACGGTTTCGGTTTTGCAAAGTGGCAAGTAAGGGGCGGGCATCTTTACCTTGGAAAAAATGACGATCGATGGCCTCGAGAGCCCAATCTAATTGCCCAGAAAAAAAAGCTTCGGATGCTTCAAAAAAGTCACCCTCTCCAAAATCGGGCACCAGATCGATAATCATTTGTTCAGTAATTTCTCCACCTTCTTTTCCGATGTAAGATGCAAGCTTACGGGTTTCTTCTACCCCAAGTCTGGGGTGGGAACCAATCTTCCCCGCCAAATATTCGAGAGCACCCGTGCCGAATGATACACCCAATTCCTTGACCGTATCCTCAACGATGCGGCGAAAGGCATGGTCTTCCTTTTCGCCTTTGGATAAATCTTGGAAATCCGAATGTTTTTGTAACCACTTAACAAATGCATGGCCTCGATGAACGGGGCAGGCAGATAGAAGAAGTTTGGAATCGCCTAAGTTTTGAAGAAAGCCCTTTGTGTTCTCCAGAGCGTTTTTGGCACCCTGAGAACCTCCAGTTTTTGATTGGTTAATAAAATTTGCTTCGTTAATCCAGACAAGTTTTCCACCTCCAAATAAAGAAAGAGTAGTGGTGGCGGCTTTGGCTTCGGTTAGAAGTCGTTCGACATCATCGACCCGATCGGCTCGTCCATCTATAATCTCACGGGACAAATCGTCCGGGAAATCTTTGGACCATTCATCAAAGACCTCCTTGGCTCTTTGCCGAACTAAGTAATCATCGTCACCAATAATGACACAAAGTGAGCTTGTGGACATAATGAATTAAAGGAGAAACAGGATAGGGTAAGAAGAATTTGAAGTTTTGGCGGTTGGACGATTACAGTTCGATATTTCCCACTTCAGCTGCGGCAAATACTTCCTCGATTTTATATTTTCGCAACTTTCTTCTCATCCAATCTAAGGCGGCTGAAGTAGCACGACGACGATTGGAAGCTCTGTCGCCTCTTAAATTGATTTTTTTTGTCCAAACTCCCAGGGGAGATGCATATCCAAGGTAAATTGATCCAATGGGCATAATTTTCGTACCTCCAGTTGGCCCGGCAACTCCAGTTATGCTAAGTCCATAATCGGTCCCAAATTTTTCACAAGCCGAGGTTGCCATGGCAATGGCGATTTCTTCGCTGACTGCACCGTGCTGTTCAAGCATAATTTCCGGGATCTCTAGTATTTGTACCTTTGCGTCATTGTGGTAGCAAACCGCTCCACCATGAAAAACTGTTGAGATACCAGGAATTTCCGTAAAACTGGCTGAGAGCAATCCACCGGTACAGGACTCTGCAACTGCCAGGGTTTGGTTTAGAGATCGCAGTTCACGAAATATAACCTCTGCCAATGAACGATCGCCAAAGCAGACAAAATCATCCCCTATTTCTTCTCGACATTGATCGCCGATCTTAGTGAGTTTTTCCTCATCAAGGATATCAGAATCCAATGAGCTTAGCCTTAAGTCGACAAGGCCGGCGTGGGCACAGTAACCGATAACAATTCCAGGGATGTCTTCTAATATCGGTCCAACTTTTTCTGCGAGATCGGATTCTCCAATTCCGGCTGTTCGCAGTTGTAAATAACAATCGATCTCAGGAAGAACTCCAGCAGTTTGTAGCCTGGGAATAACCTGTTCCTCAAACATTGGGTGCATTTCACGGGCAGGACCCGGAAGCATTACCAGAATCTTACCTTCCTTTTGTAGAAAAAGTCCAGGTGCTGTTCCGTATGGATTTCTTAGGATTTCAGCATTTTTGGGACGATGACACAGCCGAAGATTAATTTCAGGCATTTTTCTTTCCAATTGCTGAAAACGCTGGCGAATCGATTGTTCGATTTCGGCATCGTAAATTAGTTCTTCTTTAAGAGCTTCAGCAATAGATTCGCGGGTCAGGTCATCCGTTGTCGGACCCAAGCCTCCTGTTGTAATAACTAGGTCAGAACGTTTCCAGGCTTCGGAAAAAAAGTCTTTAATATCATTTGGATTATCCCGAATGACCAAATTTGCCGCGGGTTCAATACCGTGATGAGCTAGTTGAGAGCCTAAATAGGTGAGATGAGAATTCTCACGAATTCCCAACAGGAGTTCGTCTCCCAATGTAATGGTTTCAACGCGAATGGTGGAGCTCATGTCAAATAGAAGCGTTTAAGTTTGGGGACGCAGGGTATGGAAGTAGACTTGCAAAGTCTTAAAGTACGATGGATTCTAAATATTGCCAATGCAAAATGAGAGAAATGAACTTAGCAAGATCGTAAGATCCTTGCCCCAATCCTCGGGTGTTTACCTAATGAAGGATCGTTTGGGGCAAGTTATCTATGTGGGCAAAGCGAAAAATTTAAAGCGCCGGGTTTCGAGTTATTTTCAAGGCTCCCGTAGGTTTATTCGGGCACAGCCCAAAATTGCAGCAATGGTCGAGATGGTACGGGAGATATCAGTTCATCAAACCCGAAACGAGACCGAAGCTCTTTTATTGGAAGGTAAATTGATCAAACAATACAAGCCACGATATAACACCGACTTTACAGATGATAAACAGTTTCTGCTCGTACAGGTGGATCTCCACAACAAGCTTCCGCGCTTTCGTTTGTGTCGAAATCGAAAGGAGGATGGTTCTCATTATTACGGGCCTTTTGCTCAGGCTGGAATGCTTCGTTCAACCTTGGCCGAAATGCGCAAAAGGTTTGGTATTCTTTTAGCCGATGCCAAGCCGGAAGTTCTTTCAGGCGATCGAGTACGATTGTACCATGATGCAAGGGCAGAGATTTTTGCCGGACATAATGAAACAACCCTTGATGAATATCGTGAGCGAGTGGATCGGGCTTGTTCATTCCTAGAGGGTAGAACAAAAGAACTACTTAAAGAATTACGTGAAGAGATGAGCAAGTGCGCAGAGGCAATGGATTTTGAAAGAGCTGCTCATCTGCGAGATCTTAGCGAAGCTTTGGCCAAGACCATATGCAAAACTCGTAGATTTGTTAGGCATTGGCCTAGGGGAGATGAATTAGAGCAGGAAGGAATCAAATCTCTCGGGGATGTTTTGTCTCTACCTAATCTTCCCTCGGTTATTGAATGCTTCGATGTCTCCCATGTATCTGGTACTTTTGTGGTAGCCTCGATGGTTCGTTTTATAAACGGCAAGCCAGATCGTAGGAGTTATCGTAGATTCAAGGTGCGTGGAGGTATGGGGAATGATGATTTTGCGTCCATGGAAGAAGTCGTTGGTCGGCGATACGGTAGGTTGCGAGACGAAGGAAAGCCGATGCCCGATCTTGTGGTTATCGATGGGGGAGCCGGGCAGGTTGGGGCAGCTTTGTATGCTTTTGATCAGCTTTCAGTAGTGGTTCCACCCCTGATCGGGTTGGCAAAGAAAGAAGAAACCATTGTTTTTGCTGATGATCGAGGAGAATTAAATTTACCGCACAGAGATCCTGCTCTTCGATTGCTCCAGCGTTTGAGAGACGAGGCTCATCGATTTGCTAATCAATTCAATGCGGATTTACGCAGCAAGAAAATTCGAGAGTCCATTTTAGATGATTTTTCGGGCTTAGGTAAAATTAAGCGTGCCGAGTTGCTTCAGCATTTCGGTTCATTGGATGCATTAAAACGAGCAAAAATAGAGGAGTTGAGAGGGGTAGAAGGAATTGGGCCTAAACTAGCCGAACGACTTCATCGTTTTCTTCATCGTAAACCCAATTAAATGTCATTGCGGACAGATTCATTTACAAGATGTTCTTTTGAGCTTTCCTATTAGTGAGATGTCAACAAGCTAGGAGTTTTTGCATGAAAAAGAGGGTATCAAAGCTAAAGCTATTTTTGTGGGTTACTTTAATCCTATCTGGTTTGTTGGTCTTCGTATTGACCAGTCTGCCAAGCTTTTTAGAAAGTGGTATTCGCAAATTTGCCCGTGATTTCGGAATTAATCTTCATTCAATAATTATTGATGAAATAACTCCTTGGAGTTCTCGGGTTTCGGGGCTTGGTTCTGATTTCCCAGAAGGAAAATTTTCCCTGCAACAGCTTGATTTGCGTTATGACCCAACCCAACTCGCTCAAGGTCAATTGCGGGCAGTTTCTTTAACCTCACCTTCCGTAGAAATCGACCTTGACGCCATCCTTGAGAGACTCGAGGCAATTGACAACGCCAACACAGATTCCAGGGAGTTAAGAGTTCAGGTTGACGAACTTCTGAGCAATCCACCGGTCCAACATTTACGATTTCGGGATCTTGAACTTTCATTTAATAGCGTCGATACAATTGCCCAATCGCAATGGGATATTGAGGGAGATTTCCATCCCGGTTTAGCTCAGTTGAGAATAGATGGAAACCTAACAGGCTTACCATGGCAGGGAGATTTGACTTTAGTACAAGAAGGGAGTGACCTTTTTCTCGGTGCATCTCTACAATTCTCTGACCTCTCGAAAATATTCAACTCGGTGAAAACAGTCTCGGAACTTTTTGATGATGAAAATTCTATAAATTTCGAAAAGTGGTTGAAGATCGAACAGGGTGCGGCCAAGGCAAGGTGGACTGGTCGTCTTGAAAATGATGGAATTATGGATCAATTTCTCGAACTAAATGCTACCGAACTTATTTGTAGGGCGATGGGGCTAACTTTGCAGATTCCACAAGCCATTCTCTTTGTCACTCCTCATAATTCAGGAAGAAACGAAGCAAATTTTTATGCCAATTTAAATTGGGGAGAGAATTTAGAAGTCCGGGGTTTGAAACTTGCCGGTTCCCTGGAGGACGGTCAGCCTAATTTAAGTGTAAGAGTTCAGAGATTACGCACACAGGGCGTATTGCCCCAGGCTGAGTTGTTTGGATTAGTGGTTGATGGAATTCAGTTTACCGAGAATGAAACGGGAGAGTTCTTAGGAGTGCGTAAAGCCTCCCTTCGGTTTTCCTCCCTTCATTTAGAGGAAGGAATGTACAACTTATACGATGGTGAAATTGATATCGAATGGTTGGGGGAAGATCGTTTCCAAATCGAATTACGGAAGGGCAATGGATCTGTGCCCACCCTTGGACTTAACCTCCAAGGTATGCGATTCTCTGGAGAAATTGCCCTTGACTCACTACCTAGATTATCATCCGAACAGAAGTTTTCAGTCGATGAAATATTTTTAGGCGAAGACCAAAAAATTGATGATTTTTCGATCGAGTTTAAATCTGATTCACTGGAACGCTTCGAGTTGTCGGAATTAAACATGCTTGTAAATGAGTTTCAGTTTTCTCTGAGTCCAGCCAATCTCATTATTGAAATTCCAGAATCCTCTCAAGGTCGCCTCGATCTTTCTTTTCTTGATGCTGAGCTTAAATTTAACGATTTTTCAGATCTTTCCCTAAAAAATATTCATGGAAATATTAAATTTAACAACCTAGATCCCTTGGATACCAATGGATCTCAAAGCGTAAGGTTTGACCTTCATGCCGGAGAGCAAGTGCTGGAGAGTGGACAGATTAAGTTTGAGGTCTTTCCCAGCGGAGAAAAAGTCATTAAAGAATTAGAAATTCATGCTTTTGGAGGAACTTTAGCTTTGGAAGAAACTAAATTAATTGAAGGTTTTGAAAATTTCGAACTAAAGGCATTAGCTAAAGGACTAGATGCTCAACAAATTATTAATTGCTTTGAAGACCTCGATGCACGGATGGAAGGAAATTTGTCCGGCGTTCTCACAATTAGAAATGATCCATCTTTGGGTTGGGACTTCTATGGAGGTTCTTTGTCATTGGATTCGTCTGAAACAGCTAAGCTGTTTTTAAATACCCACGGTATGCTTACTGAAGGACTGGATGACGAGAGTTCGGAGTATAAAAATATGTATCTGTTGGAACGAGCCTTAGAGGATTTAAATCTCAATGGATTAAATATTATGTTCAAACTTCTCGATGCTGGTGAACGAGTGGTTGAGATGAATGTTCGTGGTGAATCTGAAGTTGATGGAAAAGACATAAGTGTTGAGTACAGACCAAAAATTATGGGTGGGTTGGATGCTTTGTTACAACAAGCAGATTTGTCGAAGTGGGGGGGGGGACCCTAAATCTTTTTGTTCTTATTTGAAAATCTTCATTGCCCGAAACCTTGAGATAGAGTTACAAGCTATTCGTGAACCATATGATTCGACTTACATTCGTTGCTGTTTTTCTCTTCCTGTTTTCCTGCACAGTTGTCAAAACTCAGCACCACATTACTTTGGATCACAACATAACCATAAAGATCGAGAAGGAAGTGAATAGTTTCCTTGACGATTTGTATGAAGAAGAATCCTCAAACTAGGTATCCTGTTGATATGAAGACTGCCAATTTCCCTCTTTTACTAACCTTTCTACTCCTTGCCCCTTCTTTATGGGGAGATTTTTCAGACCGTATGAAGTCCCGCCTTTCCGATGTGGTTGCCCAGAAGGATGCCGGTACTATTGGTGAGGGTATGGATGGGTTTCTCCACTCGAGGAATTCTTCTGATTCAGCAGTGGTCGCCTTAGTTAAAGCTGAAAATAAAGATCGTCGAGAATTATTTAAAGCCCTTGCCGTCAAGACTGGTGGAGATTCCACTGCTGTTGCCAAAAAGTTTTTTGAAGGTATTGCTACCAAAGCTAAGGCTGGACATTGGTTTAAAAAGGCATCTGGTAAATGGATCCAAAAGTAGGCTGATCTTGCTTGCTCAAACTTCTTATGTATTTTTCTGCCTAGTTGGAATTTCATCCTGTCATTTTAACAGGACTGTAAACATCGATTCGGATCTTCCATCCAAAGCGGATGGTTTTTCTCATAACTCATTTGTTGAAATTATTCAGCAAGCTGAAAAAAACCAACGGAAGAAAAAATCTTTGGTTCTTGAATCTGAGTGGTTGAAATTACGCTTACAAGTAGTGGAGGCAGAAAAATATGCCTGCTCTGCCCGATCTGCAGAATTTGAATTGGCTTCCGAAATGGCCCGCTTTGGATCTCTCGATAAGAAACTTCCAGGCGAAGGATTTATTGGAGGAAATCAACGGATCCACTGGAATGCTCAGCTGGAATCCATGCGCTCCTCAACTATCACCGCAGAGGCTCGGTCAAATTTGTTAAGACGCGATCTTTTTGATCTTAGGCAAAAAATAGTCGATTTGGGTTATCAGGTTCCCAAAGGGTCTGTGGTTGAGTAAATTCTTGGGCTTGGGTGCCCATTTATGTTGGATTTTCATTGTCCAATTCATAGAGTTTCGCAAGGATTGGTCATCATGGAGGATGTGGTAAATCAGATAATGGCAAATCCGTTGTTTAGCTTGGTGTTAGCCTTGCTTGCCTTTCTTTTGATTTTTTTAATCTTGAAGAGTTTGTTCAGAATTGCCCTTTTCTTGGTGGCTGTGTTTGTACTTTATGCAGGCTATATTCACTTCTTTCAGGAAAAATATCCACTACCTGAAATTGAAATCGATCCGAACACCCTTAGCGAATGGTCTGAGAAGTTGACTGATTTTATTCCTCTAGATTCCAACTTTACTAGGTCTGCCCCGGAAGACTGAATGATGGATTTATTTTCTCAGTTCTCTTAGGTTCGTGAAAATTCCCTGGCCTCTCTTTCTTGCCTGGAAACAATTGTTTCCTACCCAGCGCAAGGTCTCCTTTTTTTCACTCCTGGCAATTATTGGAGTAGCTCTTGGAGTAAATGTTATGATCGTGGTGGTTGCTTTTATGAAGGGCTTTCAGCATAAGTTTCGAGAAGATATTATTGATGCACAGGGGCATGCCCGAGCAATCCCGTTAAGTCGTACCCGCGAGTGGCCACAACTGCAGCAAGACTTGTTAAGTAAACCCGAAGTCTTGGCTGTCTCTCCTTACCTCCAGGGCCCTCTGCTGGTGCAAAAAGGGGATTATCACTCTGTTCCCCTATCCATTGGTATTGATCTTTCATCAGGAACCTCTGTTTTACCTTTGAACGAGTTTCTCAAAAATGGACAAATGAGAATGGAAGCTCATGATGCGATTGATGTAACTCCTTTCCCCCAGAGCAAAAGCCTGGAAGATGATGTTGTCTTTGTTAGTCAATATGTCGCCAATCGATTGGGAGTTCGTCCAGGAGCGATCCTGCGTATGGGTAAATCCAAGGATTTAAAGGACGAATCCGTGGGCGTGCGGGTTTTGGAACTTGGATCGGAGGTTCCCTCTGCCGAGTGGAAATTGCAATACTTGGGCGGCGAAGAATGGCAGCTGAAATCTACAGGTCTTGAGTTTGAAGCAAAGATGCGAGCGGATAATGGCAGACTTTATGCGGGGCCTGGCACTCCGGCATTTGAAGTACTAAAAGATAGAATAAAGATAGAAGTTGGGGCAGAGTCGACTTACCAGACCTTCCGGTCTTCTACGATTGAAGTTTTTTCACCGGTTATGATCAAACGTGCTCAAGCCAACGAAATGGTTCCTCCAAAAGAAGTAAGGATTGGTGGGATTTTTGAAGTGCCCTGGCAGGGTTTCCACGCCGAGGCAATGATTGGGTCCTATCGATTGTTAGAAGATGTTCGGGATGCTACTGGTTTATGTGACGGTATGTTTTTAAAATTTTCCCCACGAATTTCTAACCATGAAGAAACTCTACATGGTTTTTGTGAAGAATTACAACTCCCACGATCTGTAAATTGGGCTTTTGTTCCCTGGTTTGTTGAGAATGCCTGGTTTTTTGACCTCTTGAAATTCGAAGAATATTTAATGATTTTAATTATGGTGCCCATCGGATTAGTAGCTGCATTTGCCATTGCCATAGCTCTGATGACCACTGTGCTCCGCAAAATTCGTGAGATTGGACTGTTGGTGGCTATGGGGGGTGCACGCGGATCGGTGGGATCGATCTTTTGTCTCCAAGGATTTCTTATCGGTTTGCTTGGTGCGATTGCTGGGTGCGGTTTGGCTCTGCTCTTTATTCGCTACAGGGATTCTATCATGTCTTTCATTGTAGTGCGTATCGCTGGGGACGAAGGTAAAAGCGGAGTCGCTCAGTTTTATGATTTTTATAGCCTTAGTGTGCCTTATCCGTGGGAGTCTCCAGAGAGTGCTTCAACTTTTCTTACCTTTGCTCTCTTTGCCATCCTCGTATCTACCCTAGCCGGATTGGTTCCCGCCTGGCGAGCCTCTCGCATGAACCCGGCAGACGCCTTGCGAAATGAATAATTCATTGGTGCTACAGGCAAAGAATTTATCAAAGACCTTTAGCTTAGGGGCAGAGGATTTGTATGTGCTGAAAGAGATCGATCTTGCTTTGCCCCGATCTTCTTCCCTTAGCATAAGGGGAGAATCTGGTTGTGGAAAAACTACTCTGCTCAACTTACTTGCCCGTATTGAACAGGCAGATCATGGAGAATTGACATGGGATGATTCGGTAATGCGGTGCGACCGACCAGCAACCCGCGAAGAAGTGGCCCAGCGTGCTTCTTTTCTTGGTGTGGTCTACCAAGCATATTACCTTGTTCCTGAACTCGATGTGTTGGAAAATGTTACTTTGCCTGCAAGAATAACTGGAAGGTTTGACCCCTCTATCGAAGACCGTGCACGTTTCCTGCTCGAACAAATGGGAGTAGGGAATAAATCATCTCAAATCCCAGGGAAATTGTCGGGAGGAGAAAGGCAACGAGTAGCCATTGCCCGTGCCTTGATTAACCGGCCTGAGGTATTACTTGCTGATGAACCAACCGGTAACCTTGATGAACGTACAGGAGAAGAAGTGATGGATCTTTTGCTCCATGCTTGTTCAGAAGAGGGTGCCTCTCTCATTCTCGTTACTCACAACCTTGTATTTGCTCAAGCTACGGACCGGCAAACCTTTTTATCTGGCGGACGATTGAACGAGGTTTGACCCGTCCATTATCTTTCCTCATGAACGAACATATGCCATCACCCCTGAAATGCGGAGTTGCCGGAGTCGGCTACCTTGGTAAACACCATGCCCGTTTATATAACGCCCTCGAGGGTGCACAATTGGTAGGTGTTTTCGAACCCAACGACGAGGCGGCCAATGCGGTCTGTGCCGATTATGGATGCCAGAGGTACTCGACTCTTGAAGAGCTTGGTGCAGCCTGTGAAGCAGTGAGCGTGGTCTGTCCGACCGACCGACATGCCGAGGTTGCCCATACTTTAATTGACCACGGTTGTCACCTTCTGGTGGAAAAACCCCTCTGTGTATCTTCCGAAGAGGCGGAATCCATTCTTAAAAGAGCAAATGCTGCCAAGGTGCTCGTTCAGGTTGGACATATCGAACACTACAATCCGGTCATGACTTTTCTCGAGGGTGAGGTAGACCAACCCAAGTATTTAACTGTTGAAAGATTGGCTCCTTTCCAACCACGGGGCACGGAGGTAGGCGTGGTCCTCGATTTAATGATTCATGATGTTGGTATTGCCATGGCACTGGTTGATTCTCCAATCGAACGGATTGATTCTATTGGAGTCCGTGTGCTTTCCCCGACTGAAGATATTGCAAATGCCCGGCTTCTTTTTGCCAATGGATGCGTTGCTAATCTTAGTGCCAGTCGGGTGAGTGAAAAAAAGGCCAGGGAAATCCGTGTTTTTCAGAATAGTGGATACCTCTCGCTCGATTTTATGAATCAAAAAGGGCACCTTATTAAAAAATCAGGCCCTTCCTTAGAACGTCATGAAGTACCCGTAGAGCAGGGGGAACCTCTTGCCCTTGAACTTGAATCTTTTCTTTCCTGCGTGGTCGAGACCACAACACCTAAGACTGATGGCAGTTTTGGCAAGTCTGCCCTAGAAGTTGCCCTGACGATTACTCGGCAAATCCAATCCAGTTGGAATCCTTGAACAAGCCAACCCTATTTCCTACAGCATCTGGTCCGGTTGACCTGTTGGTGGTCGCGGGAGAAGCATCGGGCGATGAGCATGCAGCTCGTTTGGTTAAAGATTTAAAGAGTAATTATCCGGATCTTCGCATTTCTTCCTTAGGCGGGGAGGAATTAATCAAGGCAGGAGCCGAGCAAGTTTTCTCCTTAGCCAATTATGCGGTGGTCGGATTAGTGGAAGTTATCAAAAATTACAGCCTCTTTCGCAACCTTTTCAAACAAACCCTTACCTGGATTGAACAGGTTCGTCCCAGGTGCGTATTACTGGTCGATTATCCGGGGTTTAACCTTAGGCTTGCTCAAGCCTTGAAGGAGCGGGGGATTTCCTGCAAGGGTGGGGGCTCAACCGTGGTTTTACAGTATGTAAGCCCTCAACTCTGGGCATGGAAGCCAGGTCGTAGGTTTCGTATGGCCGAAATTCTCGATGGGTTGGGAATCATTTTTCCTTTTGAAAAGAAGTGCTATGCCGATGTTTCCTTACCCGTCTCTTTTGTTGGCCATCCCTTTGCTCATCCTTCTTATCAAAGTACAGTTTCTTATGACCCTTCGGGCGAACTTCTCTTGCTTCCAGGCAGTAGGCTTCAACCGGTTAGTCGTATATTACCTGTCTTTCTTGACGCCTTTGAAGAATTGCTTGCCAGGGACAGAGGTTTGCAAGGGATAATACCAGTTGCTGGCCCTAACCTTCGTTGTTTGGTCGAATCTTTGGTAAATGAACGTGCTGATATTAGGCAAAAAATTCGCATAGTAGATCGTACGAGCCCGCTTTCAGCAAGTGCCGCACTTATGAGTTCGGGCACCATGTCTCTTGCATGTGCTTGGGCGGGGGTACCAGGAGTGATTGGATATCGGGCACATCCAATTACTTATTGGATTGGAAAATGCTTGGTAGGCGTGCCCCACTTGGGCATGGCTAATTTGTTATTACCCGAAAATCCACCAACCCCCGAATTTCTTCAGGGCCAGGCTACCGGAAAAATCCTAGCCAGGGAAGTTGCTCCTCTATTGAACGATCCCGAATCTGGAAAACAAGCGGTCAAGACGGCCAATCAATTGCACAAATTACTAGCCCAGCCGGAAAGTCGTGGTGCGGTCGATTGGTTGGTTCAGGAAGGCAAACTCGGCTGAGTTCGCATTTGTTCCCATAGACGCAAGGCCCGTTTGGAAAGTGCAGTCCGGCAACGTTCAACTTCTGCCAACCGGGATTGCAAGTTTTCATTGGCGATCGCAGATACATCGTCCATATTGTACAGGTACACATTTTCCACTGTAGACACGGCTTCCTCGACATTGCGAGGTACAGATGCATCAATCACAAAGAGTGGTTTGGACGGCCGTTTTTTCATCGTGCATTCCACCTGCTTGTGGGTGAGCAAAGCTTTTACACTGGCAGTGGAAGCCAACACCACATCAAATAGATGCAAGGAATCATGAAAATTTGAATAGGCCAGAGTAAAACCGTCAAATTTTTGAGCCAATTCATCCGGTTTTCTGCGACTCAGGGGGCACCAGTCAAAGGTTCGACCAGTCACTGTAAT
>JAQXCL010000055.1 GCA_029251885.1 Opitutales bacterium | reverse complement strand
AACCCGATAAACGAAATTCCAGTTGAAGCAGTGGGCGAGTCCTCCTTTGTGCAACCGAACCGAGAATTAATTACTCCCCCTTCAATTCGCAACTCACCCCAACCTTCAACTCTTCCTCGAAATGTTGATTATTCCAAGCTTAGTTTGGATGATTTGCTTAGGGAGGTTGATATGTTAAGAAAGCCTACTTTAACATCTGGCGGAACTAGGGTTGAACCCCTCCCAAGTGTACCTAAAATTTCACCCACGGAGGAGTCCCCTAAATTGCTTCTACCGACTAAAGATTATGCACAGGGAAAACCAACTGATTTACAACCGGTAATCATTCCATCATCTACTCAAACTGAACCTGAGGGTGAACCAGAGATCTTTGTGGAAGATTACATTGTCCTGGGTGATGAAATCGACCAGGAGATGAAGGAGAAAATCCGAGAGGCTATCATGTCAACGCGCATGGCATCAGGTGGAACAGGTAACCCTTTTGTTACCCGTACAGTCTATAAAGCTACATCTTATTGTAATCGCGTACTCGGTAGATTAAACGGTCCATATCAAAAGCGGTACCGTCGGGATATCTTACTTGCGATGGTCAACATGCACGAAAAGAACCAGGCATGGGTAGATGCAGCTAAGTCGTACGAAAGATTCCTCGAGGAGTTTGCTTCTGATGACGACTATCCCTTCCAGCAACACGAAGACGCTCCCGGTATTCCAGGTCTTCATGCACAAGTAGGTAGTATTGAGGATTTCATTCAAGGACTTAAGCGGGGAGCTCCTACGATTCCCGAAACGCACATTCGTGCTGGAAAAATCTATCGGGAACTAGGTGCTGATCGCATGGCATTGAATAAATTTTACGACGCTATCAATGCGACCCTAACCTTGCCATACAATGTAGCATTTACTGATGCAGAGAAGCGCAAGGGTAAATCTTTCGAACAGAGAAAAGATGCAGAATCAAATCAGGCAATGTTTGAAATTGCCGAAACTTTCCTTGCCTCCGAAGATTATGATAATGCCATAAAGTTTTACGACCGTCTAAATAGGCTTGAGCAACTTAATGAGTCTGATCGTTCTGTTGTCGCCTACAAAAGGGGCTTGGCACATTTCCGGAGGGCAACAGATACACGTCGCAAAGAAGATCGTGAAAAGAGGTTAAATCCTGACAGGGATAGATTGAGCAACCAAAGTTACGAAAAAACTCCTCGGGCTGATTTTGCAAGAGTGAAGGAGATTCTCAGGGGCTACGGTACCTTGTACCCTACCAGTCCCTATGTTCCAGAAACTCACTATCTACTTGCCCTTGCTTTTGAGCAACTTAATCAAAGCGAGGAATCGATTGGACAGCTTCTAACATTATTAAAAGAGGCAACTTTTAATCCTCGGGCAATAATGGCTGAAGAAGATGTGAAGAACTTAAGAGATCGAGATCTTAACCGCATCAGTAAAATGAAAACGATTTGGAATTTCTGGAAAAAGAAAACCGGAAATTACTTGGCTAACAAATTTTTTGAAACCGGTGAGTTTTTCAATGCATATCGAATATATTCTGCCTTGCTGCCAGTTGATGAAACCCCTACATGGCGAGTGCCACTGCTATACCAAGTTGCTCTATGCGAAGAAAAGCTAGGTAATTTCGTCCAAGCCACAGAAACCTACATTACAATTGAAGACCTATTCGATAACAACGAGGGTGCCAGAACTGAACTTGCACAGAGCAAGTATTTGAAGTTTGTTTATGGAATGTCAAAATGGAGAAGAGAGCAACTTGAGGATACTCGTGAAATCAGGCAGGCGGTTAACCGTTACGGTATCTACTCACCCACGCCCGGCGAAGCCAATATTGATAACTCATTCTAATTACCAACGCATTTCGTGGAACCAACACAAATCTTAAAAGACCACCTCTCGCTTTGTAATGAAGTACACGCTTTATTGCTCGAGGAAAATACTTGGTTAAAAGTTCAGAAAAAAATCCCGGAAATGCCTTTCCTTGAAAAGAAAAAGGTAATCGTACAAAAACTTGAATCCTCTTTGGTGAATTTAAAGAAATTAAAACCTGAATTCTTTTCCCCTTTTGATAACTCTAAAAAACTAGTCGGAGAATCGCACGCCAAACTCCTGCAAATATTTTACCTCGATCGAGAAAACGAGGAACATATGGTTAAACTCAATCAACCATTAGACCGCCAATCTTTTAATCGTTTCTCGGTTGGACCTGATGAAATTGATCAGATTCACCACCGTGCTTAAGCCAAATCATTGAGTCGTTTTAATTATTATTTTCCCTGTTCGGCAAATCTCCAAACGCACGAAATAAAACTGCCTCCTTGGGTGGCTTTTTTTTATTCGGAAGATAGTTTTTTTCATACCTGATAATTACTCCACGTCCTTTCACTACCTTAGAATAAGGACATGGACTTCCATCGGGGTACCAACCCTGGGCCTCCATCAAACGACCAGTTTTGAAAATTGCTTCTAATTTGATTTTTCCTGTGTCGTACCAAAGTAGATAACCGCCATCTAGCTTGTTTTTTAGATAATTCTTGTGAGAGGTTATGATTGATTGTTCATTCCATTCCATAAACTCCCCATTTTTCTGATTTTCTACATATTCTCCCTGAAATCGACGGGTGCCGTTAACATCCCATAAATAAGTGAAACCATTTTTTTTCCCGTCCACAAAAGAACAAAGCATACGAGGTTCATCTGTTTCATCAAACTGGGCATACCACCCGGTAAAGGCCTCCTGCTCTCCTTCTTTATGCAACTTTCCACCACTAAGCCTGAATTCATCAAATGGCATAGTCTTATTAGACATGGGATACCAATTGCCACGATAAGCTTCGAGAAACATAGACTGCAAAAGTTGAGCCTCAATATTGCGCGACCAAAGTACTTCCTTACTCTCTACGATTGAAAAGCCTGTGGAAAAAATCCAAATTAAAAAAAGAAACTCTTTTGGCATCTAACCAATCCATTTGCCCTAGGGAAAGGTTTGGCAAGATAAATTCAGGTTGTTTATCTAACAAGAAATGGCGGAAGGAGAGGGATTCGAACCCCCGGAACCGTTTCCGGTTCAGCGGTTTTCAAGACCGCCGCATTCGACCACTCTGCCATCCTTCCAGTCAAATATATATATCACAATATAGATAAGTTATTTAGGTGACGATAGAAAAGATTCACCTTTGCAATAAACGGTTGAAATTTTAGCGTCGAAGAAGAGTTACTTCTTTCGAAAATCTAGCATGTATCGAGTTACCGCATCTAGGTTTACCGACGCATCAAAAGTAAATGTGATCAGCTTGGCATCATCTTTACCTAGATTTAGGATCTGCTTAGATCTCCCAATTTCCTGGCCTTTTACATTCAGCGCTTTTGCGAGTAATTCACCCTCAACTGATTGAGTGGTTATTAAATATACTTCGACCTTGGATTTATCTGCTTTTGAACTCGTCATACTCAAACCCTTGTCGAGTACCGATGTGCCTAGCGTGACTGATTTTGCTTCCTCCATGCAAGAAGCCAGGAAAAAGAGGGAAGAAATGACAAAGGTTTTAAAAAGGAACTTGGATGTTTGATTCATAGACGAAGAGTTTGCAGTACGAGCGACGAAATTTCAACATCCGAGATGCCCATACATTAATCAAACAAAACAAAAGATGTTTTTCCCCAGTTTTGACTATTTTCTGCTCCCCCTAACTGAAAACTTTTTACTTTCGTATGTTTTTTAAGAACCAAATGAGAAAGTTCCCGCATACTACCCGTGCCTTTACCATGAATGATTTCGGCCTCGCGAATGCCAACTTGCTGGCAGCTCCATATAAATTCATCAATTAAAACCTTAACCTCGATGGGTTTAAAGTGGTGAAGGTCCAATGAGTTGCTTGGCGGGACCTCAAAAACCTCGTCATTCATTCCCGGAAGCAGAAAAGTTAATGTCTTGATAAGATTCCTGCGGTTTAGCCAATACCCAAGGTCTACCTGCTAAATCCTCATAGGTTTTATTTATGTCTTGTCGAAATACCTGCATTTCAGGGAATTCTCTCTCAGTTTCTTTACTCAACTTTTCTGCTGGTTCAATTTTCTCGCCAGGGGAATTTGGGTTCACCTCGTTTTGACACCCGATCAGGGCAAATATCAAACCAAGGGTAAATAAGCAGGACATAATGTTAGGGAGTTGTTAAAATCTAAGTTGAATGAGAAGGTAACCTCCATCAATTAAATCTACAGTAACTAAATTTTAATAATACTCATGCCCTTGCTACAAATTAATTTAACCATACCCAGTGTGTCTCAAGATTTACTCGATCAAGTGCATGATCAATCTGCTAATATTCTTGCCGAGCAAATCGGAAAGTCTGTCGAGTATGTCATGGTTCTTGTGCGTACTGGTGAATCAATAAGTTTTGCTAAGGACAATGTGTCTCCATGCGCATACATCGAGGTAAAGAATGTGGGTAAACTTTCGCCAAGCCTAACCGAAGAACTTACCAA
>JAQXCL010000038.1 GCA_029251885.1 Opitutales bacterium | reverse complement strand
GGTACGCCCGAAGAACGCGGTGGTCTATTTTGGGGTCCGGGCAAGGCCTTATGAATATGCCGGGGAAATACCCAGGTATCATAAAATGATCGAACTTACAGAAGCTGTAATCTACCTCCGTGCCGAGAGCCGCAATTCCCCCCATTCGAGCCTATGGGTTTCAGGCGGAAATCGACCGTACCCAGAATACAGGTGGTTTGTATGAGACGGGCGGACGAGCATGGGCAGCAAAGCCTGATCAGGAAGTAATCAAGGAACGAAAGTACCAGCCAGGAGAATGGTCAGATCTGGAAATTCATGCTGCCAGCAAAGATGTGTCCATTCGTATTAATGGCATTTTGAGCACAGAATTGAAAAACCACCCGGGGCGGACCAAAGGTTTTTTTGGTCTTCAACTCCACGGTGGACAGGATATGCGTGTGGAGTACAAGGACATACATCTGAAAAATCTTGATAGATAAAAAGCTCTCAAAATTTTAATCTGCATTCCGGCAAAATAAATTCGGTCTATCATCGAAAAACTAAAGCCGATTCAGTCTTTACGATTGCCTGAGGTTTTCTCTTTGGGTGTGATCAAAGACTTCATGCAGATCATACTCACTCTATTACTTGTACCTCTATTTATTTACGCTCAGGACCTCCCGCCGGGCCAGATGCTCTTGCCCGAAGAGGCCCTACCTGAATACGAGGCCAAGATCGATCATACCAGACTGATTCAGGACACTTCCAGGAATGTTTTAAAACTGGGTAAATCGGTCTACCGACAAAACTGTGTAAGCTGCCACGGTAGTCCATCGGTTCCCGGATCAGTCCCTAATGCCCTCAAGTTTTGGGAAGGGCAATTTCAGCATGGGGAAGATCCTCATACCATGTACCTAACTCTTACCCGTGGTTGGCGGATGATGGCTCCGCAGGCGATGCTCAAGCCCCGGGAAAAATATGCAGTGATTCACTACATCAGGCAAGCCTACCTCAAAAAACAGAACCCTTCCCAGTTTGCACAGCTAACTAACGAATACCTTAGTGGATTACCCAAAGGCCGGGACCTCGGCCCAGCACCTGTAAAAAGAAAGCTTTGGGAAGAAATGAACTACGGAAACTTCATGATGGGCACTTTCGAGATTGCGGATGCAAAGGAACAAAAAGTTCGTCATGAACATGTCGGGCCAACCAATAACCTGGCATACAAAGGCATTGCGGTTCGTTTGGACCAAGGAACCGGTGGTGTATCCAAGGGAAACTTATGGTCTGCTTTTGAACACGATACTTTACGGGTCGCTGGCGTATGGCAGGGCTCAGGATTCATCGATTGGCAGGGAATCAATTTTGATGGGCAGCATGTGATTCGCCCAAGAACTATTGGCACCCCCTTACTGGAATGCACCGATGGTCCGGGCTGGGCAAATCCACAAACCGGGAAATTTGATGACCAAAGAATCACAGGACTGGATGGAAACCGCTATGGTCCCCTGCCCCGCGAATGGTGCAAATTTTTGGGCTTGTACAAGCACGCAGAAAAATCGGTTTACTCCTATCAAATTGGTGAAGCGAAGGTACTGGAAATCCACGCAACTGGAAGCAGTCAATCCTTTGTTCGACACTTAAGAATTAGCAAAAGCTCAAAACCACTGGCTTTTCGTACACCTGGTCAAAAGATTCTGCTCAACCAGCCGCTTGAGCATAAAAAGCAGGGAGCAAACGAGTACATTGTTTCCGTTAATCCAGAAAACACCCCACTCGAACTTGTTATTCTGGCGGATCCCAAAGATGGGGAAAAACTTCCCTCACCGATTAAATTCGAAGATCTCACCCAAGGTGGGCCCAGCCAATGGAACGAAAAGATCTCCACCCAAGTGATACGGGGTAATCAGCCCGGTGCTTTTCAAAGCGATGAATACACTCTACCCACAGAGAATCCATGGGAGAGCAGATTGCGGGCAAGTGGTATTGATTTCTCAACAGATGGGAAGAGTGCCTATCTTTGCTTTTGGGATGGCGATGTCTGGAAAGTGGATGGCATAGCCGATGAATCCCGCAACTCGGTTGAGTGGAAAAGAATTGCTGCCGGATTATTTCAACCATTGGGCATCAAAATCAGGAATGGAGAAATCTTTGTTTCCTGCCGGGATCAAATTGTTCGCCTGGTTGATTTAAACGGGGATGAAGAAACTGATTTTTACGAAGCATTTAATTCAGACCATCAGGTGACGGAGCATTTCCATGAATTTGCTATGGGCTTGCAAACCGATGAGCAGGGGAATTTTTATTACGCAAAGAGTGCGAGGCATGCCCGCCCCCAGCTCATACCTCATCATGGAACCCTGATCAAGGTAACGGCGGATGGATCAAGCAGCGAGGTGCTCGCTCATGGTTTCCGGGCAGCCAATGGAGTATGCCGCAATCCGGATGGTACTTTTTTCGTAACCGACCAGGAAGGCCACTGGAATCCACAAAACCGGATCAATCATGTGGTTCCGGGCAAAGGGAAGTTTTACGGGAACATGTATAGTTATGGAGCTCCTAAGGATTCATCTGACTCGGCCATGGAGCAACCCCTCTGCTGGGCACACAAAAGGTTTGATCGTTCACCCGCCGAACTCCTCTGGGTGGAAAGTCCAAGCTGGGGCGAACTCGATGGAAAACTGCTTCACCTTTCCTACGGACAAGGCCGGGTGGAGGTGGTTCCTTATGAAAATCTCAACGGACAATTACAGGGAGGGATGGTCCGTCTACCTATCGCCGATTTCCCCACCGGAATCATGCGTGGCCGTTTTCACCCCCAAAACAAACATCTCTACCTGTGCGGGATGTCAGCCTGGGCGTCCTCTCAACCTCGTCCCGGCGGGTTCTATCGATTGCGGGGAACGGGTAAGCCCATGCACATGCCTGTATCGATGCGGGCCATGAAAAAAGCAGTGGAAATTACTTTTTCAGACCCAATATCCAGTAACAGCAAACCTCAAGCAAAAGTAAGCACCTGGGCGCTCCAAAGAACGAAAAACTATGGCTCACCTAAGTTTGATGAAAAAGAGCTCACAGTCTCGAACACCTCCCTATCTGAAGATGGCAAGATACTGAGAATTGGAATCCCAGATATCGCTCCCTGCTGGCAAATGTCAATCAGCTATGAATTCCTTGGAGAACACGGTAAAAAAATTGCCGGTGAAATTCAGAACACAATTCATACCCTTGGAGACTCCTAATCAATGAAGGCTTTTTTGTGCCTCGCCTTTCTTTTGAACTTTGTGGCAGTTGCAGATACCGGTGCTATCCACACTCCCTTGTGGCTGTCGAAGAAGATGGTGGATGAGCCCGTTCTTTTTATTGGAGATGAAGGCAACCGCAGTGGCCGCCTCATCTTCACCCCAGACTCCATGCCTGTCCTAACCCGGGCAGGCGACACTTTTGTGTACGAAGCGGGGAAAGATTACACATGGGAAAAAGACAGCCGTACAATCAGGCTGACCGCTCATTCCAGAATTCCATCCAAGACACCGAAGGAGATGAGACCTGGGCCAGGCAAGCCAAGAAGCCTCGGTGGTGTTTTGCACAG
>JAQXCL010000026.1 GCA_029251885.1 Opitutales bacterium | reverse complement strand
CACTGTGACCGTTCGCGTGACCGTATTTGCTGCATTACCGATGGAGTCCGTATAATTGTACCTCAACACATAGCTACCAGGAGTGTTGTTATCCACACTACCGCTAGCGGTAACTGTCCCGCTTCCATCCACATGATCGCTCCATGTTGCATTGGCGTCCAAGTACACTTGTCCAGCTTCTTGAGTAATATTCTGGTCTCCTGATATGGTAAGAACAGGAGCAGTTGTATCCACCACTGTGACCGTTCGCGTGGCCGTACTTGCTGCATTACCGTTCGAGTCCGTGTAATTGTAACTCAACACATAGCTACCAGGAGTATTGATATCCACACTGTCGCTAGCGGTAACTGTCCCGCTTCCATCCACATGATCGCTCCAGCTTGCATTGGCATCCGAGTACACTTGTCCAGCTTCGTGGGTAATATTCTGATCTCCTGTTATTGTAAGAACAGGAGCAGTTGTATCCACCACCGTGACCGTTCGCGTGACCGTACTTGCTGCATTGCCGTTCGAGTCCGTGTAATTGTAACTCAATACATAGCTACCAGGAGTATTGGTATCCACACTACCGCTAGCGGTTACCGTTCCGCTTCCGTCCACATTATCTACCCAAGTGGCATTTAGATCATAGAATAGTAATCCAGACTCATGGTTAATGCTCGAAGCTCCCACTAAAGACAGAACCGGTGCTTCATCGTCCAAGTCCACTAATAAGACTGAGAAATTCCCATCAGTCGTTGCATTAATTTCGTCCCTTGATTGCACACGAATACTGAGGACCGAGGAGCTTAACTCGTAGTCTAATGTTGTGGATGTTTTTAACGTTCCGTTTTCTTCAAGCGTAAAAAGTGAGTTATTCTCATCACCTTGCCCGCTCACAAGGAAATAAGAAATTGAATGCCCATTTGGATCACTGGAGTTAAATTCACCCACTACTGTCCCAACAGGTTTGTTTTCTTCAACACTAAGAACAGTAATTGGTCGAAGATTGATTGGAGCATTATTTAGGTCCTGAAAAGCAATTCTAAATCCAACTCCTCCATTCGCATGATTTAAATCTTCACTATATCGGGCACCCGACCTTAGATATATTCCGGTATCCCACCATGCACCACCGCGTATTACACGATTACTTCCACTGGTAGCTCCGGCAGGGTCGGTAAGAGGGCCAACCGCATATTCACCGTACCAGTCTGCAACCCACTCCCGCACATTTCCGTGCATATCATAAAAGCCCAAGGCGTTCGGGCTATACTGCCCAATGTCCCGAGTCTGCTGGTAATCACTTCCTGTGTTATAATCGCCATCCCAATTGTAATTTGCATCACTGGAAGCGATTGAACCACCCCACGAATAAGCCGTACTTGTTCCTGCACGACATGCATATTCCCATTGAGCTTCTGTTGGTAAAACATACCCCCATCCAGCAGGTATCGAGCTGGACATCTGCTCATTTAACCGTTGGATAAATACTTGGATATCACCATATTTCACTCGCTCTACAGGGCGGTCAGAGTGGTCTGCAAAATTACTCGGAGTTGCATCAATCCCATCGGAGTTTCCTGTCATAACGGCTTCATACTCAGCCTGAGTTACTTCATACTTACCGAGGTAAAAACCACGACTGAGTGTGACCTGCGTTTGATTCTCGTCAGCACCCCTGCCCCCTTCCCCTGAAGGTGTTCCCATGTTATAGGTACCAGAGGTTACCCAAATCATTTTCAGATTGAGCGATGAGTTCAGCTCAACTATGTGAGGTGGGGTTTGAATCGTAAATGGTTGATTCATTCCAGAATGATTAGCGCAATAATACATTAGCGAACCGCTAAAATTAGACGGGATGGACAAACTAATAGTTCCACCACTTCCGGTTAATGGACCACCACTCACCAAGCTCGAGTCTGTATCTCCATAACTTTCACCAATCATAAAAGGATGACTACCCGAAATACCTGAGTCTGTGAAAGTGTAAGTCTCTCCAAGATAAAGAGGTTGATTGGAAAAATTTGGGATCAGTCCATTTCCATCCGTAAATACATAATAGGGTGAACTCCCTTGTCCTCCAGATACTGTGAACACAGTCGATGGGTCTTTGGTCACCTCAACTTGCAGGTCTAGCGAAACAGAACCTACTCCATCGGATACAGAAACCTGCACATTGTAAATATTATCGGTATCCAAATCCAATGGATTTTCAAAATCAGGGGACGAAAGAAAGCTAAGTTCACCCGTGCTCGGTTTGATTACAAAAAGCGATTGATCTGAACCACCAGTAATCGTGTAAACCAGTATATCTGAATTTGCATCTGTGGCGCTTATTTCGACCACAATTGAAGTATTTTCAGATGTCGTTTGATTTGCATCCGTGGTGATTACCGGGAGGGTATTTGATAAGAACTCGAATGCACCGATTTCAGGCAATCCTAATCTAGAATTTCCGTTTATATCAGTCGTTTGATAATTGGCTACCCCAGCAGAGCCAGAATTGATTGCCGGACTATTATTTAAGAGAGAAAAATCGTCGTCTAAAGTACCGTATAAATTGTCAGTACCATTTGCATCAATTAATCCAGGGTTTAGGTTTTTATTACTCGTACCGCTGATAGATTCAGTTGATTGGCTCGGGTCAAATATTGAATAATTTGCTAAAATACTTTGATTATTTACAAAGAAATCATTGCCCGATGTTAAGGAAGTATTCTGCCAAATGATCGAGTTTTCAATGGCCACAGAATCTCCTGTTTGTAACAGGGCAATACCTCCTTCATTTACGGATTGGTTTCCAACAATTGAACAATTCACAAAACGGTTAGAGCCATTCCCTCTGAATACTCCATTTCGGTGAGTGGATTTGTTTCCTGAGATCATACAATTAACGAAAGTGGTATTTGCTCCACTTCCTCCAAAATATGCAAACCCACCGCTTGATGAGTTCGAAACATTGGCTTCATTCCCAATGATCATAACCTTTTCAAAAGAAAGATTTATTGATCCTACATTCGAAACCCCTCCTCCAAAATTTGCATAATTCCCTAGAAATCTCCCACCCGAAAAAGTGAGCGGACTTTCAGTCAAGATCGCCCCACCAAATTGTCCGCTCGAATTATAATGAAACTCATTACCAGAAAAAGTCGGACTTGAAGATGAGTCCACATAAATAGCACCGGCCGAATGCAGGGGACTGGAGTTGCGAGAAAATAGACAATTTGAAAAATTAGCAGAAGAAGCAGACAGCTTAACTGCACCTCCATAATTATTCGCCTGAGTTGAATTTTCGGAAAAGGTGCAATTGTCAAAATTGATTGGAGAATTATCGAGGTAGATAGCCCCACCACCATTGGCAAAGGTGTTTAAGTTTTGAGTAAAGTTTGAGTCGGTTATACTTCCAACAGAATTTGTATATCTTATCGCACCACCTTGATATGCTGACGAGTTATTAAGAAAAGAAGATGTAGAGAAACTAACATTGGAGTCTTCGATCAATAAAGCCCCCCCACTGCCCACACTGTTTGCAGTATTACTAACAAAGGAACAGGAAGAAAAAGTTACATTTGAGTCCTTAAGGTAAACACCTGCCCCTCCTTGCTTTGCATTGTTATTAGAGAAGGTACAGTTTACCACGGAAAACCTGGTACTGTGTGCGTACAGTCCTCCCCCTTTTCCGCGATCATCACCATCTCCAAAATTTTCGCTGGCATTACCATCTCTAATGGTAAATCCATCGAGAACCGAATCTTGGAGTGGAATAACAACATGAAATGAATTATCTGAACCATTATTTGTTATTCCAATATCTCCCGAAAGAACGGTTGTATTGATTGCCGGTTGGCGAGCGGTACGTTGCGTCTCAGTTCCAGAAAAACCCCCATAAACTTGAATATTAGGAGGAATAATAAATTTTGATGAACGAACATCACCAGGTTTATAAGTGCCTTGAGCAACCCATATCTCTTGAGAAGGTATGCTTGCACGAAGAGCGTCTCCGAGGTCGGTAAATGCATTACTCCAACTAGAACCATCACCCGCACCAGATGCAGATGTATCCACATATAAAACATTTGGTTGGGTGCCAACGAAGGTTATAGCAAGTTGGTCAACGGATAAGGAAGAAATATTTACCTGAGCTGGTGAGAAGCTGAAGTTATCTTTACTTACAGTAATATCACCCGACCATCCCGAAGACATTCGATGAACGAATGAACCTCTAGAATTAGTGGTTGTGGATCCTCCACTATTTGAAAAAGTGATCGTTACTCCCTCAATTCCGATACCTAGGGAATTTTTCACCAACCCGGTAAGATACAATTCACTCTGCGTAGTAGTGCCGGAATCAAATTCAGTTAGAGGAATATTTAAGGTGGGTATACCGTTTGCACTGAGTATTAAAGCACCGGTTCCAGCAGATGAATCTGTATCTGCTTTCGCTAAAATTTGTACCGTCTGTTCCAAGTTCCAATTTGAAGAATCAAAGATCAAAGACATTGGAGTTCCAACGAACAAGTCGGGATCTCCGGACTTGGAGATATTAATTGTTATTGAAGAGTTCGGCTTTGCCGCCAAGCGGACTCCAAAACTCGTCTGGAAATCCCCCTCATACACACGAATATCATAATTGCTTGCTACAATTCCCTGAACTATCGAGGTCCTAAAATTGGCAACGTAAGGAGCAGTTGACGTGAGCACTTTCGCATTATCTGCACTTCCATTATTCCCAGTTGCATCCGTACCATAATTAACTGCTGGGTTCGAAAAATAGGGAATAATTTGATCATAAGTTGATGGGTCCGTATCATAGGACATAACGGTCCTATACCCCTGACCATTACTGCTCCATCGTTTCCCATAACTAAAGTCTGAAAAAACAAAATAATCGGTTATATTCGAGGTATCTTCAATGTTATGCAGACATCCCATATTGTGCCCTATCTCATGGGTAAGCGTATAATCAGGTGCTCCCATTTGGCTCCAAACTGTTACATTAAAAGCAGAGCTTTCAAAATCGTGATGTGGGTAAGTAAGGGTACTAGCAAGACCGCCACCATCACTGTCGGTTGTAAGTAAAATGACAATATCACCACCGTACTGATCACGAATCGAATGCACTGAATCTAAATAGGTATCGTTCTTATCAATAAGTCGATCTAGGTCTGTGCTAAGGACACCACTCGGTGTGTAGGAAATTTCCTCCATATGTACCATGCGGGCTATTAAATTAATCTGCGAATTTCTAAAACATAAATTAGCATCACCAACTGCAGCCAAAACAGCTGCCTCTAAAGTGGCGGTTGAACCTGCTTCATTGCGAACAGCTTCCGGATAAACAACGACCAAGTCTATAAGGTTACCATCTCCATTTTGCCAAGTGGACCGGGATTGTGATCTTCTATTTCTAGGGTCTTTTATTTTAGTTTCGTTGGTACTACATTGACCACAGGTCTTGCCTTTCAGTAATTTTTTCTGCCAAAAAAAGTTCTCTACCTTTCCTCGATAAAAATAAGAAGAACCAGAAAAGGAGACTGCTAGACTGATCGAATCTTCTACACGCCCAAAAGAGACAAAACCAATACGAGGACCGATAATTTTCCCAACCCAGGAAAACTTTCCTGGACCTATATCAACTCCAGATTGTCTTTCCGCGGTATAAATAATTCCATCAAGAACTGGTAGATTGATTCGTAAAGTTTCGAAACGAGTTTCATTTATCTCAACTTCAGCAGAGAGTTGACAAAATAAGGGAACTAAAACTAGACAGATTTTTCTAATATGTGTACCGCTCAATACACGATTGAAAAAATTACGAAAACGGAATTCATAACAATCCAACGGCAGAGAAAGATACATAATACAACGGGCAAGAATATATATTCAAGTAGCACATAAAAATACGTGCAAGAATATAATAATACATACTACCTAGTGTATTTTTGAAAATTTCAAAAAAAAATTGCAAATTGGCTTTTAATAATTTTTTACAAAAATTTTATTTCAAATCACTAACCAAAAGATTTTAAGTAGAAAACCTACATGGATTTGTAGCTAAAAATTACGCCACAGGGGACAAAACTAGAAAGATCTGTTGAGGTTAAGACACCTAAGAATATTGGGTTTACATACCTAGCATGGCTTTAATCCCTTGAGTCCAACTTTGAGCAAGTTGAAAATTGATTAAGCTTTATTAGCTTAAGAGCACTAGTGGTTCCGCCAAGGGTTAGACCTTAGTCATCGGGGCGTAACGGTAATAAACTTCGAGCATCAAAATAGTCATGGTTGTACGGTAAAGGTCAGAATCTCCGTGAAAGTGAGTTCCATGGGGCCAATGGCCATCAGACTCCTGTGCTTTTACAACAACTTGTTGGAATTTCTTATTCCATTCTCTCCAATATTTACTGCTACCAGATCCAGTGGATTGAAAACAAGCTTGTGCATGGTAGTACCATTCATAGACATCCACCTTTTCCCACTCCTCATGAAGCCTTTTTTCGACAATAAAATCTAAGCCTTTTTTCGCCTCAGAGGATTTAGCATTTTTCCAAATTTGGAGACTGAGAACACCAGTTCCAGTAAGCGAACCGCGACTCGAACTACCTCCGTGCTTACCGATTTTATATTGAAACCTTCCATCTTCTGCTTGGCACTTTTTTACATACTCGATTGCTTTGTCCATGGTTTCATCCACCTCCAAACCTGTGATACCTGTAAGAGCATAAGCCTTAAGGGCTTGTATGCACCAACCAGTAACAGAAAGGTCGGTATGTGCACCAACGCCTAAACCGAAACCGTACGCCCAGCCACCATTTGGGTGCTGTCCGTCAATAATCAGCTTGATTGCCCGTTTAGCATATTCTTTGAGCTTGGGAATCTTGGTCATGGTATAGGCTTCACACAGGGCATAAGTTCTAATCGGATGAGCATAACTCCCTCTGTTACCTCCACCTTTAAGGCCAAGAAATTTTCCACTACCGTCATAGTTACCAAGTTTATCGGGTAGAGTGGAGGTGAGAAAATCAATACCCCGTTTTACTGAATCTCCGAAACCGGGAGAATCTTGGAGTTCACAATGTCCAAGGTAGGCAAGAAGGGCCATGCCTGTCATCGCATCGCGGTGCTCAGCAGAGCCACCTGTTTTCTGTCCCTTGTCATCTTTATCCTGCAAGCCCCATCCTCCATCTGAATCCTGAACCTTCTTTAGCCAGTTAAGCCCCCTGACGATCGCTTCTTCAGTCATATCTTTACCACCTCCGGAGCGAAGTCTTTCCACCCGTTTTTTAGGATCGCACCGTTGTTGCATGACCTTGGGCAAGCTCATGCTTATACCTTTGAGGGCACTTTTCATGGCTTGGTTGTTCATCGTGGACTTGGACATTTGCGGAGGGGCCGCTTCCACAACGGGAGCAAGATCTTTAACATCCAATTCATTAAAGTCGGGAAGAGCAATTTCGGACACTGTGGTGGTCTTAAATTCAGACTTCGAAGAGGGTGTCGCTTTTTTTTGACGCTGCATCAATTTCTGCATCTGTTTTTGGACCTGTTGTTGCTGTTGGGCGGCTGGTGGACCTGCTTCTCCAAAATCAGAATCCCCTTCTTCACCGACATGAACAACAATGGTCCATGCGAGCATAAAACCAATAATCCCCACAATAATTCCAAGGGATAATAGAAGACTGTTCAATAGCCTGTATTCGCGAAGGTATTTCCCAAAGGCACCTTCAGCAGGTGGAACTTCTGTGACCTGCCCTGAACTTTCCTCGATGGAAAACTCAGAGTCATCTTCGTATTCGGCTACTTCTTCGTGCTCAGCTTCTTCGTCCATGTATATTTAAAAGTAAAAGAGTTATATTGCTACTTTATCGATACAGAACCTAAAAGGTCAAGCATACCAACAAATCTTTAAAATCTCTCTCAATAAGTAGGTGAGAGTTGAATACATTCGGTCTATTTATTGAATCTCTGTACCTAAAATTAAATTCGAAAAACCATGATTACTTGTTTGGCAGCTTGGCATATCATATTTAATGGAATTGGGCTAAACCACCTATTTCCGAACATCTAAACATTTGTCAGAAGCAAACGTATCTCCCACATAAACGAACAAAAATAATGAAACTACTCGTAACTGTTACCCTCTTGATCTCTCTAGCGTTAAGTGCCAACGCATCGGAACATGTCCTTGAATTTACCGGTGGCGATGGACCCGGCAAGGGCAAGTCCATCGTGCTCATCTCAGGCGACGAAGAGTACCGCTCCGAAGAATCGATGCCGATGTTGGCGAAAATCCTATCCCAACATCATGGTTTTAATTGTAAGGTTCTATTTTCGTGGAGTGCAGATGGTAAGCACATCGACCCAAATAATCAGCAAGGTGTACGTGGTTGGGAAGAACTAAAAAATGCCGACTTGATGATCATCGGTACACGGTTTCGACAGCCCAATAAAATTGACGGTCAGCATCTCACAGACTTTATGAATGCAGGCAAGCCGATCATTGGTATTCGTACCGCGACTCATGGCTTCAATGGGAATAACAAGTTTGGTAACAAAATTGGCTACAGTGACTGGGGGAAAACAATCCTGGGCGAAGGCTGGGCTGGGCATCATGGTCGCCATAAGGGAGAAGGTGCACGGGGTGTGATAGTTGAGGCAAACAGAAAGCACCCGATACTAAACGGAGTAACCAACAACAATGTGTTTGCCCCGTCCGATGTGTACGGTGTTCGCTCCCTTCAAAAACACGACACGATTCTGTTAAGAGGAGCCGTGACCAAAAACCTCGACCCAGATTCTCCAAATCTCGCAGGTAAGAAAAACGCCCCCATGCAACCATCCGCCTGGATTCATCCGTACATATCGCCAAACGGAACAAAGGGTAAATCCTTCTGCACAACGATGGGAGCTTCTGTTGATTTGGTTAGCGAAGGTTTGCGCCGTATCATTATAAATGCGGCTTTTTACCTTAACGGCCTTGAAGTTCCGCAAAAAGCAAAAATTAACTATATCGATCCGTTCTACCCTTCGTTTTATGGCTTTATTAAAGACAAAGCCTACTGGCCTTACCATAACTTGAACACAACCGACTTTGGTCTCGGCAAGGCACCCCATCTTCCAGATCCCGCAGGCACGCCAAAATGGGATTTCCGCCCAATGCCCAAAAAATAAACTGTGGCTTAAGACCACATTCACCTAAGGCTTTAATGAGCCATAAATGGAACTAGCCACAACCTTTTCACGCTGCCTAATTTTTCTATTTTTTGCTGTTTCAATTGGGAATGCGCAACCAAAGGCACAACCAAATATCATCATCATCTTGGTTGATGATATGGGATGCGGGGGCTTGAGTTGCTACGATAATCAATATTTTGAAACTCCAGAAATCGATAAACTGGCCTCTGAAGGATTGCTCTTAACGGACTTTCATTCAAATGGGTCAGTATGTTCCCCTACCCGAGCAGCTCTATTAACTGGTCGCTATCAGTACCGTAGTGGATGTCATGTGGTGATTAATGCCGACCGTAATCACAAAGATCATAACCGGGGGATGCCTGCCAGGGAGTGGACATTTCCAGAAGCACTCAAGGAGGGAGGCTATACATCCGCAGTTTTTGGAAAATGGCACCTCGGTTACAAACCAGAATTTAATCCCCTACTCCATGGGTTTGATCAGTTTAATGGTTTTATAAGTGGTAACATTGACGCGCATTCACACTTTGACCGGATGGTGATCAAGGACTGGTGGCAGAACCAGGAACTCAAGGATGAACCAGGATATCTCACCGATTTAATTACAGAACATACTATCAAATTCATTCGACAAAATAAAGATAAGCCCTTCTTCATCTATGCAGCTCATGGCGCACCACACAGTCCGCATCAGGCACGTGGATCGAAGATTGTGCGTGGCCCCGAAAAAGGAAAAAAACCTCAATGGGGAAAAGGAAATGGAATCTACTCGGATGATCCAAAGGATGAAAATTGGCTGATTAAACATTTCATTCTACCCGTCGACGAAGGACTCGGCCGTATCCGTAAGGAAATCGACGTTCTTGGATTGGCCGAGAATACAATCATTTGGTTTATTTCAGACAATGGAGGAACAGCTGGAAACAAGACCACCAGTCCGATGACTCGTGCGAGCAAGGGCTCGACCTACGAAGGTGGACATCGCGTACCAGGAATCGTATGGGCACCCAATCGTATAGGCCCAGGAAAGTGTGGAGAGTTAATCGTAGGCATGGATATCATGCCAACCAGCCTGGCCATGGCCAATGTGGTAATCCCCAAAAAAAACAGGTTTGACGGGATTGATGTAACACCTGCTATCTTTAAAAAAAAGAGCCTACCCGAACGCCCCGTTATTTGGGGAAAAAACCAAGATGGTGCCTTACGGCGGGGTCCCTGGAAATTAGTTAAAAACGAACTATATAATTTGTATGACGACCCCAGGGAAAGAAAGGATCTTGCCTTAAAGTATCCCCGTCGAGTCAAAGAAATGAAAAGAGAGCGGGCTATTATATTCGAGGAAGCGATCGGTGACTCACCTTATGATAAAAAGATCAAGAAGTAGAAAGCAGATCTGATCTTTGGATCGGAGCCAAAGTGCAAAGAAAAATTCCTTCCAAAAAGAAGGTTACTATGGACAGCAGAAAAGAGAGAATACAAGTTTGATTAACACATATATGAGAACAATCCCTATAATTATTTCTCCCTTTAGCATTTTATAAATTAATGAATGTAAAACATTTTTCTCTTTATTTTTTGTCAGCAATACTCGGGGCAAACGTATTTGCCAAGAACTCATTACCTTCCATTGAAAAGGGGGAAGTGCCCCAGAATGTAGAAGAACTATGGGCTAACTACGATCCACGGGCGGAACCTCTGGATGTGCAAATCATTCGGGAGTGGGATGAGGTGTACGAGGGTAAAGAGATCAAGGCACAGATGCTCACCTTTACCGTGGGTACCTTCAAAAATCAGGTAAGCCGAATTTCTGCCTACTACTCATACCCTAAGGACATGAAAGAAAAAGTTCCCGGGCTTGTGCAAGTGCATGGCGGAGGGCAGCGGGCAAATAAACACATGGTTGAGGTGGATGCGGCCAATGGGTATGCCAGCATTTCCCTGAACTGGGGAGGACGTGAATTAGCGGATCAAAAACCGGGCGCCCCCGGAACAGATTGGGGAGCGATAGATCCAACCCAAAAGCATGTTAGTCATTACTTTCGCCTCACCCCCGATGGTAAGACAGCTGAAACCGTATACAGTCCAAGAAACAATAATTGGTTCATCCTTACACTGGCTACGCGCAGGGGACTGACCTTTCTCG
>JAQXCL010000090.1 GCA_029251885.1 Opitutales bacterium | reverse complement strand
GGATTTTCAAAATAAACGGTCTCCTGATCTGCTTTTCCTTGGAACAAGCGAACGCATCTTCCGCCTCTTAAATCAATTGCTGGATAAATTGTCATGTAATAATTGAAATAGATTTCCTTCTCCAGAGGGCGAGACATAAATTTGATATCTCTTTCTCCGGAGTTGCAAAATAGACAAAGCCTGACTTGATGAAAGCAGATGACAAAAACAACTTCTTCCCAAAGACCCCAAAAACCTAAAGCTCCCGCATTTTTAGCAGAACTCTTAGCTGCTCGTTCACCATCTGGCTATGAAACTGAAGCACGTGAAGTTATAAAAAAAAGAGTCGCTAAATACGCAGACAGTTTCGAGGTTGATGCTTTGGGCAGTTGTCATGCTACCTTAGAAGGCACTGGCGCACCCACACTTATGCTTGCGGGACATTTGGACGAACTAGGACTAATCATTAAGCATGTCAGCGATAAGGGTTTTTTATATTTTGATGCCATTGGCGGACACGATCAGTCAATGATTTCCGGGCGTCGTGTTGATATTCTTACCCGAAAAGGAGTCATTCGGGGAGTCACGGGAAAGCGAGCCATTCATCTAATGAGTCCCGAGGATCGTAAAAAGGTTCCTGAATTCCATCAAATGTGGATCGATATTGGTGTAAAATCTAAGGAAGAAGCTTTGGAGCGTGTTACCATTGGAGATGCGGCTGTCTACACACATGGTTTGGAGTCCTTGCATGGCCCCCTTGTGGTATCACGGGCCTTTGACGATAAAAGTGGTGCCTATGCAGTTAACGAGGCTTTACTTCGCTTAAAAAAAGGGAAAAAACAGGCGTCTAAAGTGGTTGCAGTATCGACATCTCAAGAAGAAATCGGAACGAGGGGTGCCATTTCCTCTGCCTATCTTGTAAATCCTGATGTGGCACTCGTTGTCGATGTATCTCATGCGACTGATCATCCGGATGCGGATCATCGAAAGTATGGTTCCTTTGAGTTGGGCGGCGGTCCGATCTTAACTCGTGGGCCCAATATACACCCAGGTGTCTTTGAACGCTTAGTTCAATGTGCGGAAAAGAGTAAGATTGCAGTTCAAATAGAGGCGGATCCTCGTCCCACCGGTACAGATGCAAGGGCTATTCAAGTTGCTCGTGAAGGCGTTCCCACCGGACTTGTGGGCATTCCTTTAAGATATATGCACACCCCAAGTGAAGTGATTGATCTTAATGATTTAGAAGCAGTGGTTCAACTATTGGTTGCATTTGCACGTTCTCTTCGCAAAGGGGAACGATTTTAGTAATTCTTTGAACTGTTCTTATATTATCGTTGGTGAAACCCATTCCTGGGTTAAATAAACCAATTGAGTTGCCTTAATGTTTAGAGATGCATGGGAGCGTTGCCGCTTCAATCTTTTGGCCAATCTAATTGCTGGAATTTTTTTGTGGGTTTTTGGGGCGGCTGTTTGTTTTGGCTATTACAATTCAATTTCTTTTGCCAATTTATTGAACCTATTGGGCTCAACCAAAAAAGAGTTTGGATATTTATATTCAGCCATATCTACAGCAATATTTGGAGGTTTGATTCCTTATTTTCTTTTATTGTTTCGTAAAAATATACCCCATGGCAAGGAACTTGGCTGGTTCTGTTTCTTTGCTGTTTTTTGGGCAGTCAAAGGAATTGAGGTCGATGCCTTTTATAGATTACAGAGTATCTTATTTGGAGATGCCCAGGAAAAGTCTGTCGTTGTATCGAAAGTACTTTTTGACCAATTTGTTTACTGCGTACTGTGGGCTGCACCAACCACGGCAGTTTTTTACGGATGGAAAAATGTAAATTTTAAGTGGGGAGATGTGAAAGAGATCAAATGTTTCCACGCCTTGTTAAAAGAATCAGTGTTTTTGCTTGTCTCGACTTGGCTAATTTGGATACCTGCGGTATCCATCGTGTATTCAATGCCACCGAATTTGCAAATACCGCTTTTCAATCTGACCCTTTGCTTCTTCGTATTGGTTATCAGTTTGTTCGATAACAAGGGTGGCGGGATAGACGGGACTCGAACCCGCGACCTCCGGCGTGACAGGCCGGCGCTCTAACCAACTGAGCTACTACCCCAAAAAGGGAAGTGATTAATCCATAAGAAAGAACCCTGCTAAGTCAAGGAACAAGGATTCTACACGAAAATATTAATTCTAAGTTGTAGGTGCAATAAACTTGGAGAAAATGTTTGAGCGCGCAAAGTAAGGGTAATGGATAACTTGATTGTTAAAAAGCTTGAGCTTGGTCCCATTGGCACGAATGCCTTTTTGCTATGGGAGAATAAAGGTTCTGAGGCAATTCTGATCGATGCACCTCCTAATTGTGGGGATGAAATCTCGAAGATTTTAAAAGAGAATGACCTTACCTTAACACAGATCTGGCTCACCCATGGGCATTGGGACCATATGGCAGGAGTGAAAGAGGTCTTGTTACCGGGAATTAAAGTTATCGGCCATTTGGCGGATGAGTTAATGTTCAATAATCCAGCAGTCATGAGTACTTTTTCAATTCCGGGCATTGATTTGCAACCAGTTGAAATTACTCAATGGGTAGAAGATGGTGATCAACTAGATTTATGGGGGAGGAAAACCTATGTTTTCCACTGCCCGGGACATTGCCCGGGAAATGTCGCTTTTTATCTAGAATCGGAAAAGATTTGTTTTGTGGGCGATGTTATTTTTGCAGGAAGTATTGGACGAACTGATTTGCCAGGTGGGGATTTTGCGAGCTTGGAAGCTTCAATTCGTAACAGAATTTACACATTACCAGCTGATACCGAACTTGCGGTAGGGCATGGGCCCAACACCACAGTCGGCGATGAAATGAGTGGTAATCCCTACGTCCGTCCCTTGTAGGTTTTCTTGTTTCCAAATATATACCTTTCTCTTCTAAGCCGTTTGTTCGAATGATTCGATTGATTGAAGAGGAACAGATCGATGATCCTTCCAATGACCAAGCCTTTCTTGAAAAAGTCTCAGAAGTTTTTGAGGAAGGGGGATGGTTAGAGAAAGCACTAGGGTTTGAATATCGAAAAGAGCAGGCTCAAATGGCCCAAAGGTATGCGAAAAGTTTAACCGAGGGAAAGCATCTGTTGTTTGAGGCTGGTACGGGTGTGGGTAAGAGCCTCGCATATTTAATACCCTCTATTCTTTTTGCTCGTTTTGCTAGAAGGACCTGTCTCGTTGCCACCAATACCATTAATTTGCAGGAACAATTACTGGAAAAAGATGTTCTATCTGTAAGGGAATTATTTAATCGTGTTCCCGGTCTCGAAACCATTGCTGACTTTAAATGTGCACTACTTGTGGGTAGAGCAAACTATCTTTGCCAAAATCGGTTGAGCCGTGCACTAATGGGGCAGGGCGACTTGTTTGAATCTTATCAGCGTAATGAAGTGCAAAGAATTGCAGAGTGGGTAGAATCCGGTGCAGTCGAGGGAATTCGGCAAGAAATGTCACCACCTCCAAATCCTCTGGTGTGGGACTTGGTCAATGCGGATTCTTCGGTTTGTTCTGCAAAAAGTTGTAGTCCTGAAAATTGTTATTACAGAAAAGCCAGAGCTCTAGTTGAGCAGGCAGATCTAATTGTCGTTAATCACAGCCTTTTCTTCTCCCTGCTAGGAGCGGGGATGGGACCAAGTGATGATGAGTCAGGCATTTTGTTTGCGGATGACTTTTTAATTTTTGATGAAGCTCATGAAATTGCGGACGTGGCCAGCGATCATTTAGGAGTTTCGCTGAGTTCTTGGTCATTGGAAACATTTCTTCGTCAACTTTATAACCCCAAAAAAGGTAAGGGCTTAATCAGCAAAATAGGAAGAGAATCTGATTTATTGGCCATCGAGAATGCAGCTCTGGCTGCGAGTGATTTCTTTCAGTATTTACACATGGACACATTAGGTGAAAAAGATCGTCAAAGGTTGAGGCATTCTCATTCCTTGCCCATGGAAATATTTCCTCCCCTTAGCCGGGTACTTAGGAGTTTGATTGAGTTGTCCGATCTAGCTTCTGAGGAGTCAGCGAGAATGGAATTGAGAGATCAGGCAAAACGGACTCAGGCATACTTGTCCGATCTTTCAGAAGTTATCGAGCAGAAGGATGAAAATTCAGTGTATTGGTTAGAGCGTGGTGGCCGGTCAAACCAAATCATTTACTTAAGGAGTGCCCCTTTAGAGATAGCTACAGTTTTGCGAGAGGAATTATTTGCTAAAGACTCTTCCATTTTATTGACCAGTGCTACCATAACCAGAAAAGGAAGTGCTGAATTTTTTCGTAATAAAATTGGAGCCGAGAAAGCGACTGAGTGTGTTGTTCGCTCACCATTTGACTATGAAAAGCAAGTAAGCATAAGTATTTTTAAGGATTGTCCGGAGCCACAAGCTCGCGATCGTTCAAGTTATTTGAAATATCTCGCCCGTTCGATTCACGCCTTAGCAAGGAATTTAGAAGGTGGCACCTTAGTCCTGTTTACCAATTACTCAGATCTTCGCTTTTGCCATAACGAGTTAAAGCCAATGTGGCAAAAAATGCAAAGATCTATCTATGCTCAGGGAGACCAGTTCTCCCGTTCTGAAATAAGAAAAAGAGTAATTGAAGAAGGAGATGCACTCCTTCTTGGGGCAGAAAGTTTTTGGAAAGGGTTTGATGCAAAGGGTTCCTGTATTTCTCAGGTCATTTTAACCCGTTTGCCCTTTGAAAATCCGAGTCATCCACTCTTGGAAGCAAAAAGTGAAATTCTACATAGCGAGAAGCGTAGTTCATTTCATGAAATTACCCTGCCCGCTGCAGTGATTCGATTTCGGCAAGGAATTGGAAGGCTGATCAGGTCTTCGACGGACTTTGGCGATTTGGTAATTTTGGATTCCAGGATTCTCAAAAAAAATTATGGTCGGGACTTTATTTCTGAACTTCCTACCAATGAGTATGAAGTCACTTGCTTGCTTGACCTTTTAGGTGACGAGGGTTTGTCTTGAATGGTCTATTTTAAACGTACGAATCAACACATAGAAATCGTTCCCAGCCTATCCCACAATTAATGAAGCTTTCAGCATACGGACATTCCGACGTTGGTTTTCTTCGTGAAACTAACGAAGATTCTTTTTTGGTCTCATTGGAAAAGGGTATATTTGCTGTGGCCGATGGAGTCGGTGGACTTCCTTACGGATCTTTGGCCAGCCTGCTTGCGGTGCAGTACTTTGATGCATTGGTTCAAGGTCCTGATGATTGTTTTTCCCCCAATGAACTAGGAGCTTTGATCAGCCAGATTCATTCAAATATTATTAAGTGTGGTCCGATTGTTGGGGGACAAAATGGAATTGGTACGACTTTTTCAGGTATTCGTTTTCTTAAGGGCAAATTTATTTTTGGTCATGTCGGGGATTCGTACATCCTTAAATACGATAAGAAAGCTGCAGAATTAAACCAGATTTCCAAAGAGCACACCCTTGCCGCTGAGTTGATTGCCAAACATGGTCCAGACGCGGCTAATGATATGCCCGAGCATTACAATCATACTTTGACGCGTTGCCTTGGTCAGGATATTGATTTTGAAGTTGATGGAGGAGAGTTCGAAGCTGAAGCAGGTGACAAAATTCTTTTGGCCTCTGATGGATTGTTAAACATGGTTGACCCGTCTGACATATCAAAACTATGTGCTTCGATGGATTGCCAAAGTTTAGTTAAAGAATTAATCGACCAGGCCAATCAAAACGGTGGAGTTGATAACACAACTGTAGTTTGTATCGACCTTGTCTGAGTCACCAAATTCCGAAACGGCGGAAATTAATGAATTACGCCAAAAAGTCCTTAGCTTCCCAAATAATTCATTTTTTCGGTTTTCATATGCTCAGCTTTTAGCCAAAAAAAATCATTCTGAAGAAGCAGTTGAACAACTTAGCATCTGCTTAAAGGCTCGTGACGATTGGATGATGGCCGCATTGCTTAAAGCTAAGCTCGAGATATTTCTTGAAAGAAAAGAGGATGCTGAATTATCGCTTATAAAAACAATTGAATTAGCAAAAGCCCAAAATCATCAAGACCCTCTTGATGAAGCATCAGAACTGTTGGTATTGCTTAAAGGCTCATAGATTAATCGTATACCCTGTTTGAAAATTTTAATTTAGATTGAGCTTGTTTGCTAGTTTTTCGGTTGTTAGCGGTGCAACTTTGCTTTCCCGAGTATTAGGCTTGTTAAGAGATGTGCTTTTTTTTGCGGCCTTTGGTACCTCAATTTATGGAGAGGCATTTCTCCTAGCCTTTACGATTCCCAATCTTTTTAGAAGAATGTTGGGTGAAGGTACTTTAACCTCGGCATTTATTCCCGTATTTTCCGAGAGTCAGTTGGTAAATAAAAATAATTGGTCTTTGTTGGATGAGGTGTTGACCCGCCTCTTTATTTTTTTGGGATGTTTATCAGTTTTTGTAGCTTTTTTCACTTTAGTTACTCACCATTTTGCTTGGTTCCCAAACCCAAAGTGGTATTCAGCAAATTATTTAAATGGCGTTACCTTTTTCTATGTAATTTTTATTTGTGCATCGGCAATTTTGGTTGGTGCTTTAAATGTTAGGGATCGTTTTTTAGAAGGTGCTTTGTCTCCTGTAGTACTTAATTTATTTCTGATTTCTGCCCTTTGTTTTGTGGGCTTTAATAGTGATTTTAGTTTTGGGCAAAAAGCATTGTTTTTATCCATCACTGTAGTTGGTGCTGGTTTGTTCCAGCTTTACTTGCCTTGGTTTCGTTTGTCTAAGAATTTCGGATGGAAATTTAAATGGAAGTTTTCTAACTCTTCCGAATTATCTGAAGTTAGTTCTCTGTTTTGGGTTGGTGCATTTGGTGCTGCAATAGCACAAGTTAACATCCTTGTTTCACGAATTCTTGCTTACACATTGGACGATCCTGGGGGAGTTTCTTACCTGTACATGACAGCGCGATTGGTAGAACTTCCTCTGGGAGTTTTTGCCATCGCAATCTCAACTATTCTTTTTCCTGTTTTGTCTAGAGCTGCAAGTAAAGGCGACAAGGTATTATACCAATCCTCTTTTTTTGCAGGCTTGAGAATGATATCTATGTTAACAATACCCTCATCTATTGGTCTGCTACTTTTAGGAGAACTTGTAATCAGCGTTCTGTTTGAATGGAAAGCTTTTGGGGAGAGTAATGTAGTCATGGCTAGTGAGGTACTGAGGATTGTAGCCTGGACAATTCCGCTTTATGCACTGTCTACATTTTTGATTAAATCTTACCATTCTCAGAAAAACATGAAGGTTCCTTTGCGGGCGGCTTTGTTGAGTTTGTTGGTAAATGTGGTTTGTAGTTTAACTTTTATGTCAGCCTTCGGAGTTAAAGGTCTTGCATGGGCAAACCTAACAGCCGCGTTTGCTCAGTTTACTTTTCTTTACTATAAGAACCCCGAACTGTCTTGGTCGTCTCTCGTTAGGAATAACCAAATATGTTTACCTAAAATATTTGCCGCTGCATGTACGATGTTTTTCTCCATTCAGCTAATTAGGCTTGTTTTTGATACAGCCACCAACAAGTTTGGATTATTTTTACAACTGTCTTTGTTTATTTTGGTGGGGGCATTTTTTTATTTCTTGACCTTAATCCTTTTGAAATTTCCTCTAACGGGCAGAAAACATTTGCTGTCTTTGATTTCTCGAAATTAAGTTGTGCTAACTAAATTTTAAAAATGAATTCTCTTATGAAATCCAAAAGATCACAAAGTGCATTTACCTTGGTCGAGTTAATGGTTGTGATCGTTGTTATCGGCATAGTTGGAGGAATCATTTTCAGTGGTGCTGGCTATCTATTTGAAAAACAGGCAATTAAACAAGCAAAAGTGGAAGTGGAAGTCCTGAGTATCGCATTAGATGAATTTAAACGTGAACATGGCGACTTTCCTGAAACTTTTGATAACGAGGGTGAAATGGCTAGTTTTATTTTATTTCATTCACTGTATGGTACGCACCAACTTTCTACAGATACTGAGGCTTGGGAACGGGTAGAAGTTTCAGAGTCCAGGAAAAATCTACTACCAGTCGATAAGATGACTCTCGAAACTCTAACTGATGAAGAAAGTGAAAAATTTAACTTTTCAGACATTGATCACTATATTGTAGACCCTTGGGGAGAACCCTACATTTATCAGTTTCCTAGAAAAGACGAGCAACGAGGTTTTTTACTCTATTCAAAAGGTCCCGATCAAAAAGGAGACCCTTTTAACGAAAGCCTTGATTCCTTGCCTCAAAAAAGATTGGAAGATAGGGATAACATTCCTTCATCAGAACCCGGAAATTGGTAAGACTTATGAAAAAGAAAAAAAATGGCTTCACCTTGATTGAACTTCTAGTGGTTATTTCGATTTTTGGAATACTTATGGGTCTTGTTGTTTCACAATTAGGAGGAGTTTTGGGTACTTCTGAAAAAACGAAGATGCAGTCGATCATGCGAACTTGGGTAATCAAATTAAAACAATACAAGACCCATTACGGTTATTATCCTCCATTTCTTTATGAGTCAGGGGAAGGTGTCGCTACAATGCTCAATGATCCCCAAGACAATCAAAACAGATTCTTATTTTCACTAAAAGGAAAAGAGAAGTCTGATACTGGTTGGTCCGATGGTAATTCCTTTGAAGATGAGAATCGTGACTTCAAAGAATTTCATTCTTTTAGTGATGATGAGTTTGACGAAGAAGGTAACTTAATAGCCTATGAATCTATTAGAATTTTACTCGACCATGACCGAGACGGAGCAATAGTCATGGATAATAGTCTGGTTGATGAAATTTTTTCATCTTTATCGCTAGAATATGATAAGTCAGAAATGGAGAACTTAGATAGTTTAAGAGATAACTTCAGCTTAATAAACGAAGATATTGCAATTTTTATTTTGTCCGATGAAACCACAAACTTGTCTAATCTATTCTCCTGGAATATTGAAAAATATTTATCGTCTGATTAATCAACTGTCTGGGTGATTAATTTTAAAAGAGATTCTAATCCAAGAAGAGGGTTCAGTTTATTAGAACTTTTAGTTGTTTTAGCGGTAATGGGTGTAATGATGGGTTTGTTAGGTTTTTCCTTTCTCGGTTCATCTTCTAAAAATTTAGGGTTAGCCCAAAGAAATATTCTTTCGTTGGTCCACAAAGCAAGATTTCTCGCGATGTCCTCAGGGCTCGAGACTCGCATTATTGTAAATGCTGAAAGTTCCGATGCTGAAAAATATTTACGTTATGCAGAGATCATTACTTTGGACAGGAATTCCTCAATTAGTGGCGTAGAAACTTGGCTTGTAGACGAAACTTCAAGAGTTACATTGCCTGAAGATATTTGGTTTGTTGCTGATGGCATTGAATCCGACAATGCGGAATGGGCCTCCAATGGTCTTTGCATATGGAGTGCCTCCTTAGAAGAAGATGATTTTCTGCTATCAGACCCTGCAAGGGGTAAGCGGATTGAAGAAGTTGGTGCGGGAAGTGTGCGTTACCATTATTTATCCTGTAATGTTCAAGGTGTGTTCTTGAGCCCTACTTATCCGTCTATGCCCATGCTTGCTTTTGCCAAGGGATCACTTATTCCCGGATCAGATGGTTCGTTAAGTCCAAAATTTGTTAATCAACAAGATATTGCTGGCATCCAATTTCAACCTTTTGGAGGAATTATAATGATGGAGTTTCAAGACTTTGATTATGAGTAAGTCGTTTCGAAAGATGACTGCACAGGGCTTTACTCTAATTGAAGTCATTATTTCTCTTGGGGTATTTGGGCTTATCGTAAGTGGATTATTCAGCCTCCTGCCGTGGGGGGTTGAGAATGTTAGTAAGATTAAGGATCGAAGCACGGCTCTTGGTCTGGTGGATGCCGTACAAGTTGAGTTGGAAAGATTAGGGTTTTCTATTGTTGAGCATGGTTCAAAGCGATTAACTGGTTTGTATAACCCCTCAGGTGAGCCAGAGGATGTGATTAATGCTGAAGTGAGAAGATTAATCTTAGTTTCTCCAAAGATGGGGGGGGAAGCTGTCCTTGAGCGAGTAGTTGAAAGCCAACAAGTCAGAATAGATAATAAGTTCAAGGTTAGTCCGCTTATGATATCGGATGAACTTGACGAGGTGGTTTCGGAATTAGGTGGTGAAATCCAGTTTAACAGATCGCAGGAAGAACCAGTATCCTTAACTGGATTTGAAGCTTCAGATTTTTTGACCCATAGTAGAGAAAGGTGGATCGATGAAAAAGACCGTTATTTTGCCATTATATGTTCTCAATTTGCAAAGCAACCTGCTGGTCTTGGCACCCCTTCTTCCAGGCACTTTCATCATCCTTCTAATGGTTACTTGGCTTTACAGGTCAATATTGAGTGGCCTTACAAGGTTTTTGACCCATCTGAGCCAGATGGATTTAAAATGATTGAAGAGAAATATCGATCTAAGATTTCTCTACCTGTAGCTATTTCTAGGTGAAACATTTTTCACACGCAAATGTTTTGGTTTGA
>JAQXCL010000165.1 GCA_029251885.1 Opitutales bacterium | reverse complement strand
ACGATCGGAGAGATCGAAGAAAGTAGGCTTTTATGCGTTTCCCAGTTCTTACCGTAGGACTGCTGGTTTAAATTCATTCTCATGACCAAAGGTTTGCCAAGTGTCTTGGCAACTTCGACAAATTTTATCCAACTAGGATGCTGTCGCAGAATATATCCAACCACCAATGCTTTGCCCTGGGTGCGGGCAAGGTCAATAAGTTCGCGGCATTGTTCGGTGCTTTCGGCCAATGGTTTTTCGGTAAAAACATGACAACCTGCCTCCAAAGCTAGTTTGGCAAAAGGATAATGGGTATCCGGGTAGGTGGATATGCATACCGCATCCGGTTTAAGTTCCTCAAGAGCCAAGGCATAATCATTTGCCTCGGGAGTTCCTTCGGGTAATTCCGCCATCAATTTGGCACGGGATTCCGGTTTGCGTGTGCAGATGGCCTCGATTTCGAATTCAGGAATCGAGGCATATGCGAGTGCGTGGGAACGCCCCATGTTTCCAGCACCTACCACAAGTACACGAATTTTATTCTCTTTGCTCATGCTTAAATCTTGGAGATATTAAAATTAGCGGGCAATCCAATCCGATGGTCGATGCTTCTTTACCAATTCGTCCTGAATCTCCGAAACATGCCGGTAGTACTCTTGGTATTTCAGGTTCTGCGCTGCTGCTTCGTCAAGGATTACTGTGACCCGCTCGTGCAGTTGAAGGGCAGAACCTGGACAGATTGAAGAGATTGGACCTTCGATCATGTCCTGCACCGCCTGAGCCTTGTTATCACCGGTGGCAATCATTAGTATACGCCTTGATTCCAGAATGGTACCGATCCCCATCGTAATGGCCAGTTTAGGTTGAAATTCATCAGGGCCGAAAAAGCGGGAGTTGTCCTCTACTGTCTGCTTGGTCAGGGTCTTCAATCGGGTACGGGAGCGCAGGCTGGAGGTGGGCTCGTTGAATCCTATATGTCCGTCCGTCCCAATGCCCAGTACCTGAAGGTCAATGCCACCAGTTTTCGCCATTTTCTTTTCGAAGGCTGGGCCGGCGTCGAGCGGGTTTCCCGCCATCCCGTCCGGCACATGAGTATTGGAAAGATCGATGTCGGTTCCCTTAAACAAGTTACCATCCATAAAAGTGCGATAACTTTGGGTGTGGTCTGCAGGTATACCCACATATTCATCCAGATTGAAAGTTCTTACCTTTTGAAAGCTTAATCCATGATCGCGGTGCCTATTGATTAACTCGTGGTAAAGCCCGAGCGGGCTGGACCCAGTGGCAAGCCCGAGCACGGTGTCCGGGAAGGCACGTATTTGAGATTCCACCAGATCGGCAGAACGTTTAGCCACCGCATCTTCGTCGGGTAGGATGATAATTTCCATAATGTGAAAAAGCTTGTGGTTATATATTAAATGAACTTGGTCAGTCCTGGTTTTGGAACTCCGGCAACAGGCAGGGGTTGTGAGAAGTCAAGGTGGGGAGGGGTGAGATCAAGTTTTGAATTAAGAGCCTGTTGGAAGGATAACTTCTTGCCTGTGTATGCAGCCATACGACCCATGATGGCTACCATGGTGCTATTGGCTGCCCGTTCACCGTCGTTGATTGGTTCTCCGGAACGAATGGAGGCGATTAATTCTTCGTGCTCCGTTCTATACATATCGTTTGACTTGCCGGAGAACCTCCAGGGGTTTTCTCCATCTGCAAAAATAGCGTGCTTATTTTTAGCACTGGAAAATCCCTTTTTGCCAAAAATTTCCAATTCATAGCCTCCAGTTGTACCATTTTGCTGTCGGGAGAAATGATAGCCTCGTGCTCCGTTTGCCCACTTGTAGACCACTGCAAAGTGGTCAAATATATTACCGTAACGGTCGGGGTCAGCCGGGTAGACCTGCCTGCCTCCAGAAGCTTCCGCTTCTACGGGGAGTTCCTCACCCATGGCCCATTGCATCATATCGATTGAGTGAACCGCCTGTTCGACAATGGAATCTCCCGCCAACCACACATGCTTTGGCCAGTTACGCATTTGTATTTCCAGGTCAGACTGGGTAGCGGTGCGTCCACGGTTGCCACCCACTTCTCCAGCGTTGTAGGTGCTGTACATGGCATTAATATCTCCGATTGCTCCACCAAGTACCCGAGAAAAAACTTCCCGCTTGGGGTAATTATAGCGCCAGCAAAAACCAGACATGAAACCGAGCTTTTTTTCCTTCGCTTTCTTTGCCAGTTCGAGGACCTTGCGAATACCGGGAGCATCCACTGCAACCGGTTTTTCATAAAAGGAGTGAATTCCTTTTTCTACGGCATATTCCAATTGTTGGGGACGAAAGGCGGGTGGAGTTGCAAGAATGACATAATCAATTCCCGCATCGATTACTTTTTTATAACAATCAAATCCGGTAAACATGTTATCCGGTGTAACCTTGTATCGCTTTCCACAAATTTTCCCGAGGTGCTTGGACCGTTGCTGTATACGGTCTTCAAACAGGTCTCCAATTGCAACCAACTCAACCTTGGGGTCGGCTTTCATCGCATTGCCAACGGCACCACAACCACGTCCTCCGCAACCCACAATACCGATTCGGATCGGTTTGTCGTCCGTAAAGCCTTGGGAGACATAAGGCGTTAGGGCGGTACCTGCGGCAAGAAGGGCACCAGATTTTACAAAGGTTCTACGGGAATGAGTTTCAGGATTCATGGATTTTATAAGGATGGGTTGAGCTGTCTAAACTTCTTGGCTTTGAGTAGGTTTTCGCAAGCCATAAATAGTAACATGTAAATTATTTATTTTCTGCCCCCTTCTTAACAAAAATGTATCATTTATTGTCCTAAATCCTTGAAATGTGTTAATTCTGGATCAAAATAGAGATAATGAGAGCCACCTTCGAGGCATTGCCCCTGGACCAACAAACTTCCTTTCGGTTTTTTGAAATCGATCAAGGGCAGGGGTTTGATGGCCATTGGCATTACCATCCCGAGCTTGAGTTAAAGTGGGTATTGGATGGCGTAGGGCAACGCATGGTTGGGGATCATATGCAATCTTTTGGCCCATCTGATCTCGTGCTTGTCGGCTCCAACCTTTCTCATTGCTGGCGGACGGCTCCTGATTTCTCCGGACGTTCCCGTGCCTTTCTCGTTCAATTCCCTCAGGATCTTGTATCCCAGGGGCCTGAACTTGCTGGTATCCAAAAAATGCTCGATGATTCCCAGCGTGGTCTTTGTTTCCACCTCAGTGGAAACTCTGTTCATGACCGTTTGAGGAAGAGGTTTATACAATTGGGAATGGCTGAGTTGGGTAGCTGGGAGTCTTATTCCGCCTGGTTATCTTTGCTTGGAGAATTATCCGAAATGCCTCGGGACTATTTGGCAAGTGCCGGATACAATCCAAAAGAACCTGAGGATGAGCGGCTCGCCCGGGTGATTGATTTTATTTTCGAAAGTGTGGAAGGAAGCGTCGATACGACGGTTTTTCCCGCTGCCTGTAAGATCGCATCGATGACTCCCTCTGCCTTTAGCCGTTTTTTTAAAAGACACACGGGGCGCACCTTCTCGAGGTTTTTTAACGAGGCCAAGGTTGCGAGAGCTTCCCGACTATTGGTGGAGTCTGCAGAAACGGTTTTATCAATCTCCCTGGAGTGTGGGTTTGGGAGCCTTAGTCATTTCAATCGTACCTTTGAAGAGATCAAGGGATCCTCCCCAGGTCGTTGGCGCAAGCAGTTTAGAGCTTCTTAGAGGCTGAGAGTGCTTCTATGCAGGCTTCGGCAAACCTTGTTCCCAAAACTCGGTATCCATTAGCAGAATAGTGTAAATCATTTTTGATCTTTTTTCCTTTCCGGTTGATTCCGTCATTTAAATCATCGGTATCTATCCAAAAAAAATGTGAATTATTTTCAGCCACTTCCATCTGCACTTCTCTAATCATTGTCCAATGCGGATATTTTTTATTTTGCATATCGCAATCACTTAATCGCCCGATCACCATGATTAGTTGGTTCGCATCCCAGTTTAAATCCTTCGCAAGTTGGGCATGCAGTCCAATGAGTGCATCCTTGTAAAGCTTCCCCCATGCCATTTTTGCATCCCTTTCTCCCTGCATCCATACGAAACAAACGCTCTTAATTTCACTTCCCTCTATGACTTGTTTAACTTTATCAAGGAGTTTGTCGTAGAGGTCGCCAAGTTCTTCTGGTTTATGGCCATCATGATCTTTCCACCCTTTCCACCATCTATGAATGGGTTTGCCACCAAGGGCGTATTGTACGATGGCGACTTCATTTTTACCAAATTCTTCTTCAATCCGAGGAGTAAATGCTTCTTGGGGTCGATGACCTTGCATATTTGACTGCCCGGATAGAATGAAAAGTCTCTTGGTGGATTCCTTTGAGAGTAAAGGGAAACATGCAACCGTAAGGGTTAAGAAAAATAAATATGCTTTTGAGGACATTATTCAGTTAGGTTTGATTTTATTGAGGATGTATTTTTTAAGGGCAAAAAAAATTGTCAGCACTCCCCACCACATTGAAAAGTAAACCAAGGAATAGAGCCAACCTCCAAAGAGGGCCATCATTGTGGGACCACCATCTGCTGCCCATTTTTCAAGTATCGCACCCTGTTCCTCTTCAGGGACGAAGTTTACCAATTCCCTAAGATAATCATGGCGGATTTCAACTGTTATCAGAAGAGTGGCCCAGCCAAGCAGGCAGTAAATGATACAGGTCGCCCAGTTAGGCAGGGGAAACTTTTTAAAATGTCGAAGAAAGAGCAACAGTGGCGGAACAAGGCAACCACCCCGCATACAAAACTAAGGAATAATCAAAAGGCGGGCTGGGCTCCATATCAGTCAAATTAAGAATGCAGTCGCTACCCTTGCAAGCAATTCAAAGGCTTACAGGAGATTAACTACTCACTTCCTTAGCTAAGGCAAGAGAGCAGAAATTAATCTAATTTTGTGGCTCTTCGGCGATCGATTTAATTTTTAGGTCGCGCAGCTGGCGCTCGGTCGCTTCGCCTGGGCTGTCGGTCATTAAATCCTGTCCCTTTTGAGTTTTTGGAAAGGCAATGACATCACGAATGCTCTCACGATTGCAAAGAATCGTGACCAAACGGTCAAGCCCCAGAGCAATTCCACCATGTGGGGGGGCACCATAGGAGAAGGCCTCAAGCATGTAGCCAAAACGGCTTTGCACCACATCCGCGGGAATCTTGAGCACATCTTCGAAAACTTTTTTCTGAACATCCGGATTGTGAATCCGGATACTTCCTCCGCCCAGTTCCACCCCGTTTAGTACAATGTCGTAATGTTGACCACGTACCTTTTTTGGGTCGGACTCAAGCAGGGGTAAATCCTCCACTACTGGTGCGGTGAATGGGTGATGGGAGGAAACATATCTTCCCTCCTCTTCTTCAAAGTGCATCAGCGGAAAATCAATTACCCAGAGAAATTTCCAGTCCTTTGGATCCCTCAGTTTTTGTCCACGCTTTTCGAGAAGGGTTGCAGATTCCAAGCGAACGCGGCCAAGAATATTACAGGAGGTGTCCCAGGGTCCGGCAGCAAAGAAGACAATATCTCCATCCTCGACTGATAGGCGTTGTTTGAGTGCGTCCTTTTCCTTTTCGGAAAGAAATTTTAGAATGGGTGACTTCCACTCTCCATTTTCCGACTTTATAAATGCAAGTCCTTTAGCCCCCAAAGATTTTGCAGTTTCCTCAAGGTGTTTGAGTTCGCCCTGGGTAAGATCTGCCAAGCCCTTGGCATTAAATGCCTTGACCGCCCCACCAGATTTTACAGCACCCGCAAAAACCTTAAATCCGGATGCAGAAAATTCTTCGGAAAAATCTTCAATTTCCATCCCGAAACGCATATCTGGCTTGTCCGATCCAAAACGGTTCATTGCATCCACATAGGGCATGCGCAGAAAAGGGGCAGAAATTTCTTCATCTAGAGTTTCCTGCCACACTGTTTTGAGCAACCCTTCGATCAGGGCATACATATCTTCCCGGTCGATAAAGGACATTTCCAAATCCACCTGGGTAAATTCGGGTTGGCGGTCCGCCCTTAAATCCTCATCCCGAAAACAGCGAGCCAATTGGTAGTATCGCTCAATACCGGCAACCATGAGCATTTGCTTGTATTGTTGGGGGGACTGGGGAAGTGCATAAAATTTTCCCGGGTTTAAACGGCTGGGGGATAGAAATTCGCGGGCTCCTTCGGGGGTACTTTTAAAAAGCACCGGTGTTTCCACCTCGAGGAATCCATGCCCATCAAAGTATTGACGGATAGCATGAGATGCACGGTGGCGAAGTTTTAATGCGTGTAGGTTGTTTTGCCGGCGTAAATCGAGATAACGGTAGGAAAGGCGCAAATCCTCGCTTACCTTGTCTGCTGTATCATCAAGAGGGAAGGGTGGAGTTTTGGATTGATTGTGAACCACTATACCTTTGGCAAAAACTTCCACTCCTCCGGTGGGAAGATTAGGGTTAGTGGTGGTCTCATCCCGTGCCCGAACCTCTCCGAATACTTCGATCACACTCTCTGGTTTGAGATTGGGAAAGAGGGCGGAAAGTTCCGCGTTTTCCGGATCCAGTACCACCTGGGTCTTGCCCTCACGGTCTCTTAAATCGAGGAAGAATACACCTCCATGATCGCGCAGGGAATCAATCCAGCCAATTAAGGTAGCGGAGGATCCAGCGTTTTCGGGGCGCAGTTCATTGCAGTGATGTGTTCGTTTCATGCGTGCTTCAGGAAAAAAGGGTAGACATTAACTTATGGTAGCCCCCTTGGCAAGCGGGATGACCATGTTAAAACCTCTAGGGGAAAATTCTTTTATTCCCCGCTTTTCTCTACTCCTTTTTTCCGATATAAAAATATTTTTTATGGCAAGAATTAATACCAACTACGATAAGCTCGCTGCCGGCTATCTCTTTCCCGAGATTGCCCGCCGTACCAACGCCTTTTTGGAACAAAATCCCGGAGCCCAAGTTTTACGACTGGGTATTGGGGATACCACTGAACCCATTGTCCCCTCAGTCCTTGAGGGGTTACACCAAGGAGTGACCGATCTTGGGAATACCGAGACCTACTCCGGATACGGTGCTTCAGAGGGAATGCTTTCTTTGCGACAAGGCCTTGCTGGGATGTATGGAGAGTGGGGAGTATCCATAGATTCTTCAGAAATTTTTGTATCCGACGGGGCAAAGTCGGATTCCGCAAATATTCAGGGTATCTTTTCTCAGGACTGTGTGGTTGCGGTGCAGGACCCTGCCTATCCAGTCTATGTCGACAGCAACGTTATTGCCGGGCGTACTGGTTTGGCAGGTGAGGCAGGGTATGCAGGACTGGTCTACATGCCTTGTACCGAAGAGAACGGATTTTTTCCGGAACTTCCTGATCGCAAAGTCGACCTTATTTATATCTGCAGTCCCAACAACCCCACTGGAGCGGTAGCCACTAAGGAGCAATTAAAATCTTTTGTAGACTACGCCAATGAACACAAGGCAGTAATCTTTTTTGATTCCGCCTATGCCGCCTTTATTACTGATTCTTCTCTTCCCCGTTCCATTTATGAAATTGAAGGGGCGGAGAAATGCGCCATCGAGATGAACAGTTTTTCCAAAACCGCTGGGTTTACTGGGGTTCGTCTTGCTTGGACTATTGTTCCCAAAGCCCTTCAAACTGAGGACACGGAGCCCGGTAAAGCACATGCCCTGTGGACTCGTCGTCAAAACACCTTCTTTAACGGTGCTTCCAATGTTGTTCAGGCAGGTGGGTTGGCCGCCTTATCCAAAGAGGGTAGGGAACAAACTGATGCACAGGTTTCATTTTACCTGGAAAACGCTCGCATCATTAACGAAGGGTTGAAATCTCTGGGCATTATCACTTATGGCGGGGGTAATGCTCCCTATGTCTGGTTAAAGACCCCGGGTGGGCTTTCTTCCTGGGACTTTTTCGACAAACTTCTTGGCGAGTGTCATGTTGTGGGGACGCCAGGTTCAGGGTTCGGTCCGGCAGGTGAGGGTTTCTTTCGTCTCAGTGCGTTTGGACATCGTGAAAATGTTGAAAAAGCAGTCTCCTCGGTTAAGGAAAGCTTACAAATTTAAAAAACTTTTACCCAAACATTTTTACTGCTAAAGCCAGATCAATCGGCAGAGTTTATTTGTTAAATTGTTTGGCTATTCGTAGATAGCGGTTGGATTCGTTGTCTCCTAAAAGTAAGGATTGGGAAAGCCATTCCTCTGCCTTGTTGTAATCTTGTTTGGTTCCTTGGCCGAGGAAGTGCATAATACCAACGTAACGTATTGCTTGTGCGTCTTTATCGAGAGAAGCCTTGAGGAAGTTCTCTCGGGCTTGGTCAAATTCCTGTCTTTTGTAATGGAGTAAGCCTAATTCGCGAAGTGCATCCGCTCTTCCTTGACCGGCCACTTCTTTCAGCATCTTCTGGGCAACTTTTTCATTATTTTGAATAGTCAGCATCTCTAGAGCCATTTGAACTGGATCGGAAGAAGGGCCAGGATTCACTTTTCTGGGCATTGGAATACGAGGACTGCGATATTTTTTTGCGTTTTTGTCTTTGTTTGATGGAGCGATTGATTCCTTGGCAAGATTGCTAACCGCTCTTTTTTCACCTGCAGGGATAGATGAACTTCGAGGGGGTGTTTTTACTAAGAGGTTTTCAAAGCGTCTTAATTGCAACGCTGCTTCTGAGGAACCTGCGTTTGCGGCTTGTCTCAGCCATTGCACTCCATGATCGAGGTTTCTTTCGATACCGTCGCCGAGTGAAAGCTTCATTCCCAAGGTAAGTTGTGCCATCACTAAACCTTGGTCAGCAGCTGCCCGGATCCAACGGTTGGCAAAATCATTATTTCTTGAAATTCCATCTCCCGTTGAGTAAGCCATACCCAAGTAAAACATGCCAAGCGGCAATCTTTGACGTGCGGCCAATGAACACCAAGAAACTGCTTCTTTAGGGTCTCTAGATACCCCGATTCCAGTAAAATAGATCATTCCTAAGGTTGCCTGAGCGGTAGCCAATCCTTGGTCAGCTGCTCTTTCCAGGTTGCGCATTCCTTTTTCAATATTTCTCGGAGGGTTGTCGATTTCCATTAAACCTACGCAAAATAAAGCAATCGGGTCTTTGGCTTTTGCTAAATCTCTTAAGTTAGAATGGAGGTAGGCTTCGTCATACAAAAATTGCCCACGTTCTACTTTGTTTCTTTCCAATTCGATAGATGCTAGTACAGCCATGGCAATTCCACCGTCCTGATTAGCAGCAAGTTTAGCCCATCGCTCAGATTCGCCTAAATCAACAGGTAGTCCTCTTTCTCCGTATTTATAATACATGGCAAGCGTTCCTTGGTAATATTTATCACCTTCCAACGCTTTTGATTGTACAAAAGAAAGATCTTTCTTAAGGACCGAGCCCGAAGAAAGACAGGCAAAAAAGATACCCCCCAAAACGAAAACAAATTGTAAATTTATGGGAAGAGAAAAAACTCGGTCTGTATTTTGACCTTTAATGGGCATAAGAGTTTCTTCTTTTTTAAGATTATGAAGAATTGCGCAAGGTCAAATAACTTGATCTACTTTCTACAGTGGTGAGTAAAGACTTTTTAAATTGTCGTATTTGTGATTTTGAATGGCACCGAAAGGATGGGGCTCAATGTCCTGTTTGCGCTACGAAGACAAGCGAAGTGGAAGTGTCGGAATACCAAGCGGGGGGTCTTTTCGGTACTGGGAAAAAGGCTGGGCGGGTCTCTTTATACTACCAGGGGATTGGGCTACTTGCCCTCGTTTATTTCCTATACCTTATTTTTGGCAATTAAAGCCATGACCAAGAAAGAAATCAGTTAGCTTAGTTATTCTCCGGCGGTGATTGTTTTTTAGACTTTGGCAGGAATGGATCAACGAAGGCTTGTTCGAAGTTATAACCACCTTCAAAATCTTCAAGGGAGTCGTTCTCGGTGCGTCCCAAAATACCGTGTTCTACAAGATTAAAAACGATTTCACCAAAATCTCGGCATTTCCGGACATTCCAATGATCCATCAAGGTCAAAGTCATTGGTCCAAACCGATCGAGAGCATACTCACGAATCCCTTCAAGTAGTTCATTTCCCGAAACATGACCGCCTTTGCCTTGGCTGTTTTTCTCCATGGACTTAAGAGTGTGGTCGAGTGCTTCCCGGATAAAATAATAAGCCCCTTTTCCAAATCGGTTATCTTGGTCATGAATCTCACGAATTACGTCTGGAAAGTTTTTGTCGCTCATCTAATCGATATAAGTTAAATATTAAACCTTTCCATAAGCTTAAATTCACTTCCCAAGCAAACTCAATTTATGAAAATCTCTTACTCTGTGGCAAAAGACCGTGCCTCACCTCATTGCATTTCTTGGACTTATCGAAAGAAAAGACACCGTAAATACTTCCGTACCCGTATTGATGCGTTTAGCTTTAGAAATCAAAAAGAATTGGAACTCGGAGTAAAAGACCGAGAAGCTATAGAGAATGAAGTAATTTTTATGGTTCTATCGGAAATAAATGATAAATTATCGGGATTGGATCAAAGAATTTCAAAAATGGAGGAGTCTTTTCTCGACCAGCAGGAATCAATGCGTGAAATTCGTAAACCGCCTGCTCCCAAAATTCTTAAAATTACAGAGGCTGCGAAAGTTTTACGAATTTCCAGAAGAAAACTTTATTATCTACTCGATAAAAAAGTCTTCAAGAAATACAAACTTCCACACACGCGGACGACATTTATCAAATTGGATGAAGTGGAGAAGGCTCTGGGGTCTTCAAATATTGAAGATTTGCTGAATTGAGGATTTGCATTCCCTATTAGCTTAACAATTTTTCTTTGCTAGCAAGCTGCACTTGTGGCAGAAAAAACATACTTTCCTTAACTAATAATTAATCTATGAGTAAAAAATTCCCAGGTGGAGTGGCTACCGGAGACGCTGTACAAGCGATCTTTGATGATGCCAAAGAAAATGAATACGCCTTGCCCGCAGTCAATGTGGTCAACAGCCACACGGTAAATGCCGTTTTGGAAACTGCGGCCGCGGTGAATTCGCCGGTTATGGTTCAGTTCTCCAATGGTGGCGGGCAATTCTTTGCCGGTAAAAGCCTCGACAATGAGGGACAAAAAGCAGCCGTCTTAGGCTCTGTCTCAGGTGCTATGCATGTACACGCTATGGCTGAAGCCTACGATGTGCCTGTCATTTTGCATACGGATCATGCGGCCAGAAAATTACTTCCATGGATTGATGGTTTGCTCGATGCCAGTGAAAGATTTCATCAAAAAGAGGGGAAGTCCTTGTACAGTTCTCACATGCTCGATCTTTCAGAAGAACCGATTGATGATAACCTTGGAACCTGCAAGGAGTATTTCGAACGGATGAACCAAATGGACATGACCATAGAGATTGAACTCGGAGTAACCGGGGGAGAAGAGGATGGAGTGGATAACACAGAGATTGATAGTGCTCGTCTGTACACGCAGCCAGAAGAAGTTAACCAAGCCTATGAAATTCTTTCCGCAGTTAGTAGTCGATTCACTGTGGCTGCGGCTTTTGGAAATGTGCACGGTGTTTACAAGCCAGGAAATGTTGAATTAACTCCAGTTATCCTAAAAAACTCTCAAGAATTCGTGAAGGAAAAACACGGCTTGTCGGGTAAGCCGATCGACTTTGTTTTTCATGGTGGTTCCGGTTCCTCTCGTGAACAAATTCGCGAAGCAATTGGTTATGGAGTCATAAAAATGAATCTGGATACAGATATGCAGTGGGCATTCTGGGATGGTGTTCATGGATACTACAATAAAAATAAGGATTTCTTGCAGGCTCAATTGGGTAATCCCGAAGGAGATGAAAAACCTAACAAGAAATTTTACGATCCGCGGGCTTGGTTGCGTGCCGGGGAGGTTACTTTTGTCGAACGCCTTAGGCGTTCTTTTGAAGACCTGAATTGTATTAACCGAAATTAATTGATCTTTATTGGATTAAAAATGAAGCCCCTCCATTCGTGAGGGGCTTTTTTGTTTATCAATGAAGTGTTTAATCAGTACAGATAAGCATTTTATGCTTTGCCATGACCCCATTTAACCATAAGAAAGGATTTATGAGCGACACTAATGAACCCAACCTTCCTAAGCGCGTGGTACGCACCATTACTTTAACCGAGGACGATCTCAACATGCTTGACGAGATCGAAAGAGTACTTTCCAAAACTGGGCAACGCGTTAAGACAGACTCGAAACTAATACGAGCGGCCATCAATGTGGCTTCTAGGTCATTACATGGTAAAACATATGATGTGAATGAAATTGCAGAAAAAGTGGTTCGTGAAGATGGCAGGTCTCTCAGTAAGTTAATTGCCAAGAAAAAGTCTTAGGTTCTTCAGGTTTTAGAACCAAATCTTGTCAATTATAGCTTGGGCGGATGCAGCCGAAGTTTGGATCATATTTTGGTTATTTAATAATTTTATTTCCTCACTCTTTTTAAGAAAAATTAGTCGGTAGGGCCTTTTTTGCATCGATATAGTAACTTCTTGGATAATTGATTCTGGGGCAGTAATTCTTAGTGTACCCACAGTTGCTTCAGTAATGGCACACAGAGCATGGCCAATGCCATCAGGTGTTTGTTGGGCAAGTCTGGGATAAGCACCTAATGCCTCGTTGTACTCTTGTTTCCACTTTTTACGATTCTCCCCCAGTATCCCGAGAAGGTGAAAGCAACGCATGATAGATGAGTTGCCAGAGGGCGTGGCATGGTCATACCAAGGTTTTTTTGAAACCGGACCACTATCTTGCATCTGATTGGCAGTAGTGTAAAATCCGGCAAAGGCTGGATCTTTAAATTGTTCGACCGCATGACTTATCAAGGTTTCGGCTTTTTCAATCCATATCTCGTTGCTACCCAGCCCGAATCCTTCACAAACAGAGGCAAAGTTCAGAACGGCTTCAGCCCAGAGGGTGTAATCCTCTAAGCAGGCCCATGAACTTTTTTTGTTATTTGGATACAACAATGATGAAACGGAACCGTCAGGTTGAGAAAAGGAATGCTCCATCCAATTGAGTAAGTTTACCGCCTTCCTCATGTAAGTTTGATCACCCAAGGCAACACCGGTATCCAAGTAAGCCCGGACAAGTAGAGCATGCTGGAAGCAGGAACGTTTTTCATCACGTTTAGGACTGGTTAGCTTTTTCCGGTCCATGCGTAACTCGTTAAAAATCTCCTCTTGTCTTTCTAAAGATAACAGCTTTTCATCGACTAACTTTGGTAAAAATAGGGGATCTGGAGATTTGGCGAATGTTCCCCACAGTTCTTCAAGTTGCTTTCCTTGATCCTTACCCAAGGCTTCATAAAGTTCACTTTCAGTCCACAGGTAGTGAGCCCCTTCCATTTCATTGGTTTCCGCAGAAAGAGAACTAGCGTACCCTTTATCCGGGGATCCCATTTCTCGTTCAATCCATTCCAAAGTTTTCAAAATTATTTTTTGATCTCTAGGGTTCTGATATTTTCTTAATGAACGGGAATAGGTCGAAACAAGTAAGGCATTGTCCGATAGCATTTTTTCAAAATGTGGTGATTTCCACTCTCGGTCCAAGCAGTAGCGAAAAAAACCTCCGTTCACATGATCAAATAAAGCTCCGTTAGCCATAGCTCCCAGAGTGTGTTTGATACACGAATCTAGTTTCTTGGAAAATCCGGTATTCTGACGGACTGTCTGAGCCTCTCCCAGAGAAAAAAGAAAATCAACCTTCATGGGGGACGGGAACTTTGGGGCGGGAGTAAATCCTCCCCATTCATCGTCATGTGATTGGCAGAGGTTTTCTCCTGCCTGAATTAGAATATCAGGTTTCCATTCCCGTGGATCTGTTAGGGATGAATTGTTGGTGTGGAGGAGGTTTTCCAATGCGTTTTTTCCGTTTTCCTCCAATTCATGACGACCCTTACGGAAATGTTCGGCAATTCGCATGAGCACCTGAGGCCAAGGGGCAATTCCCTGACCATTATCTTCCTTGGGGAAATAAGTTCCACACCAAAATGGAGCTCCGTCTGGCAGGCAAAATGCGTGCAGGGGCCAGCCGGCGGACTGATTGAACATCCGAGCAGCTTCCATGTAAAAAAGATCCAAGTCAGGTCGTTCTTCCCGGTCAACTTTTATGCATACAAAATGTCGATTCATTATCGATGCAACATAAGAGTCTTCATAATTCTCCCGGGACATTTGTCGGCACCAATGACAGGACGAATAACCAATGGACACAATAACCGGTTTGTCGGTTTGTTTGGCCAGTTGAAAGGCAGCGTTTCCCCAGGGTTGCCAGTCAACGGGTTGTTCTGACAATTCCTGTAGGTAGGGGCTCGATTGATTGTTAAGTGAGTTGGGCATCAGCAAAAAAGGGAACATTTTCTTATGACAAAGAAATCAAAGCTTCCCAAGCATCAATACTTGGAAGTTTTTTCCCATTGTCGATTGGGAGGTTCAAGCTTACGTAAGAAGGGTGCCTGAAATTCGTATTCTATCTGACCAAGTAGCCAACCAAATAGCGGCGGGTGAAGTTGTCGAGCGTCCGGTTGCTGTGCTTAAAGAACTGGTTGAGAATAGTTTGGATGCAGGTGCCCAAAAGATAGAGATCGAATTTCGTAACGGTGGGAAGTCTTATTTGCGGGTCGAGGATGACGGTATGGGTATGAACCCCGATCAAGCACTTCTCGCCTTGGAACGGCATGCAACCAGTAAGATTCGAAAGGCGAGTGATTTGAACAAAGTTGGAACCTTTGGTTTTCGTGGTGAAGCCTTGCCATCGATTGCCAGTGTAAGTCGTTTTGTTTTACGCACCCGTCCAGTCTCTTCTTCGGAGGGCACTGAAATTTTTATCAATGGTGGGAAAATGATACATTGCAAGGATTGCGGAATGCCCCCTGGTACGCGGGTCGAAGTTTCTCACTTGTTTAACTCTGTTCCCGGTCGGAGAAAATTTTTAAAAACCGAAGTTACAGAAGCTACTCACCTCATACATATGGCAAAGCTCTACGCTTTGGCTCATCCTTCTGTTACCTTTACCCTCATTGAAGGCGGGCGTACTGTTTTTCGTTCCCCCGCTTGTGATAGTCCTGCCGATCGTGTACGCGAAATTTTTGGTCGTGGATTGGCGGAGTCCTTAACTCCGATGGATGCTCAAGAGAATGACTTACTGTTGTCCGGCCTTTTGGGTAAACCTGGACAAAGCCGATCTACCCGTAAGGAAATGATATTCTTTGTAAATCGAAGGCCTGTGGATAGCCGAACTCTCTCCTATGCGGTGATTGAAGCTTTTCATACTTTTGTACCCAAGGGCAGATTTCCTCCAGCCATTCTTTTCCTGGAGATTGACCCAGCAGTTGTCGATGTAAATGTTCATCCATCCAAGCGAGAAATCCGTTTTCGAGACGATCCCAAAGTGAGATCCTTTATTCTCAACAGTGTACTGGCTCACAACCGTGCCATGGCATCTCCGTCCTCAGAATTTAAACCCGCATTACCTGTTGTTGAATACGAGGAAGAAAACGGTCGGCAAGTCCCTAAAATCGACTCCCAGGCCTTAGAGCTATTTGGTCAGAGCAAAATAATCGGGGTAAGTCAGCCAAAACCTAACAGCCTACAGGAAAATCCTGGTGCTAAAGAAGAAACGAAAAAAGATCATCAGCCTGATTTAAGTGATGGGGACAATATGAAAATTCCTCCATCACCTTCGTTCGCAGAAATTATTCCTCGAACCATGGTGGGTAATCGAAGAGATCCTGGTGCAGAATGGAGGTTTTTGGATCGTCCGCATGGAGATTTGGCTGTGTTTTCCACGCCTCAGGGAGTGGTTGCTCTTCATGTACGAGCCGCCTATGAACGTGTACGTTTTGAACAATTGGAGGACAGTCTTCGTGATCATTCAACTGTGGCATCGCAATCTCTTTTGCTACCTGAACCGCTTGAGTTTGATGGAATTGACCGTGCCAGCTTAGAAGTCAGTCTCGTTAGGTTGCGTGAATTAGGATTTGTGCTCGAGGAGTTTGGCCGTAATTTCTATCGACTCGAAGGTTGCCCGCATTGGATCGATCCGGAATATGCGGTTCGGTACCTCCATGACTTTCTTGAAATTGCTCGAGAAAACGGTGGTGCTCTGCAAGTCGAATCATTTGTTCGGCAAGCCCTTGAGCGTCAGGCAAATTATAGAGATGAGACAAAGGATGATTTTTCGGACGATGAAATAATGGATTTGGCGAACCGTCTTTTGCGTTGTAGAAACCCGTATGTATGTCCAAAGGGACGTCCAATTTACTTTGAAATTCCTACCCGGGATTTTGAGAATCGTTTTAAGCGAAAACTTTAAATCTTATCCATTCATTCTTCAAACCATGTGCAAATCATATGAAAACAAACTCCATCATTCATTTTCCTCTTTTCCTCCTCTTTCTTTTTTTGAGTTTTTCTTGTTCGCAGAGCGAACTTGGTCGGAATGCATCCGAGAAATTAAAAAGTGGTACCAATTATATTTCGGAGAAAAGCAGGCAAGCTTATCAATCTAGCAAGCAAGTCATTGGTCTTAAGGAAATAGAACCACCTAAGTCTTCTAAACCCATGACAGTATCGAAAAGAGTATTTGGAATATTGCCCGATGGTACCAAGGTTCATGAATTTCGCATGATAAACGAGAACGGGATGGAAGTTAGTGTTCTCGAATATGGAGCTGCCATTCGCGACCTAATGGTCAAGGATAGGGATGGAAATAAGGCAAATGTTTCCCTAGGTTTTTCCACCCTCGACGATTACCTTGATAAAAGCCCATATTTCGGATGCATCGCTGGTCGCTATGCTAATCGAATCGCTAAGGGGAAATTCACTTTGGATGGTGAAGTTTACCAGTTAGCCACCAATAATGGGCCTAACCATCTTCACGGCGGAGATAAGGGTTTTGATAAACGTATATGGACGGGCAAGCCTCTTGAGAGTGGTCTTGGTGTGAGCCTTTCTTATCGCAGTTCAGATGGAGAAGAGGGATACCCGGGATCTCTTGCAACCACTGTGATTTATTCTTTATCAGAGGATGACAAATTAAGAGTAGAGATCGAGGCGGTTACTGATAAAGCCACGGTGGTAAACCTGACAAATCATACCTACTTCAACCTTGCGGGGGAGGGCACTCCAACCATTCTAGGTCATCTTTTGACCTTGCCTGGTAGCTCCATTGTAGCCACGGATTCCACTAATATCCCTATTTCTCTTCAACACGTTGCTGGCACCCCTTTTGATTTTAGGTATCCCACACTGATCGGCACACGAATCGAGGGAGACCACACTCAACTAATTGCCGGAAAAGGATACGACCACACTTGGGTGATTCCTGCAGCCAAGGAGAACTTGGCTCATGCAGCAACTCTGAAAGATCCCTCAAGCGGGAGAGTGCTCAAATTGTATACCGATCAATCAGGAGTCCAATTTTACAGCGGTAACTACCTGGATGGATCTTTGACTGGTTCTGGCGGGCAACCTTATCTCTTGCGTTCGGGGTTGTGCCTTGAGCCCCAGTTTTATCCAGATAGCCCGAATCATCAGGGTGAATCTGGTTGGCAATCCTGTGTGCTTCGTCCAGGCGAAACTTACCGTCATCTATCCGTTTACGAATTCTCTAATGAATAAAGCTAGTTTTTCCCGATTACAGGGAAAAAGAATCGTATTTTTATTTGAAAAAAGTTAATTTGGCACATTGCGTGTCAATCACTTATGTCCCTTTTTCATTCATGACTAAATTAAAAGAAGCTCCTTCCGAATCGAACTCTTCAACCTCTGAGTGCTCATTGGTTGAGGAATTAAAAGATTCCATTCTTCAACAACTCAAACTCAACCTTGCCCGCAGCAAGGATGCAGCATCTTCTCAGGAAGTATGGACAGCAGTGTGCCTTGCAGTGAGAGAGAGGATAATGGAACAATATATCCAGACCCAAAAAGCTCACTTGGATGCAGATTCCCGACGTATTCACTACCTGAGTTTGGAATACTTGATGGGACGTTTGTTAAATGCGAACCTGTGCAATTTAGGCATTAGGGAATCCCTCGATCAGGCTTTAAATGAATTGGGTTTTGAATTGCCTGAACTTTGTGAGGAGGAACACGATATGGGCCTTGGTAATGGAGGCTTGGGTCGTTTAGCCGCTTGTTTTCTTGATTCTATGGCAACTATGGATCTTCCCGCCATCGGATACGGTATTCATTACCAGTATGGATTGTTCAAACAAGAGTTTGAAGACGGGCGGCAAAAAGAAAAACCGGATGATTGGCGTCGTTTTGGAAACCCCTGGGAAATTGCCCGTCCCCAATTTATTCAAAAAGTAAAGCTCTACGGCCATGTGGAGCACGACTATGATGACTGTGGGAATTATCGACCCCGTTGGGTTGGTGCACGCGAAGTGGATGGCTTGCCATTTGATGTTGCCATCGTCGGATACGGGGCAAAAACAGTAAATTTTTTAAGGCTTTGGGAATCTAAGGCATCTGAAGAATTTGACTTGGATATCTTTAATCAGGGTGGGTATGTCGAGGCTGTTCGTGAAAAAGCAACGGTCGAAACAATATCCAAAGTCCTCTACCCGAATGACGAAACCGAGAGTGGCAAAGAGCTTCGCTTGGTTCAGCAATATTTTTTCGTTTCCTGCTCATTGCGGGATATGATAGCAAGGTATCAAAGAAGTCATAAGGGCTGGGACTCATTTACTGAAAAGGTGGTTGTACAACTTAACGACACACACCCCGCGGTTGCTATACTCGAACTTCTTCGGATTTTAGTGGACGAGGAAGAAATGCAATGGGAGAAGGCTTGGGATATCGTCCGTCGAACTTTTGCTTACACCAATCATACCTTGCTCCCAGAAGCTTTGGAAACCTGGAGTGAGGGCTTATTTGCCAAAGTTTTGCCAAGGCATTACGATTTGGTCTTGGAGGTAAATCGACGCTTTCTGGATCAGGAAATTGAAAAAATTGCACCGGGAGACGCAGGTCGCAGGCACCGTATGGCCATCGTTGCCGACGGACAGATCCGCATGGCTCATTTATCGGTAGTGGGCAGCCATTCAGTCAATGGAGTTGCTGCATTGCATACTAAATTGTTAAAGGAGAGATTGCTTCGCGAATTTGCCGAGTTGTATCCCGATCGTTTCAACAACAAGACGAACGGGATTACTCCCCGGCGCTGGTTGATCGGATGCAATCCAGAACTTGCTAAGCTCGTGAACTCTACCATTGGTTCGGAATGGATAACTGATGCTTCTTTACTACGGGGCTTGGAGAAACAAGCTGAGGTTGCCTCTTTCCGTGAAGATTTTCGAGCGATTAAAAATCGAAACAAACAAACACTCGCTCAAACCGTCGGACAAAGGTTTGGCTTGGAGATTAACCCGGATGCCCTCTTTGATGTTCAAATCAAAAGATTGCACGAATACAAAAGACAGCATCTCAATCTTTTGCATATCCTTACTCTTTACCGTAGGCTGTTACAAAATCCGGATTTGGAAATTCCACCACGAGTTTTCATTTTTGGTGCTAAAGCGGCTCCAGGATACCATATGGCCAAGGTTATTATCCATGCAATCAACCTGGTTGCCCAAAAAATTAATACTGATCCAAGAATAAAAGGCATGCTCAAGGTCTTCTTTTGGCCAAATTATGGAGTTTCCGCGGCGGAATGCATCATACCTGCCAGTGATTTATCCGAGCAAATTTCTACTGCCGGTAAAGAGGCTTCAGGAACTGGAAATATGAAATTTGCCTTGAATGGTGCACTTACTGTAGGAACTTTAGACGGTGCCAATGTCGAAATCCTCGAAGAAGTGGGTGAGGAAAACATTTTCATTTTTGGCCAATCAGTCGAAGGCGTTGAGAAATTGCGCAACGAGGGATATGATCCATTTTCCTATTACGAAAGTGATAGCGAATTAAAAGCCGTTCTGGATTGGTTGTCCTCCGATTTTTTCTGCCCAGGTAAGGGGGGCTTAATCGCTGATTTGAGTAAGGGATTGTTAGACTGGGGAGATCCGTATCTTGTGCTTGCAGATTACCGTGCTTACATTGACGCTCAGGATACAGCGGGTAAAACCTACTTGGATCAAGACAAGTGGTCCGCTATGGCAATTCGTAATGTTGCCGGTTCCGGAAAGTTTTCTTCTGATCGAACTATTGGAGAATATGCCCGGGATGTTTGGAAATTAGACCCTGTTAAGGTATCTTGATTCGATACCTCTGGTTTATTTCTGCACTTATTTTTGGTGCAGGGGGAGTTCTTTTAGGTGGAGAACTAAAGCAAACAGTTTCTTTACCCTTTAAGGTTGGTGAAAGGTTGGAATACGACCTGAAGTGGGGCTTCTTCCCCGTTGGGTCGGCTGTAATGGAGGTCCTCCTAAAAGATTCTCAGGATAGGGATGGGCCCAAAATAATCCGTTTTTCAGTACGGACTAATTCCTTTGCCGATACTTTTTACAAAGTTCGTACTCAAATAAGTAGTACTATAGATCCTTTATTTACCCGGGCACTCCGGTATGAAAAATCTCAACATGAAGGAAATACAAGACGGGAAATTGTGGTGGATTTCGATTATGATCGGGGAGAGGCGCGCTATTTGCAAAACGACTCAAGTCCCGTGATTACTTCCATCCCCGGTCCAGTCTTTGACCCGCTCTCCATAGCTTATTTTTTTCGTTTGCATCCTTTGCAACCAGGTGGAGAAACTCATTTGCCCACTTGTGACGGTAAACGATTTCGCCAAGTGATCGTGCGGGCGGGCGAAAGAGAAAAAATAAATTTGCCCATGGGTAAAGTGGTTGCGATCGGAACCACACCTGCGATGGAAAACTTAGGTGGAGTTTTTAATAAAAGCCCGAAGGGAATGCTTCAGGTTTGGTACAGCGATGATGAAAGAAGAGTTCCGGTGCGTGTAAGCAGTAAAGTAATTGTGGGTAGTTTTACCGCTACTTTGACCTCTGCAAATCCTCCACTTGTACTAAAATAATTTCTTAACCTGTGTAAAGTAACTTAATCGGTACCTGGACCTTCCTTGAGAAGTTCGATAAAGGAGCGTAAGGCAGGAGTAAGCATTCTTGTTTGTTTATGAATAATCGCCAAAGGTCGGTTGTGGATACCGCCTTCAAGTTTAAAGCTTACTAGTTGCTTTCTTTCCACTTCATTTACCACAGTGCTTGCTGGCAAAATGGCCAGCCCCGCATTGATTTCAATAGCACGTTTGACGGTTTCGACATTATCAAATTCCATTACGATCGATACATCAACTCCGGCTTTATCCAAAATCTCATCGGTTGCTTTGCGGGTGGGGATATCTTTTTCAAAAGCAATGAATTCCAACCCCTGCAAATCCTTTATTGCAACCATGCGCTTTTCGCTGAGTGGATGCTCTGGGCTCATTGCAACGATTAATTCATCATTGGTGAAAGGGATAATTTCTAGATCTTTTTGCGGAACAGGAAAAGCAATTAAACCAAGATCAGCATTGCCATGTAGGACATCATCGTAGACCAAGTTTGCCCGTCTGTATTCCACCCGAGCATTGACTGAGGGAAATTCCTTAAGGAAGGTTTTAAGGTAGGGGGGTAAGACGTGTAGACCGATACTGTTGACTGTAGAAATTTGAACTGTTCCGCTGACTACATTACGCATTTCTTGAATTTCGCAATTTAAACGTTCATAGAGGTTTAGAATTTCCTTAAATGTTGAATAAAGGGCGGTTCCTTGTGGCGTTAGGCGAAATTTCTTTTGATTCCTATCAATGATTAGCATTTGATAGTGGGATTCCATCGCCTTGAGTTGTTGACTCACTGCGGATTGAGTGACTTCGTTTAACTTGGCTGCTTTGGAAAAACTTTTACTTTCGACCAAATCGCAGAAGGTTTTGAAATTCTGTATGTGCATTTGCTTATAATTTGAACTAATTTAAAAAATAGAATTACACAAGTCATACTTATGATAAGCCAAGAAGTTTTTTTGAATAATTTAGCCGTGGTTAAGCAAAGGATCTCGGATGCATGTGCTGCATGCGGTCGAAATCCCCAGGAAGTTACCTTACTGCCAGTAACCAAAAACTGGCCGGTGGATGCGGTTAAGCACTGTGTCTCGTCCGGAATTAAAAGGGTTGGTGAGAACCGAGTCCAGGAAGCTGTCATTAAACAGGAGCAAAGCGAAGGAGTGGATTGGGAATTAATCGGACACTTGCAAAGTAATAAGGTCAATCAGGTGGTGGGTAGATTTGCCCGCATACAAACTTTGGATTCTTTGAAATTAATTCGTAAGGTGCAAGCAGCTGCAGAGAAAATTAATCATCCCATGGCCATACTCCTACAGGTAAATGCTGGTAACGATCCGGCCAAATACGGATTTAAAATTGAAGAATCAGCCTTTGCTCTCGATGAAATCTTAAAATCTTCCCACCTTCTAATTGAAGGATTAATGACGATTGCACCTTATTCGCCTGAAGATCCATCGGTAGCCCGAAAATGTTTTGATCAATTGGCTGAATTACGCGAATCATTACAGGAAAGCCACGGTGTAAGCTTGGATGAACTATCCATGGGTATGTCTGATGATTTGGTTCATGCTATTGCTGCTGGCAGCACCATGATACGGGTTGGCTCAGCCTTGTTTGGTAGCCGAAAATAAATTTCTGCTTATTCAGTTTTTAGGATAAAAACAATATAGGCATATAACCTAGATCAACTCCCTTAAATCTTGTACAGAAAGTTTTAAATTAGCCGCTTCTGATTCATCAAATACTTGTTCGAGTAACTTTCTTTTTCCTTTTTGCAGTTCTAGTACTTTTTCTTCCACGGTTCCTGA
>JAQXCL010000083.1 GCA_029251885.1 Opitutales bacterium | reverse complement strand
CAGGTTCCGGGTCTAAGGGGGGATGATGGAAACCTTAAGGTTGCCAATGTGACCAAGCTCAAAGGGAATGTCGCCGTGGGCAAAGCATCGGCGGCCCGATGCTACAGTTGTCACCAGTTTGATGGTCTGGGTGTGGAGTTTGGACCGAACCTTAAGGGTTGGGGGCAGAGCCGTTCGATTGAGGAAATTGCCCGGGCGATCATTCATCCATCGGCAGGTATTGCCCATGGGTATGAAAGCCAGGAGGTCACCCTTGAGCCCAAGGGGGAAGCGCGAAAAAACTTTTGGAGAATCAATGGCATCATTACATCAGAAAGTGACCCATTGACCATCCGTAGTGCGGGTGGATTGGTTCAGCAGGTACCGAGTCATGAAATTCATTACATTCAGCCCGGCCGTACTTCCCTAATGCTATCTGCCCATCAACTCGGTATGACCGAGCAGGATGTCGCAGATGTGGTTGCGTACCTAAAGTCTTACTAAAAGGAATATATTTATCTCACCTTCTTTCGATTATCTTATCTTTAATTAAATTCTTTATTAAATTCAGTCCTAAGTGATTGTACAGATTGTCGTTATTCCCTTTTAGTAGTTCTTTCGTAATTTAATTTTAGACCAGTAGAACACTCAAGATTTTAATTGTTAGAACTGCTTATATTAACCAAACCCAAAATGAGATTCAAAAACGCCATTTTTTTACTAACCGCTCTTTTATTACAGCCAATTTTTTCTGCATTTGCACATGATTCGCATAAAGGACTTCATCACTGGGAAATACCAAGTCAGGATCCGGATCGAATTATCCTGACTTTTCATGGTGATCCCGCAACCAGTCGAGCGGTGAATTGGAGGACAGATAATAGTATTACATCTGCGGTTGCTGAGATTGCTGAAGCTACGGTAAATTCGAAGTTTCAAAGTTCAGCGGTTTCTTTTGATGCACAAACTGAGCCGTTTGATTTGGGTGAGCATAAAGGGAATGCACCCTTGGTTGTTCACAACCACAGTGTGATTTTTAAAAATTTGAAACCGGAAACTTCTTATCTCTATCGGGTGGGAGATGGGCGAAAATACTGGTCAGAGTGGATTCAATTTAAAACGGCCAAGTCCAGTTATGGGAAATCCCAATTCGTTTATTTTGGAGATGCCCAGAATGATGTGCTCGAACATTGGTCCAGGGTCATACGCATGGCCTATAAAACTGCCCCTGATGCCTCCTTCGCAGTTCATGCAGGAGATTTAATTAATATAGCACACCGTGATCATGAGTGGGCTCAATGGTTTAAAGCGGGTGGTTTTCTCCATAGCCAATGGACAGCTATTCCTGTGGCGGGCAATCATGAGTTCATGCCTCCGGGTAAAGGTATTCCCAGGAAACTCTCCATTCAGTGGCGTCCTCAGTTTACATTGCCCGTCGTGGATCATTTGGATGCATCTCTTCACGAAACTGTTTACACCGTAGATTATCAGGATATTCGCATCATTGTGCTTAATTCTAATGAGAAACAAGAACAACAGACGAAGTACCTAGAGTCTCAATTGAAAAACTGCTCGGCCAAGTGGAAAATCGTCACCTGTCATCACTCTGTTTTTTCTCCAGCCAAAGGTCGTGACTTCAAATTTGCCCGACAAAACTGGAAGCCTTTATTTGATAAATATGAAGTGGACCTAGTTCTTAATGGGCATGATCACACATATGCAAGGGGGCATGTTCCCACCCGCACATCTGAAGAGGATAGTAATAAACTTGGAACAATCTATGTAACTTCTGTTAGTGGACCAAAGCAGTATGGACTCGATAAAAAACAAATTGAAACCTACAAATCGCAAGGTTACCGCTCAGATAAAACCGCAGAGCAAACTCAGTTCTTTCAGGTAATCACAATCGAGGACGATACCTTGAGTTATGTCGCGTACACTGTGTTAGGGGATGAATACGACCGGGCGACCATCAAAAAGAACTTTGCTTCCGGCGAAAAGTCTCTAATCGATTAAAGGTTCTATCCCGCCCATATCTATGGGCAGAAATTGAATGCATGGAAGAACTTATCACCAGAAGTGAAGTTGTAGATTTTGTCTTGGAGTGTGCACTTGTAAGTACCTATACTTCCAAGGAAACAATTCAATCACTATGGAGTGGTTATGGGAAAATTGAAAGGTGGAGGCTATCTGGAAGTGAGTACAAACAAATTATTACCAAACAGGTAATCCCTGAGGTTGGTGATCACCCCCGTGGATGGAACACCGATCTCTCCCATCAGCGCAAACTTAAATCCTATCAAGTCGAAACCAACTGGTATGAGTCTACTCGTAACCGTGGTAAGCCCTTACTTGCACGCGTGCCACATTGCCTAGGTACAAAAAAGGTGGGCGATCAGGTTTTGCTCGTGCTCGAGGATCTGGATGCCTCCGGATTTGCGGGTCGTAGAAGCTTGGTCAATCAGAAGGAGTGGCAGGCGTGTGTTCGTTGGCTGGCATCCTTTCATTTGGAAAACATGAATCAATCGACCGAGGGCTTGTGGGACTCGGGTACATACTGGCACCTGCAGACCCGGCCCGATGAGCTCGCCCGGTTGGATGACTCCAAATTACGAGAGGCTGCCCCTGCCATTGATCAAAAATTAAATAGTGTAAAATATCAGACTTTGGTTCATGGCGATGCCAAGTTGGCCAACTTTTGTTTTAACCATGACGGCACCGAAGTGGCTGCGGTTGATTTTCAGTACATTGGTGGAGGATCTGGGATGAAGGACCTTGCCTACTTTGTTGGTAGTTGTTTTCGGGATGAGGATGCCGAGGAAATCGAGCAAGAGGTCCTAAACTTTTATTTTTCTCAGATTCGAGAACTTGTTGAAAATGAAGATTTCCAAATATCTGCGGATGAATTGGAAGCGGACTGGCGCTCCCTTTACCGGGTAGCTTGGGCGGATTTTCACCGATTCATGAAGGGTTGGAGCCCCGGGCACTGGAAACTAAGTGATTACAGCGAGCGGATAACCCGTCAAGTGATCGAGTCCTTAATCGTATGAGCCAAGATCTTGATTTAAGCGAACTGGCCCAGTGTGCCTTAAGTGCCGCTCTGGCTGCCGGAAAGGTGATTCAAGCTTTTTGTGGCAGGGAAGTGGAAGTGTTTTCAAAAAAAGGTGGGGACACTCTGGCATCTCAGGTTGTTACAGAAGTCGACCGTAAAGCCCAGGATGCAATTCTTGCCGTTCTTCGACCAAGTATAGATAAGTATAATTTGGCCCTTCTTACCGAAGAGAGTGAGGACGACGGCTCCCGCTTCCAGAAGAAATATTTTTGGTGTATTGATCCATTGGATGGCACCCTCGCATTTAGTGAAGGGGAGAATGGGTATGCTGTATCGATCGGACTGGTCGCCCGTGATGGTTTCCCACAAATCGGGGTGATTTATGATCCTGTAAGTGAGATTCTTTGGCAGGCGGCCAAGGGGCAGGGGGTGAAAAGAAACGGCCAACATTGGAAGGTCACAGACCGACATGATACCCTTACTTTTACTTATGACCGAAGCTTTGAGGCCCACCCACAATTCTCCTCCTTGTGCCATACATTAAGTGAAGTTGGGCGAGAGCTTGGCCTTAAGGGTATCGAGGCTTTGCAGCATGGGGGCTCAGTAATGAATGCTATGCACGCCTTGGAGAACGGCCCCGGTTGCCACCTTAAGCTACCCAAACCAGAAGAGGGCGGGGGTAGTCTCTGGGATTATGCCGCCACCGCCTGTATTTTTGAGGAAGCAGGAGCCTGGACGACGGATGTCTTTGGTCACCCCCTTGAGCTTAATCGAAGGGAATCCACCTTCATGAATCACCGGGGCGTTCTTTACGCTTCAGATCCTGAACTAGCTGCTGCGATTACCCAGTCTCCTTTTTTTAAGCAGTAATGTTTACTCTTTTAAACGACCCAATGAATTTCTTGGGTGGGCTGGTTCTGTGAAGTGGGCTGCGTGACGCAAATTAACAGGCTTTTGACGCAAAAATTAACAATAAACATTTGTGACTCTAAGGATAATGGAGTCTTATAAAAAAGGTGCCCAGTCTGTTTTCATATTTGCTTGTGTTTTGCATGCCCTTGGTGGTTTTTGCAGAGTCCATGAATTTCAATCGGGATGTTCGGCCCATTCTCTCGGAAAATTGTTTTTATTGCCATGGGGTGGATGGCAACAAGAGAGAGGCGGATCTGCGCCTCGACCTCAGGGAGGATGCAATGGAGGGAGGAGCGATTGTTCCGGGAGATTTGGAAGAGAGTGAAATGTACCATCGGATTCACTCGACCGAAGAAGACGAAATTATGCCTCCGCCTGATTCTAATCGTGTGCTTTCCGATGCTGAAAGAAAAGTAATCGATCGGTGGATTATGGAAGGGGCCAAGTATGAAAAGCATTGGGCCTTTATTGCTCCCCAGAAAAAGGCTTTGCCTCAGGTCAAGCAGGCCAAATGGGTTCGTAACCCAATCGATTCCTTTGTGCTGGCAAAACTGGAGGGAAGTAATCTTTCGCCCAGCCCTGAGGCCAGAAAGGTTACCTTGATTAAGCGTCTCTATGCCGACCTGATCGGGCTACCTCCCTCTCCCGAAGAAGTGGATACTTACATTAACGATACCTCCTCAGATGCGTATGAAAAAGTGGTCGATCATTTACTGGCCAGCGGGCATTACGGTGAACGAATGGCTATGGAATGGCTGGATGCCGCCCGCTATGCCGATAGCAATGGGTTTCAGTTTGATGGAGAAACCTATCAGTGGATGTGGCGGGACTGGGTGGTGAAGGCCCTCAATGAGGACATGCCTTTCGATCAGTTTACCATTTGGCAGCTCGCGGGAGATCTTCTTCCCCATGCCACGATTGATCAGAAGATAGCCAGCGGGTTTAACCGAAATCATTTGAATAATGGCGAGGGCGGGGCCATTCCGGAAGAGCAACGCTTTGTGATTCTTTTTGACCGGATGGATGTCACCACAACCACATGGTTGGGCCTGACCATGGCCTGTGCCCAGTGTCATGATCACAAGTATGACCCCATCACTGCACGGGACTACTATGGCATGATGGATGCGTTCAATCATGTTTCTGAAAGCGGACGTCCAGGCCAGCAGTCGAAACGGGTGCGGGTGGCGGCACCTTTCATTGAGCTGCCCACGGAAGAAAATAAAGTGAAAATCAAGGAGTTTGAAGATCGTATTGCCAGGCTCAGGCATCAATCGAATGGAAACCTTGAAGGAGATGAAAATGCTCAGCCATTGCCCTCCCGGAGCGGACCAGTAAGAGCCAGGTTTGTTCGTGTGACCAATAACACACCAAAGGGAGTTTTGCACTTGGCCGAGCTGGAAATTTATCATGCGGGTAAGAACTTGGCTTTGTCTTCCAATGCGAGCCAGAGCAGTCAATTTGGGGACGCTTCCGCGAATCGGGCAATCGATGGAAACACCGATGGATCTTTTGGTAAAAAGTCTGTCAGTCATACCAATGATGAAACCAAGCCATGGTTAGAGATCGATCTGGGTGCGGAAAAAGAAATCGATCAGATTAAAATCTACAACCGCCGGGACAGGTTGGAGAGCAGGCTCAAGAATTTTTGGGTGGTTGCCTATGATGAAAAGCGGCAACCCGTTTGGGCAAAGAGAGGGGAAGCCGCTCCGATGCCGCTGTGGGATGTAGGCTTACCCGCTTCCTTTGAGGAATTTACTCAAGAGCAAAACCGCAGCCTGCAAACCTTTATTCTGCAAAATGATCCCAAGAAAATCGCAGCCTTTAAAAAGCAGATCAAGAAACTGGAAAAACAATTGTCTAATTTCAAGGGAGATCAAGTGCCTAAAGTCATGGTGATGGACGACGCCAAGAAGCGAAAAACTCATATCCTAAACCGCGGTGAATATTTAAACAAAGGTGAAGAGGTTTCCTTTGCCACTCCCGCAATTCTTCCTCCGATGCAGGAGGGCTTGCCTAAGAATCGACTTGGTCTGGCCAAGTGGTTGGTTTCTGGTGATAACCCTCTTACCTCGCGGGTACAGGTTAACCGGATGTGGCAACGGTTCTTTGGAGTCGGCTTGGTTAAGACTTCGGAGGACCTGGGAGTGCAAAGCGAATATCCAATCCATATGGACCTGCTCGATTGGCTGGCGGTGCAATTTCAGGACTTAGGGTGGAGCCAGAAGAAGATGCACCGGCTCATTGTCACCAGTTCGGCCTACCGGCAGTCCAGCCGGATGAATGAATGGCATCGGGAGAATGATCCGGACAATCGGCTAGTCAGTCGTGCCAGCCGGTTTCGTATTCCCTCGATGGTTCTCCGGGACTGGGCCCTTGCCAGTTCAAGTCTCCTTGCAAGGCAGATCGGAGGAAGCCCGGTTTATCCATATCAGCCGGAAAAGGTATGGGAGGCTCTGGCCGTCGATAAGAAACGAAACTTTGATTATCCAAAATCAGAAGGCGATGATCTTTACCGGCGTAGTCTTTACACCTTTTGGCGGCGTACTATTGGACCGGTTAATATGTTTGATTCATCCAATCGTCAGGCATGCCGGGTAAAACCGGGGCAGACCAGTACGCCCCTGCATGCTCTTACCACCTTGAACGATCCCACCTGGGTCGAGGCCTCCCGTTTCCTTGCACAAAAGGTAATGGGGGAGAAAGAGAGCCTGGATGAACAATTGCAGTATGCATTCCGTCTGGTTACTGCTGGTAGTCCATCATCCTTAAATCTCGAAATTCTTAGAGATATTTTTGAGGAACAACTCGAACTTTTTCAGGAAAACCCAAATGAGGCCAAGCAACTTTTGAGTGTTGGAGAAAGCAAAAGAGACGAGCAGTTTCCTCTGGCTGAACATGCCGCCCTAACCACCACCTGCCTGGGTATTCTCAACCTCGATCAGGCTCTCAGTCGCGAATGAATTTTTCATGAATGGATTAAATCAACTATCGTTACTTCAGCAGGAAACCAGGCGTAGTTTTTTGGGCAAAGGATCGACCGGGGTTGGCCTGGCTGCCCTTGCCGGGCTGCTTAACCAGGACCGGGCCTTAGGGAAAACCATTGGCGATTACAGTTTTCCCAATTTTACACCCAAGGCAAAGCGGGTGGTTGTTCTTTGGCAGGGTGGGGGACCTTCTCATATCGACTTGTTTGACCCCAAACCCAAGCTTACGGAAATGGTTGGCAAGGATATTCCTGCATCCGTCCGCGGGGATACTCGCCTATCCACCATGTCATCGAACTACAAGGCGTGGCCCTGTGTCCCCGAGATTAAGCCCTATCAAAAGTATGGACAGTGCGGCACGGAAATGAGCACGATGCTACCCCATATTGGCAGCCTTGCCGATGACCTCTGCATTGTGCGCAGTTTGAATACCGAAGCCGTTAACCATGCCCCCGGGGTTACTTTTTTCATGACTGGATCGCAAATTCCCGGCCGTCCTAGCATGGGGTCGTGGTTAACTTACGGATTGGGTACTGAGTCCGAGGACCTACCCGCTTTTGTGGTCATGACTTCCACCGACAAAGGTAAAACCTGTGGTCAGCTCTTTTACGATTACTATTGGGGTAGTGGATTTTTACCAAGTAAACACCAAGGAGTAAAATTCAGTAGCACCGGTGCGCCGGTTCCTTACCTCAATAACCCGGCGGGGGTTTCACGGGCGGGTAGGCGATCTTTGCTCGATAAACTAGCCAAGCTCAACCATGCCCACCACGTAGAGTATGGAGACCCGGAGATTCAGACCCGTATCTCCCAGTACGAAATGGCTTTTCGTATGCAGGCAAGCGTGCCTGAGTTGCTTGATTTTAAGAAGGAACCCGAACATGTGATCAAACGTTATGGTCCTGATGTGGGAGTGCGGGGAACCTTTGCCAATAACTGCCTGACAGCCCGTCGATTGCTTGAGCGGGGAACCCGTTTTGTTCAGTTGATGCACTCCGGATGGGATCAACACAGCAACTTGTTCAGCCAACTGGAAAAGCAATGTTTTGATACCGATGCTCCCTCCGCTGCTCTTATCCAGGATCTTAAAGACCGGGATATGCTCAAGGATACCTTGGTGATCTGGGGAGGAGAGTTTGGACGTACACCCTTTGGGCAATACAAATCCGGTGCCACAAAGAAACCAACCGGCCGGGATCATTTTGGCCGTGCCTTCAGTTGGATTATGGCAGGGGCTGGGATCAAGCCCGGTACCGTGTATGGAGAGACCGATGAGTTTGGCTGGAATATCACCAAAGGAGCCATTCATGTGCATGACATCCAGGCGACCATTTTACACCTTTGTGGGATTGACCATGAGAAACTTACCTTCCGTTACCAAGGCCGGCAATTCCGCTTGTCCGATGTTCACGGTCATGTGGTCAAAGACTTGTTCAGTTAATAGATTTTAGCATCTCTTCTCACTTCTCCGATTTATGAAAAAATCAATTCCATTCCGTTGCTTCTCGCTCTTCTTTGGTTGCCTCTTCTCGCTTCGGTCATTCCATTTTCCTAGATTTATTATTCTCAGGCAGTGGATCTCTGCCCAACCAAGATATTGGAATTTGATCTTGGCGTGTATGGTCGAAAGTAAGATCGTTTAAGTCTTTTTTTCTAATCCTTTGTAGAATGAAAATCTTCCTGCCTTTTCTAACTTTTATTTCCCTAGGTATTTGGTTGAATGCAAAAGATCATAAAACACAACGGCCCAATATTCTTTGGATTGTTACTGAGGATATCGGTTGCGATATGGCTAGCTATGGTACCGAAGGGGTTCACACGCCTAATATGAACCAGCTTGCCAATGAGGGGACAGTTTACACACGGGCGTACACAACGGCTTCTATTTGCAGTCCGAGTCGATCAAGTTTTATGACTGGGCTTTACCCGCATCAGGTGTTTTCAAAAAATATGAGGATTCGGAAGCCGCTAAAGAAAAAAGCTTTACCCAAGGGCGTGGACATCTTTACCCGTTATCTACGGGATGCAGGCTATAAGATTGGCTTTCCCGGGCACGGGAAGAAAGATTGGGGATTTATAGATCCCAAACGTAATCCTTACGATACTACCGATTGGGATAAGCTGACTGAGCAACAGCCCTTCTTTTGCCAATACCAATTCTATGACACCCATCGGGTAAATAAGAATATCAATGGCAAGTTCTTCCCTTTTCTTCCTTGTCCAGAACACCCCGTGAGTCGTGCAGAAATTGATTTACATCCCTACACCCCAGAGACGCCGGAAGCTCGTGAGGAATTGGGGGCTTATCTTGAGAATATCAACCTGCTGGATATTAATATTGGTACTTTGATCGCCGATCTGAAGGCCAAGGGACTCTATGAAAAGACCATTATCGTTGTAATGGGCGACAACGGTCCGCCCATTTTCCGAGGCAAGGGCTTTCTCTATGAGCGCGGAATTCTCATGCCATTAATCGTACGTGTTCCTAGACAATTCGAGATGAATGTTACCCCTGGCACGCGATCCGATGAACTGGTTTCAGCTTTGGATATGGCTCCAACCTTTATCGATCTGGCAGGTGGCAGGGTTCCCGATTACATGGAAGGCCGCATCTTTTTTGGTCCAAACAAACAGCCAGCCCCTGACTACCTCTTTGCCATGCGTGATCGTCATGGCATGAACGTCGATCGTTGTCGCAGCGTGTCTACAAAGGATTACAAATACATTCGCAACTATGTACACCCCATGACTTGTTACACGAATAGTCTTTCCAATGTCGCTGCCAGTCGTGAAGGCAAGAAATTGTTTGATCAAGGTAAGCTACCAGCCCACCAAATTGCTTACTTCAAGGAGAAGCCGGAGGAGGAACTCTACGACTTGGCTAATGATCCTTTTGAACTCAATAATTTAGTACAAGACCCTGATCAGGAAAATAGGGTAGCCCACTTTCAGGAAGTTCTTGCAAAATGGTGTAAGCAAACAGGAGACGATGGGTCCTTAGAAGACCCAGCCTCTTTGTTGGAAATGGATCGTCTTTTTGAAAAAGTGAAAGGTAGAAAAATATTGAAATAAAGGGTTTGTACAAAAGTGCTAATGAAAACCTTACATCTTCCTATCTTTGTACTCCTTGCTCTTTGCCATTTAAATTTCGCTCAACTGGTTACAGCCGAGCAGTCAAACACCAAGCTTACTTCGAAGCCCAATATTGTTCTGATCTATGCTGATGATCAGGGCTGGCAGGATGTAGGCTATCAAACCGCCGGTAAGTTTAAAACACCCATACTTGATCAAATGGCAAAGGAGGGAATGGTCTTTACCAATGCCTACACCAATGCGGCAAATTGTCAGCCCGCCCGAGCCTGTCTCCTTTCAGGTAACTACACACCCAGGCATCATGTTTTTGCAGTTAATTCAACCAGTCGAGGACCCAAGAAACAGATGCGTCTAATACCTGTTCAAAATCGGGACGGTTTGTCCGTAGAGGATATCACCATTGCCGATGCCTTAAAAAGTGCGGGCTATGCCACCGGGCATTTTGGTAAATGGCATCTCTACAATAAGCTAGGGAAATCAAGTCAGGGAGGGGGAGGGTCTTTACCCAGTGAGCAAGGGTTTGATGTTACCTACGATAGCTTTGGGGATGGGGAATTGCCTGAGGGAACAAAGGGGAATTTTCGTGGGCCTCAATCAGACCCAAAGGGTGTATTTGATCTCTCAAGGCAAGCTTGCCAGTTTATGGAGTCAAATAAGGATAAGCCCTTCTTTGTTTACCTGGCTCATCATGCTCCACACGGCCCAGTAAACTCTCGCGATAGTACGAAAAGGTTTATCAAGAATAAGTACGAGGCCTGTGTTCACGATCTTGATGCCAGTGTCAGTCTCGTGCTGGAAAAAATAAAAGAACTTCAACTCGATAAAAATACTTTAGTTATATACACGAGCGATAATGGTGGGTTGGGTACGCAAAAACCTTTCCGCGGTGAAAAGGGTATGTATTACGAGGGTGGGATCCGTGAACCGATGATTGCCTGGTGGCCTGATGTTATCGAAGCAGGTACCACTTGCTCCACTCCGGTGATGCAGGTGGATTATTTCCCTACTTTGCTGGAACTCGCAGGTGCCAAAGTAAATAAGGTACTCGATGGAGAAAGCTTGCTCTCGCTTTTTGGTCAGAGCGGAAAGCTAAGACGCACTTCTTTGTTTTGGCACATGCCCGGCTATCTTGACCGGCCAAAACAAGGTGCCCGGGATGAGTTCTTTCGTACCCGTCCAGTCAGTGTGATTCGCAAGGGGCAATGGAAGTTACATCTTTATCATGAGGAATGGTTATTGGATGGTGGAAGTGAAAAACTAGCAACCAACCAGGCGGTCGAACTTTATAATCTCCAAAAAGATTTAGGCGAAAAGACCAACCTTGCTCAGGAAAATACAGAAAAACGAGACGAACTGCTTGCTGATCTGGTAGCTTGGCAAAAATCCATAAACGCACCGATGCCAGTTCCCAAAAGATAGCCTTCTTTACCAAAGTGAAAATTATTGGACCAGTCATATATGTTGTAGCCTGCTTACCCATTTTAGATAAGGTTCTAGCGGAAGACTGGACATTGGATGTGATAGGAATTAAAGAGGGTTGATGATCAAACTCAGGAAATCAGCTTTTTTTGTTAATTTACTTTTTGGGTTGGTTTTCTCATTACTTCAGGCAATCGAACAAGGTCCGAATGTTGTTTTCATCCTCGCCGATGATCTTGGCTATGGCGAGATCGAGGCACTGGACCCAGGGCATGCCAAGATTCCAACTCCCTCCGTCAACCGGTTGGCAAAAGAGGGGATGATCTTTACGGATGCCCATACCAGTTCATCCGTATGTTCACCCACTAGGTACAATTTTTTGACGGGGCGTTACAATTGGCGAACGAGATTGCAGAAATTTGTAATTGGGGACGGAGAACCCCCATTGATTACCAAGGATAGAAAAACCATTGGTCACCTGTTTCAAGAGCAGGGTTACCACACGGCAATCTTTGGTAAGTGGCACCTTGGGTTCCACTTTGTTTTGGCAGAGGGTGCAGAGAAGCGCCCCAAGAAAAAGGGGAAAGCGAAGGACACCGATGACTCTTATTTGCTTTCTCAATACCCTGTTGGGTCCAAAGTTTTGGATGGGCCGATCACCCGGGGCTTTGATCAATATTACGGCTTTCATCATGCCCGTAGTATGAGCAGTGTCATCCGGGGAGATGAAATAATCCGGGAGGACCATGTGGTAGAGATGCTTCCCCAATTAAATATCGAAGTATCCAAATACATAGATGCCAAGGCCGAGGGTGCAAAGAAAGGTAAGCCCTTCTTTATCTACATGCCCTTGAGTTCCCCTCATTCTCCGGTGGTTCCAAGCAAACAGTTTAAGGGATCCACCAAGCTAGGGGATTATGCCGATTTTGTTTCTCAGACCGATCATTCCGTTGGCGTGGTACTCGATGCCCTCGAGCGAAATGGGATTCGTGAAAACACTCTGATCGTTTTTTCTTCGGATAACGGATCCGCTGGTTTTTCCAGAGAGGTGGAAAAGAATGCTCCGGGCCACCGTTGCAGTGGGCCTCTCCGTGGGCGTAAGGGCAGTTTGTGGGATGGAGGGCATAGGGTGCCTTTTGTGCTTAGCTGGCCTGCCAAAGTAAAGCAGGGTAGCCAAACAGATCAGTTGCTTTGCCTCGGTGACTTTCTGGCAACGATGGCTGAATTACTCTCCGTGCAATTACCAGATGATATGGGAGAAGATAGTGAAAGCTTTCTTCCCGCAATATTCGGCAAGCCAGTAGAAAGCCCCCGTCAGGTTATTGTTCATCATGACATAGCTGGCAGGTTTTCCATCCGTCAGGGATATTGGAAATTATTACTGCAAAAACTTGGCCCTGAGAAGGAGCAGCTCTACCATTTGAAGGAGGATCTGGGCGAAACCACCAATCTTGCCAATAAGCATCCAGAGAAAGTGAAAGAACTGCTCGCCTTACTGAACGATCAGGTGGCCGATGGTAGGAGTACCCCGGGTGCTCCTCAAAAAAATGATGCCCCGATTGATCTGTGGAAGTCCTCAGGCAAGTAAATGAATTCTTCCAAAATCAAAAATATTTTCTGGGATGTGGATGGAGTATTGGCTGATCTCAATTATGCCTATTATCATTTCCTCAAAGGTCATCCCAAGTATCGAGAGCAGCACGAGGGTTTGAAATGGGAGCAATTAGCTGAGGTCCTTTCGATCGTGCCCGAGTACGGTGCTTTGGAATTAAAGACTCATCCAGAACATGGCAAAGAAATGGACCGAGACTTTTGTGCGGATCAGAAGTTTTTCCGAAATCGACCCCTCTATCCTGGGGTGATCGAAGCACTCAAAGAACTTAATGAGCGGGGATACCGACAATTCACCATGTCGGCCACCTTTGATGTGGAAGCCAAAAGGGCCTATTTAGAGGATGTGCTTGCCCCGGTGGCAGACTTCCTGACCATTGAATGTGTGCAGCATGGAGAGTTTATGCACGACACGGCAAAAAGGGACAGCTTGTTAGCTTGCTATCAAAAATACGACTTACTGCCGGAAGAGACCATCCTGGTGGATGATCGAATCTATAACCTCTATGCGGCGATTGATTCAGGAGCCCACCCTGTACGGATGCGCTGCGAATTTACTACTGATTTACCTGATGATCTCTCCTGGGTTCCTGAATTCCCCAACGTTCCTGCAGTCAGTGATTGGTTAGTTGGTACTCAATTGAAATTATCCTAAGATTTACTTAAGTTTAAAATAATCGACCTACATAATATAATTATCGCAATACAATAAAATATACTTGCTTTGCAATAATTTAATATGTAGCTTATGGGTTATGAGTAAAAACCTAGCAAGCTTATCTAATCCATCGGATCGTATTCGATCCTTATCTAAAAAGCTCATCCCTATCTGTTGGGTGGCGATCTTGTTCATAATGGGTGGGGTGGTCCTAGCAGGAGTGAAATTAAAAAGTAATGAATCCACCTCTTTTCTTTTTGAAGGAGCAATTGGATCAATGATCATTTCTGCTATCTTTTGGATTGCCCTGACTTTTCTGATTATTCGATTCCTGAAAAGTTGTGAGCGTGACGGTATTTTTTCGCAATCGGGAGCAACCAGTATTCGATGGATTGGACTTCTTATTCTTGCTAAAGCAGTCCTTTCCTTAATTGGTAAATCTGGAGCCTTCGCTTACATGTATTCGACTGAGGCTTCGCAGTTGGCGTTTTTTATTCCCTCGATCACTTCTTCGATCACAAAAATTATGATGGGAGTTTTTCTGCTGATAATTGCCAGAATTATTACGGTGGGTATGAGTTTGGAAAAAGATGCGGAACTCACCATTTAAAGGGATCTCAACAATTTTACTATGAGTATAAATGTTAAACTCGATGTTTTGCTGGCCCAAAGGAAAATGAGGCTCAATGAACTTGCCGCCCTTGTTGGGATAACCAATGCCAATTTATCGATTCTTAAAACAGGAAAAGCCAAGGCGATTAAGTTTTCCACTCTTTGCGCTATTTGCAAAGCACTGGATGCACAGCCAGGGGATTTGTTGGAGTATATCGATGATTGAGAGAACCCAAAATGAAGTAGTTTCTTAGTTTGCAGATTCTTTTTCTATATTTGATCATTTGAATATGAGAAGCTGATTCTTAAACGAAACCCCGCGATCATCATGAAAATTCTATCTCCTTCTTTTTGTTTAGCTTATATTGTACTTAGTTGTGCAAGTTCTTTGTTGCTTGATTCTCTACATGCTAACCCACCTCACCGCCAACTTTTCCCAAAATTTGAAACACCGGGTGCGAAGATTCAGCCGGTTGCTTACGCCAAGACGATCCCGCTCCCAAGTCTTATTCAGAAACTCCAGAATCTGGCCAACGAGGTACAGCCTCAAAATAATCAGGCTCAGCTTTTGCCTGTGCTTGTTGGAGCTTTTCTTGGCGACCCCACTCTTGCTTCCGTGTCTCCAGATCATTCGAGCACCGTCATTTTCTTTGATGATTTTCAGGAAAAAAATGCCTCGATACTCGGAGTGTTTAAATTAAAACCAAACGGCTCGATACCTGCCCAAATCAAAGCCCAAGGATTATCCGTCAAGGAAATCGAGGGATGGACAATGGTTACCAACAAACCCAAGTTGATTAAACAAATAAAAGACTGGTCATCGATTATTAGGTTTGCCGAGTGGCAACCCCCCACCACCATTGAGTTTGGTTGGCTGCTTAATACCTTTCATGATGACTTGGTCGATCAAATGAATCACCATGTTTCCTCACGTTCCAAAGATGAAGACCTTGTTATAGATCTTCTTTTGGAAGAATTCGCCAATTTGGATGCGATTAAATTCTCCCTTTCTCTTTCGGACAAAGAGGTGGTTTTTAATTTAATCGCATCTGCCCGGGATGACACGGAACTGGGCAAGCTTTTCTCCTCTTTGCCCCCTTCCCAAAATATTAATCGGGAAAACGGAGTTTTCCAGTTTGTGCAAAGCGGTGGATGGATGGAAGGAGTGATGAACCTAAATGTCTCTTCTCATGCAGCGTACCTCGAATATCTTTTCGTCAAATTGGAAAAGGGATTGAAGGACAAAGAGGTCAAGCAATTGGTATCCTCGGTTTTGTCCATGATCCGAAAGGCACCCACACTTTATTCGGGCCATTCGGCTATAAGTTATCGTGAACTTGGTGACGGGGATCCATTAGGGTATGTGCAAGTAGGATCTTCTGAAGCTTCGATTGAAGACTTCAAGGAGTTACTCGCTGAAACCAATGCTTTTTTAAAACAATTTCTTGTTAAGATTGAAACCTTATCCGGTTCGGGTTCGCCTCATTTCAAACCAAATTTCTTGGTTAAAGAATCAAACCCAATCGATGGTACAGAAGTATTGTATGTAAAAGTAAACCTAGAACCAGAAACAAAGGGCTCCAACATTTCTTCCTTTTCCAACCAGTCCGTTTATTATTGTGTTCATGATGGTAAATACATTGCGGCAACCAGCAGGAAGGCGTTGAGGAAAAGCTTGCGGGCGGTAAAGTCGGGAAAGCCATTGAAAAACAATCTTTCCAAGAAAATTACCTTAGGTCCTCAGTATGTGGCTGCATGGCAGTTGGATCTTTTGGGGTATGGAAAGTTGATTGGGAATGCGTTAAAGGGGAGTGGCTTAACCTTTAGTCACTGGACTCAGGTAATGGATCAGGCCAAAAAGATGAATATCCCTCCAATTTCTGGCAACGCGGGGCATGGAAATGGTCAGTATTTTTTACAAACGAGCATTCCTGTAAAAACAATCCGTGCAATTACTGAACTAGGCTCTTCTGCCTACATCAATAAGGCAAATCAGATAAGGGAAAAATCAAATGCCCGAGAGGCTAAGCAATCCATCCCTACTGATGAAGTGAAAAGGGTAAAGTAACTCCTGTAAAAAGGAAATATTCATGGAAGCTACATTTCGTGAAATTCTCTGGCGGAATTGCCGCGACCCAAAGCCCCTAAAAGGAGCACTTTCCAATTTTACCAAAGAGCAGGGGTTTCCTCCTCCGTTCACAAAGTTCTTGGAAGATAATTTTATCTTAAACGATGTTTGGTTAGGCGGTGTTGAGGTTTTTGGTGAATATTCATTACTCAGTTCTTTAAAGGATGAAGAATGTGGACTTCACCTTCTGAAGCTTGGTTACTTAGAATTTGCCAGTTGTGGAAATGGGGACCTTGTGGTCGTTAACATCAAGAACAAATATGGAAATGGCTTTGGGGAGGTTGGATACATTTGTCATGAAGAGTGTGCTCCAGGTAATGACTTTGCCAATTTGACCGAAAATCTCCGTGTAGTTGCTCCCTCACTTCAAGAATTTGCCCTTGGTCATGAGAATGAATCCATGCCCAACGATTATTTTGATCGCTGAGAAGTTGAAATAAATAAGCCCAGAAAAGCAAGCGAGCATCTCAGAACGGTAAAAAGAATAAACGAAAAAGAATACATCAGTATCTAATTAGGGCAGGGCAGGCCTTAGCTCCTTCTTACTTGTATCAAGAGCATACTGGGCACCTTCTTCATCGAGTTGTGCCAACATTTGCTTGATCATTGTTTTCAGTTTGTTTGGTTTTTGCTCGGCTAGATTAGTCTTTTCGTAGGGATCACTGGCCAAGTCGTACAACTCATAGGGAAGAAGAGTTCTTTTACCTATTTTAGTCTTATACCGGTAGATCAGCTTCCAGTCTCCTTTCCGATAAGTGCTAAAATAAGAACTCCTGTGGCTATGCGGAAAGTGACAGAGGAAATGATCCGGCCGATCTGGGTTTATTTTTCCTTTCAGTTGTGGAATCAGGGTGGTGCCATCGATGGTGTGGTTGTTCGGATTTTTTGTTCCAGTAGCGTCGAGAATGGTGGCATAAATATCCATCACTGTGCCGATCTGTTGGTGATGCACTGCGTTTTGAGAGATTGAAAAGGAGTTCGCTTTGCCGGGTTTCGCCCATCCGGCGATAAAAGGAAC
>JAQXCL010000155.1 GCA_029251885.1 Opitutales bacterium | reverse complement strand
GGGGCAGGTAGTCCAAGATCTAATTCCTCAGGCAAGTTTTCCTTTACATCCTTTTCCACAAATTCAGGTTCTTCCTGAGTAATCGTTTTCTCAGAGTATTCGTCTTCCCTCTCTGGCTCGGGAAAGGATTCAATTTTTTCCAGATCTTCTGATTCAATATCTTGGTCCAGTACAGGCTCTTCTTTTACTTCATGCTCTATTAACTCGATAGTTTCTTCCTTTGGGTCATCTGTTGGATTGTTCGAAATATCATCCGTCAAGATTTCGGGCTCTTTTTTATCTTCCTCTTTGTTAAGGGTATTTGTTTCTTCGTCAGATGGTAAAATTGTTTCATCGTCGGAGTTCAAATCAAAACCAGTTTCTTCGAAAACTGTCAGTTCTACTTCTTCAGCTATCTCTTCTTTACTAATCGGTTCCTCTTCACTGGATGTCTTGCTTCGCGGGCTATCTGCAATGAAATCAATTTTTTCTTGGAGTAAGCCAACTTTATCAATCAGTTTTCCAAGACTCTCTTTGAGTTCGTTAAGATCGCTATCATTTTCCGAAATAAGGGGTTGAGCTAAGCTGGCCTCCTCAATCCGATCGAGCTTAGAATTTACCTGATTCTCCAAATCAGTGAGCTTTTCGATGAGGGTATCTGGAGACTGCTCGGCTTGTTGAATTGGGGAGTCAGATATTATTTTATCGACCAGGGTCGGTACCTTGTCGACCTTGACTGCCAATGCATCAAGGTCGGAACGTACTTCTTTCAATTCGTAAAATGCTTTGCTTGCTAGATCGGAGTCTGTTTGGGTGTTTTTTTCTTCGATTCGGTCGATGATGCCTGCCAAAAAATGAGGCAGGAAAAGGAGGATGGATATTAACCCTGTACCAAGTAAACAAGATGCAATTTCCCAATGCCCCAGAGTACCTTGTTCTTTCAGAGTAACGAAAGCAAAGAGGGCAATGATTAGAAACAGGAAGGCAGCCGCCCCATAAAATGGCCCTTTGCCGAGTCCATCGTTTTCATTTTCTAGATCGTAATCCATCAATCTTTCACCCTTGGATGTAATGTTGTTTTTTTTGATTAAAACCAAGCCAAAAATTCGGTGAGCATGGCTTAATTCCTTGCCCGTTCAGTCAAACCAATCTTTCTGCTAACTTTGGAAAGAATTTTATAAGCTCTTTTTTGAGCAGCCTGAGCACCCTCCTTGAGAACAGAATCCAAATAATTTTTATCTTTGATCAATTCCTGATAAGATTCACGGACCGGTCGGAGGTTTTCTGTTAGTAATTCAATGACTTCAGCTTTTAGTTCTCCATATCCCTTTCCTAGAAAATGGGATTCCAGTTCATTAATACTTTCTCCGGATAAAGAGGAGTGGATAGTAAGCAAGTTAGAGACACCAGGTTTTATGGAGTCCGCTTTTATTTCTGCTTCCGAATCTGTGACCGCAGATCCAATTTTTTTCTTAATTTGTTCAGGTTTATCCAGTACAAAAATCGTAGCCTTTTCATTTTTATCAGATTTTGACATTTTGCGCATTGGATCAGATAGGGACATGATACGAGCACCTGTTTTAGGGACATAGGCTTCAGGTATTTTAAAAGTTTCTGAATATTTTTGATTAAAGCGTCCGGCCAAGTCACGGCAGAGTTCCAAATGTTGGCGTTGATCTTCCCCCACAGGTACGAGTTCTGCATTGTACAATAGAATATCTGCAGCCATGAGTACCGGATAGCAGAGAAGTCCGGCATTAATGGAAGCCTGAGCCCGCACTCCTTCGTGAGTAAACTTTACATCATCCGAGCCTTTTTCCTCCGCTACCTTGAATCCGAGCTTGGCAGCTTTGTCTTTGAATTGGGTCATTCTCTGCAACTCACCGATCGGAGTCATACAGGTAAGAATCCACGCAAGTTCAGTATGTCCAATAACGTGAGATTGTACGAATTGGTGGCATTTTTTTGGGTCCAATCCGCAGGCAATGTACTGGGCAATACATGAGTAAACATTTTGACGAAGATCAGATGGCTTAGGCGGAATGGTAAGCGCGTGTAGATCAACGATGCCAAAGAAACATTCGTAATCATCAAGCATATTAGACCAGTTTCTCACAGCTCCTAAGTAATTACCCAAAGTCAATTGGCCAGTAGGTTGGGCACAGGTAAGGATAACAGGTTTAGGTTTGCTCGTTTGGTCAGATTTGGTCATATTAAAAAGCAATTAAAACCACATTGTTTAACAGATGACAATTCTCATCCCCATTTTCCTCAAATCATGAACGAACCTGAATCAATTGTTCTGAAAGATGAGTTGTCTGAGCTTTTAAAAAGATGCTCTTCGGAAACGCTAAGTGCTGCTTTATCTTTCCGGGAAAATAAGGATATCGCTAAAATCGAACCAATCGTTCTTGGGATTATTGACCGTCACCTTGAGCCTGATCAGCGAGTAGTTTTTAAAAACTCGGATGATTCTCTACGACTTTATGAAGACCTGGGGTTAGATTCTTTGACTATGTTGGAAATTGTTATGCTCGTTGAGCAAACACTCCAAGTAAGCATAGATAATGAAGAACTTAAAGATCTTCGAACCTTGGGAGATGTTAAACAATATTTAGATGCCAAGGTTCGTGGAGTTGAGCCTCCCAGTCGTTCTAAAACATTTAGAATTGAAGAAGTTGCATCGATCATGCCCCACAGAGACCCCTTTCTTTTTCTTGAGTCAGTTACTATTGATGGAGATGATGTGCGGGGGGATTATAAGATTACTGGGAACGAATATTTTTTAGAGGGTCACTTCAAAGAACAGCCTGTTTTTCCTGCCTCGATCATGATCGAGGCTCTCGGGCAGTTGTGCGTATTTTATCTTCTCCAGGGTACTCACTCTGCTTTGTCTCGAAAAGTTAAGCCTAATGCCATTTTTTTTACTGCATGCGACGGGATTAAATGCCGTCGTGTTTGTCAACCTGGCGATGTACTTTCAATGTCTGTGAAAGTGTCAAGGATTAGGCATCCTCTTGCTTGTTTTTCTGGCGAGATTTTAGTGAACGGTCAGAAAACAGCTCAAGCAGCTGAGATTAAACTCGCCTTTGATTTTTACCCAGTGGTTGACGGAGGGACAGATGAACGGGAGATAAACACAGATTCCAACTTGAATGGCGGAACTAATTTGGCTGAGTCAAGTGCATCTTCGGAAAATCCCTAACTTTTGACTAAGAGTTCCTTGATCTGTAGAGTTTTATCGCATTAAAAGTTTTTCGTGTTGAGTGATTCAGCTTTTTTATACGCCACTTTTCCTCGTCCTACCGAAACTTTTGTTCGTCGAGAGTTAAGAGAATTAAAGAAACTTGGTTTTACACCTGATCTTTTTTCCATATGGAAGGGTCAATGCTTTTGGGAACATAGAGATATCAGGCTTTTTTCAATTTTCCGGCTTTTTTTTCTTCTTGTTTGGATTCCTTATTGGGCATGGAGAAAACCGAAGGCTTTTAAAAATATTCTCACTCAGTTATGGTCTTCCGCCTGTCCGGATTTTCAAAATTGGAATGAAACCTTTTTGGGTTTGGCTTATGCACTGGTTGAGGCCAAAAAATTTGAGAGATTAAACTATCGACGAATTCACGCAGTCTGGGCAACCATGCCAGCCACAGCTGCACTTGGTTTACATATACTTACCGATGTCCCTTACTCGATGGGTGCTCATGCCTATGATGTTTTTCGACATCAAGGAGACTGGTTATTGAGTTTAAAACTAAAGCGGGCTGTGACGGTAAGAACTTCTTCAGCTTCAACTGCTCGAAGACTAACAAATGTAGGGGTTGATCAGAACCAATTAATTCTCATCTATCGAAGCTTGAACCCCATGCCCATTCGTACAGATTTTTCACTTGTTCGTAAAGAATCTCTTAGCCTTGTGAGTGTTGGACGATTAGTTGAAAAAAAAGGGTATTTTTTACTCCTGAAGATCTTGGCAGATCTAAGGGCCCGGAAAGTTCCTTTTACTCTCGATATTTTGGGTGACGGTCCCTTGAAAAAAGAATTAACGATCGAACTGTCCCGCACGCACCTCGATCGTTTTGTGCGCCTACATGGGCATTTTCCTGAGGACAAAATTATCTCATGTTACCGTAAAAGCGATGCCTTGCTTTTTCCGGGCGTTATTGCATCCAATGGCGATCGGGACGGTATCCCTAATGTAATACCTGAAGCCATGTCATGTGGATTATTAATTCTTGCATCAAATCGTGCTGGGAGTTCAGAAGCTTTTACAGACCAAGATTCTGGCTATTCTCTTGATCCCTATAAACCGCGCTATTGGTCAGTGTTGTTGGAGGATTTTTATAAGAATCCCGATAAATTTATTCAGGTTCGTAAAAGCGCATTTTCCCGTGCAAATGAGCAGTTTTCGGCAAAAGTGAATTGTCAAAAGTTAAAATCTTCATTTGATCAAACCTCTGTATGATTCCCAAAGTTAGTATTTTGATAAGTGCCCGTGACCAATTGGCACTTACCAAAAAATGTCTGTCCAAACTGGAAGCCACCTTGGACGAGTCGTTTTCATTTGAAGTTTTGATTGCAAATGATGGCAGTGTTGATGGAACGAAGGAGTTTCTCGACAAGCTTGGCGAACCATACCGGGTTTTTCATCGTTCGCACAGTGTTGGGTTCGGGAAAAATCACAATTGGTTGGCTGAGAATGCCAAAGGTGAATACCTTTTATTTTTAAATAATGATGCTTTTGTTTCAGGGAACTGGTTAAGTCCAATGCTTTCCGTTTTTAAAAACCAATCAAATGTTGGATTTGTTGGAAATGTGCAACGATTAGCTGGAACGCGAAGATATGATCATATGGGTGTCGTTTTTTCTCCGCTGGGAAATCCCCGTCATTATGGACAAGGTTTTTTCCACCGCCCTTTCAAAGGTGAAGTGCGGTCATGGAGTGCGGTAACAGCCGCGTGTTGCCTGATTAAAAGTTCTTTATTTCGCGAGTATGGAGGATTTGATGAAAGTTTTGTCAATGGTTGTGAGGATGTTGACCTTTGCTTACGGCTAAACCGGGAAGGTTTTTCTCACTTTGTGGTCCATGACAGTGTGATTGATCATGTCAAGGGTGCTACTACTGGGAGAAAAGACCGCAATGAGGAAAACTTTGAGTTGTTAATGAAAAAATGGGGGTCAAGCATTCGAGAGAACGAATCGCTTAACGATTCGTTCGATCATGCACGCACTTATTTATATAGGCCTTTTTTCAAGCCGCTCGGTACAAATATGATAAAATTATTAGATGCCTTCTTGATTATATCCAGATTGAGAAATTTATCACGTCGTTGAATTTTTACCGAATTCAATACTCGATAAAATAAGTTAAATTTTGGTAACTGCGTAGCGGAATGCCTCTTCGATAAGATCGAAATCCTCATCAGTGTGTGCGGCAGATATTGCCGTACGAATTAGGTCTTTTCCGGGAGGTACTCCAGGGGCAACAGAAATGATGGCATAAACTCCCTTTTCCAATAAAGCCTTCCAGAAATAGTATACCTTTTCCTTCTTACCCAAAACAATGGGAACTGCCGGGGACTCGCTATTCCAAGTATCCAGGTTTAGTTCATCAAGCAACTTTCGATAACGTGAAAGGTTGGCTTCCAACTTTTTTCTGTGTTCGGGTTCCGAACGGATGATACCCAATGCTGCGTGGGCACAGGCGGTGGATACAGGAGATAGAGCAGCTGAGAAAATAGTTTGTTTTGAATGACTACGCATATAGTCAATTGCTTCCTTACTTGCACAAACAAATCCACCCATGCCCGAGAAGGATTTTGAAAAACTACCACATATCACATCGATCTGATCAGTAAGATCAAAATGATTAGCAGTCCCTCTGCCATCATCTCCTAAAACTCCAATCCCGTGAGCGTCATCCAGAATAAAAAAAGTATTAAATTCCTTGGCTACTTCGATTAATTCTGGCAGGCGGGCGATATGCCCTTCCATTGAATAGATCCCTTCCACAACCATGGCTTTGTTTGTCTTAGGATCTTCATGTGAAAGAATTTCTCGAAGGTGCTCAGGGTGATTGTGGGCGAATCTTTCGCACTTTGCCCCACTTAATTTGATCCCACTCCATAAGGAGGAATGAAGGTTTTTATCGGCAAATACTAAATCTTTACGATCAACGAATCCAGTTATGGCAGACGCACAAGCGAGATATCCAGCTGAAAATACATGACAGGCTTCCATGCCTAGGAAATCAGCTAGATCTTCTTCTAAAGCCCGATGGAAAATTCTACCTCCATTGGCCAAGCGGGCACCAGTGGTGCTGCTTCCCCATTTTTGCAGAGCTTGAATACCTGCTTCTTTGATTTTTGGGTGTTGAGAAAGACCAAGGTAGTCGTTGCTTGATAGCATGACATATTCTTTCCCGTCTTTTGTTACACGGGTACCAGTTTGATCATCAAATATGTGATAATATGCATCATACTTTAGACGCAGTCGGGTAGAGTCATCAGATCGGATTCGATTCCATATACCAGTGTTTTTTTTCTTAGAAAAAATCTTACCCATCAAGTTATCTTAGGTATACTGATAAAATCCTCAAAGCATAAACTGAGGATATTCTAGTGGAGGCTGTATTGGTTATTGAGTACGCTTGATGATGTGAAATCCAAAGCCTGTCTCCACAACTTCAGAAACTTCATCAATATTTAGATTAAAAGCAGCTTCTGAAAAGGGTTGGGCCATGACTTCAAATTTAAAACTGCCCAAGTCACCGCCTTTGGGGCCGGAGGGGCCATCTGAATGTTTCTTTGCCATATCCGCAAAATCTTTACCACCATTTATAATTAAACCGCGAATACGACTGGCTTCTTTCTTGGCAACTTGTTTTGCACGGGAAATTTCAGAGTCAGCCCGGTCCGCACCCTTATAAGAAATGAGGATATGAGAGGCGGAGATTTCGTCCGGCATTTCAACTACGGGATTGTCTTTGCTCATAACAAAGGAATTCCGCTCCAAGCGAATTTTTTCATAAATATCATTTGATATTACATAATACCAGCCGGCCAGGTTTTCATTGATTTCCTTTACTCTTTGGCGGGCACTACTGATTTTTCCATTGTACTCCGCTTGTATACGGGCGTTAGAGGCTTGGATTTGAGCAATTTTAGCTTCTTTTTCGGCATCTTTTTTCGCTTTCTCGGCAGACTGGTCTGTGTCCGTTTTCTTTTCTATCTTGTTCGCTTTCTTATTAGCTCCATTAGGTTTGGCTGGTGGCGGGGGAGGGGTAGCTTGTGGTGGTGCAGTTGGAGGAGTGAAGTCGGGAGGAGAACCAGGCTTGGCGATGGGACCTTTTTCCCCCTCTGGTCCTTTAGATCCTTGAGGTGATACACTTGGGACTGGGGCGAGTTCTGGTGTAGTTAACAGGGATTCGTTGACTCGAGCGAATGCATATATGTAGCGACTGTCTCCGCTTGAGTTTTCATCGTCTTCAGACCCCCTGTAAATATCTCCAAATCGTAGAACATACTCCACACCACTTTCCATCCCAACCAAAACCGCACCCTTGTTGGAAACTACCTTGGGTACGGTCTGTCCGGATGCATCTTTGGCAGCAATGGTGTAAAATCCCTTTTGTTGAAGTGCTTGAACAACCGCTTGATTATTTGCATCCCTAAGATTGCTGAAAAACTCTTTTCCTTGTTTCAGGTTTTTGACCAAAATTTCGGGTTTTCTTTCGACATCAATGATTTCAAGATCGTCGAGAGCATCTTTCAGTGCATCAAGAATTTCCTTATCAAGCTCTTCATTGTCCTTAAGGTTACCCCCAGGCAAACTCCACTTAGAATCTGCAATATTCAAAACAAATGGATTATTGGTACGGTTGATTTTTCCCTGTGCTAGGTTAACATCATAATTGTCTAGGGTCACTTGTTTGACCTTGCTCTTATCGAGATCAAGAAAGTCTTGTTCCACCCAGTCCACAAATTTTGAGGAAACATCTCGAGCATTGCTAACTTCCACCCGGTATACTGCGTTTTGATCTGGTTTGCGCACATAATAAGTGCTGGGCAGACCATCTACCTCTTCACCGATAATCAAACTCGCAAGGTTAGAACCCGAACTGTTCTTTAAATGAATAAGTCGGCCAATCCCCGATTCTGTGGCTTCGGCTTTACTTGGGTTGAGGACGCCAAACTTGGCATGCTCCCCGGCACCTTCTCCAGCCTGATCAATGATACGTAGATCAAAGAGCATACTGGAAACATCTTTTAACTGGTTATCTGCGTTGGCAGGGTAATCAGCCTTACCCGGGCGGCGGATAAACCATCCCTTTTCTGTCTGGGTAACTTCGATTGATTTGGTCTGTATGTCTTCTTCATCTACCTCCACAATTTCAATTCCGGTCACGGCCCGGGCGTCAAAGGATTCAAAGAGAGCTTGCCCCATTAAGTTGGCTTTTTCAGAGGGGTCCCGTTTAGTTGGAGAGGTAAAAGTAGCTATGCCAACGGCTATGATGGCAGCACCGAGAAAGGTTATGGTCTTTTTATTTTCTTTCATTACTTATTAATCGAGAAAGGTTAAATGCAATTCAGAGTGAGCTTTTAGGAACGCACCCGAGAATCTACGGTTCCCTGGATTTCTGTCCGTCGTTTTCTATAAAAGACAAAGATGGCAATTAAGAGAAGGGGGAGGGGGGGGATAAAGACTGAAAGCCTTTGTATACTCCTTTGCTTTTCCCGGATTTCACGGTCTCTTTTTCTCTCCGCATCTTTAATCTTCACATTGGTGGTTTGGCGCAGTTCCCGTTCACGCTTAGCCATATTCTTTTGTAATTTCGCTGCTTCGGTCTGCAAGACTTGCATGAATTGACTCTGTGTCATCGAACCTTGATTGTTTTGCACATCTGCAAGTGCCTCGTTGAGTTTACGGTTTTCATCCTGAAGGATAGCTTGAATTGAACTTTCAGCCTCCTGAATGTTACGCGAGGCAACTTCCCTTGCTTCCTCAATGCTCTTTTCAAATTCTTCGAGTGTACGGTGCAATCTTCTTCGGTTACGAATTTCTAGCAGGCTCCCTTCGCCCGATAAATCGTCGATTAAATTAAGAGCTAGTGTAACATTGTCGACATCTAGGGGAAAGTCTGACTCTGGGCCGCGGCTACGAATATTGAAGAAGGGATCTGCAAGCATGTCCACGTCGGCGACCAAGATAACATTGATCTGGTTGGTCTGATTACCATCTTCAACACTTCCAGAGATTGATGCGGCAATAATTTCCTGAGCACCAGATCCTGGATATTCGGTACGATCTGGATTGAACCTACGAGGTGTTCCGAACACTCCACCTGTCCAAAAAGTTTCTAAACTTGTGGTTCCCGCAAGAGCTCCTCCGCGTGTTCTTAGTAAGGGTTGAAAATCGAGGCTAGATGCAGGTTTGGGGTAGAGGGTGCCAGGACAGGTGAATAGGCAATATTGTAATTCAGATGTAATCGGGTCGGAGTGGAAGGAGTTGGGCAATCCACCAACATATACAAACTCATCCGGAAAATTTTCCGAACGTTGAATCTTGGGGAATGGATTGTATGGATCCCGTAATATGCGTTCCTGTAAGCCCCCGAGTTTGGTATCCAAATCGGAAAGCAATCGTTGCTCTACAAAATTGCGAATCGGATGATTGCTATCCATCTTTTCGAAAACCGTGCGTAGGGAACTTAGCTTCAAGCTATTCCAGTCATTTTGCGAAAGAGAGGAATTAGATTTCAACCTTGCTTCATACTCCGATGCTTTCTTGATCAAGTTGTCCAAGTTTAAAAAGAAAGTACGTACCTCAGGAAAGCGATCACGAACCGGGGCCAATGTTCTTATGGCATTTTGTTTTAAGCTGCTCAGCTCGGTCTGAATCTTTTCTAACCTTTCAAACGGGTCGAGGTTGAAGTTTACCTGTAATAGATCCCATAATTTTTTCAGATCACCTTTTTCTGGAGCACTTCCTCCCTGGTCTGGTCCGCTGTTATTGTTACGGCGTGGTTCGTAAGTTCCGGTAACACTTCCTTGAATTAAGGGGAGAGGATCTTCAAAAATGGCAGTGGGTATACCCGACTTAATCGCGGCTACCAAATCGTCCATTTTCTCATTGTCCAAAGTACTTGGTTGGACCACAACCAAGGCGTCGTAATCTTCCGGAGAAAGTTCTCCACCGGTAACCTCTTGAACATCGTACTGTTTGTTAAGTTCGGTAAAAAATTCCCAAGCTGGAGTGCCTCCTCCCAGGTTAAATCCCATAATTCCCATACCTGCCGTACCAAGTACAGGGGCATCGGTGGCAAAAACTCCGAGGGTTTTTTTCTTGTGTGATCCGCTAACTGAATTGATGGTCCGAACAATCTCGTATTCAACTGGTAAGCCCTTAAAGAGGAACGGGATAGTTTGTTGACCTTTGTCACCCTTGCATACGATTCCCATGTATAAATCCTTTTGCCAAGGCACCATACGTCCACCCTCCATAACAAAAAGGGGTGGGGTAACTCCGTTTTGATTTATCACGCCGTATTTTTCTGCAGTGGCTGATGCATTATCTTCGGGAGTAATCACATGTATCTTGACTGAGACCAGTTTGGTCTCGCGGTCAATTTCCCGAAGTGCGGTCAACAAATTGATTCGAGTCTGTACATATTGTTCAGGAATCGAGTCGGTTGGGGAAATAAATGCATCGATTTCCACCTGACTGTTTAATTGACCCAGCAAATCAATGGAACCTTCGGACAAACTACTTAACTGTTCTGCAGTTGCGTCCAGTCTTACAATATCATGATTTCGGAAATATTGAGTTAGGGCAAAAGCGGTAACCAAGGTAGCGACCACTCGGATAGAGAAGTGAAAAAGTTTATTCTTCCCTTGGGGACTGCCAACCCAGTGCCTGCGTCCAATCAAAATAGAAGATAGGTAGAGCATGGTCACGGCCAAACCGATAAAGAAAATCATACCCGATGTACTGATTGTTCCACGGCTGAAATCGAGAAAGTTTGCCGCAATTGCCCATTCCGAATCCTGCAACAAGGCGAGGGGGGAATTGAAGGCTACACCCAAAACAAAAGCTACAGTGAGATTAGCGGTGAGGAAAGAAGCGACCATTCCGATCGCAATCATGCTAAGTCCGACAAACCAATATCCCAAATAGGTGGAGACCAAAAGCCCAAAGTCCGGGTTGCCTAACTGGCTAAGTACATAGTAATTAGCGATCAGTGAGATAACGAGAGAGACTGAGAAAATGGCAACGGCTCCGAGGTACTTACCAATGACCACATCAAAATCACTTCCTGGCAATGTGAGCAGAAGTTCATCAGTGCCTTGTCGCTTCTCGTCTGCCCAAATACTCATGGTAATGGCGGGTATGAAGCCTAAAAGGATGAGGGGGAGATAACGGTTTAATTGATCAAGGTTTGCCAGGTTGGAGTCAAAAAACTCCTGAGGCCAAAAAGCGGCTAAACCACTGGATAAAAGAAAGGCACAGATAAAAACATATCCGCTGGGACTGCCAAAATATGCGGCCAGATTGCGTTTAAATACGGCGAGAACGGCTTGGGTGTTCATAGGACAATTCTAAAGTTATGCAGCTAAGGTTTGTTTGTTGAACCAAGTATCGAGTGAGGATTCTTTCTTTATTTCATCTGGAGTTCCTTCAAAGATTAGGCGACCGTTGTTAATCAATAATACACGATCCGCAACTTCGGGCACTTCTTGTAAAATGTGAGTAGAAAGAAGAATCGTTTTACCCAAGCCTTTTATGGTCTTACGAACTTCCAAAACTTGATTTGGGTCAAGCCCGGCAGTGGGCTCGTCCATGATCAATACATCGGGTTCATGCAACAATACATTGGCCATGCCCACACGCTGTCTAAATCCGCGTGAGAGTTTGCCGATTGGTTTGCTCAGTACGGTTTGCAGCGCGCACTGATCGATAACTTGGGAAATCCGGTCTCTCTTGGTCGCTGGATCCATACTTCTGGCATCTCCAAAAAAGTTAAGCAGGGCTATGGGAGTCATCTCTTCGTACAACGGGCCATTCTCAGGAAGGTATCCGATTCGATTTGCCACCACCGAGCGATTATTTGCTACTTCTAAACCACACACCTTGGCAATCCCTGCAGATGGAGCTAAGTATCCAGTTAGCATTTTCATTGTTGTACTCTTTCCGGCACCGTTTGGTCCTAGGAAGGCAACCACCTCGCCTTTGCGGATGGAAATGTTCAAGTCTTCCACGGCAATAAAATCACCGTAGTATTTGCTTAGGCCCACGGCCTCGATCATGAATTCTTCTTTTGATTGTTCGCTCATATGTAGTGGCTGGATTATGGCTGTATAAAAAGGGAAGGATTGTTATTATTAAAAGTTAGGCGATGGTGCACTTCTATTTTGTGCAAGGATACAAAAAATTCTTTCTCGGGCATGCTTTCAAGAAGAAAATCTTTACAAGGGTATAAGAAATTCTCTAGGTTATAGCAACCCTTAGGAATATGCCCACTTTCCGACTAGTCATTTTAATTATTTGTTTGAACTTCCAAACAGTGTCCTTTGCGGACAACTTTATTGGTGAGTGGTTTTCATCTCCTTTGTTGGATGTGCCTGTTAGAATGGATGAATTAAGTGGGGATCGAATCGTGGAACTAACCGCGGGAAAATTTTCCACTCCCTTATTTTATCCCAAGTCTGTAAGTATTTTTGAAAGGCTGGATGGATCTTTGCCTAAATTCTACTTACTCGAGCAACTCGCAAAGAATCCCGGACTTATTCCTCTTCCCCAAAAACAATCCACCCGATACCCGGGAAGTGTCGTGCGTAATCAACAAAATGTAGAACTTAATCTTGCTGATAGAGAAAAGCAGTTATTTGATACATCACTCCTGCTGGTTCCGAGAAGATCTTCTCCGCTTCCATCAGACGATGATTTAAAGGCCTTCTTAGCACAAGGGCATCGAAAATATGTTTCACCAGTCGACTCCAAGGACATCATTGATAACCTGTTAAAGGACGAGTATGCAGATCACCCGGTCATTAGTTTACTGAATGACTCCCCGGAAGTTAAAAAAGTTTTAAAGTCAGAATCCTTTAATCAAGGCAAGCAGGGTCTTTTTAATTCTGCCAGCACTGCTCTTCAATCTTCACCTACAGTTCAAGCATCCTCCTATCTTCCACCACCGCAACCACCGGCTGGTGTTGAAGAAGCATCTCTCCAAGACTTGCAATTTGATGGCCGAACTTTTTTAACTTTGCAAGCAAGCAAACCTTCCCGAGATGGTACTATGCAACCGGCCCAAGCTTCTGAGATTTACCTGACTACCCAGGACCTGAAAGAGTTGCTCAAGGGGATTGGGAGTGAACCTGTGGTTGCTGGGGAGGTCAGATCAGTTGCAGAAATGTGGGCCAAGTCAGAAAAGAATGTTTCTCAAAATCCAGAGATTGCTCTGGGAGTAAAATCCATTCTCCTTTCTGCAAAGGTGGGCCGTGCCCGTACCGATCCTTACGGAAATGCATCGATGGATAATGTATCTCCTGATGATAAATATTTTGTCATTGGAATCGATAAGGATGTGCAAACAAATGTTGTGACTATTTGGTCCAAAGAAGTTGATGTTGAGCCTGGAGAAAACTTGGTAGAGCTTAGCTCGACCGATGTTATTTATCAGGAATAATTCCTCTCATTCTCCATTCACATGGCGAACTTCTCAAGAATTGCTCGCCATCTTAGAGTCGGGTGCTTTAATTAATGCTTTCATTCTTATAATATCTATCTTTCGTTATGCAAAACCAAGAAATCCTACAACAAGCCGCCGATCAAGCCCGTGGCTTGGCCATCGACGCCATTCACGCCTGCAGTTCAGGACATTTGGGCCTTCCCCTCGGAGCTGCCGAGGTTGGGGCTGTTCTGTTCGGCAAAGATTTAAAAGTCGATCCGTCCGACGATCAATGGCTCAACCGCGATCGTTTCATTCTCTCCGCCGGTCATGGCAGTATGTTCCTTTATGGATGGTTGCACCTCGCCGGGTATGATCTCCCTCTCGAAGAGGTAAAGAACTTCCGTAAACTTCACAGCAAAACACCTGGACATCCCGAATACGGTGAGACTCCAGGCGTAGAGTGTACAACTGGTCCACTCGGACAGGGCGTGGGCAATGCGGTTGGTATGGCCATCGCTTCCAAAATGGCGGCCGCACATTTTAATACCTCCGAGCACGAAATTTTTAACCATCAGGTATTTGCCCTAGCTGGGGATGGTTGTTTACAGGAAGGCGTAGCCGCGGAGGCTGCTTCTTTAGCTGGTCACCTTGCCTTGGATAACCTGACCATCCTTTATGATTCCAACGATGTCACCCTCGATGCTATGGCCGATGCCAGCCAGAGCGAAAGTGTGATCGATCGCTTTGCCTCTTATGGATTTGCGGTTGAAAGGATTGAGGATGGACATGACATGGCGGCGATATCGGCCGCCCTTGAGCGTGCCCGTGCTAACACCGAAAAGCCTACTTTTATTGAAATCAAAACCACCATTGCCAAGGGCATACCCGAAGTTGCGGGTACTTCTGCCGGACATGGTGAGGGTGGGGCAAAATTTGCCGGTGCCGCCCGTCAGGGTCTTGGGCTGCCTGAGGAAACATTCTATGTGTCGGCTGAAGTCCGTACATTCTTTGCCGACCGCAAGGCTCAGCTCGGTGAAGCACGCCAGCAATGGGACGCTACTTACGCTGCCTGGCGTTCTGCAAATCCCGAAAAAGCAGCTTTGCTTGATTCTGGAATTTCTCGTGATGTGCCTGCTGATTTACTCAATAGTGTGCAGGAATTTGCCGCGGATGCCAATGTGGCAACACGTGCAGCTGGTAGTCAGATTATTAACGACCTGGCTAAGGCTATGCCTTTATTAATTAGTGGTTCTGCTGATCTGCATGGTTCGACTAAGAATTATATTAAGGAAGTGGGCGACTTTACTAAGAACAACCACTCCGGCCGCAATCTGCTCTTTGGTATTCGCGAGCATGCCATGGGGGCGATCGTAAACGGGATTGCTTATTACGGCATTTTCCGTCCGTCAGGTGCCACTTTTGCGGTGTTTGCCGATTACATGCGCCCATCTGTCCGTCTTTCGGCCCTAATGGGGCTTCCTATCTTCCATATTTGGACACACGATTCCGTGGCAGTTGGAGAAGATGGCCCAACTCATCAACCGGTGGAAACTATCAGTGGATTACGGGTCATTCCAAACCTCGATGTTATTCGTCCAGCCGATCCTGAGGAAACTGCCGGTGCTTATGTTGCCGCCTTGCAACGGATCGATGGACCGACCGGCCTTATTCTCACCCGCCAAAATGTACCCAACCTTTCTTCCATTCCCGTACAGACACGCCGTGAAGGTGTGCTTAAGGGTGGATACATTGCCCGTCAGGAACAGGGCGAGTTGGAACTGATCATTCTTGCTTCCGGAAGTGAGCTCAACCTTGCTTTGCAGGCTGCTGAAAAGCTTGGGCCCGCTGTCCGTGTGGTTTCCGTGCCTTGCATGGAGCGCTTCGACCGTCAAGACGACTCCTACCGCGAGTCTGTACTTCCACGCTCCTGCCGCAACCGTATGGCGGTAGAAGCCGGGGTGTCTGATCTCTGGAGAAAGTATGTCGGGCTCGACGGAGTGGTCGTAGGTATCGACCGTTTTGGAATGTCTGCACCTGGAGATACCGTGCTAGAAGAATTGGGCATGTCGGTTGACAACGTGGTTAAGCAGGCCGCCCTTGCCGGCTTGAGTGCTTAGTTTTAAATCGTACTACTTCAAAACTTTTTACCTTTTGTAAAGCCTGTCCCATTAGGGGCAGGCTTTTTTGTGTAATAAAGGAGTAACGAATTTATCGTTTTTTTGTTCCTAGAAAGAATAGGTCGAGCTTTCCTTGGCTCTGTCCAAGGGCAAACAGTGCGTAGAGACAGGCAAAGAGATTACCACCCACAAGAATAGCGACAGCCCAGAGAAATTTGGCAAGGAGCAGATCCTCCCGGGTCCATACCCAACCAAGGAAGAGTAAGAAGCCTACATAGACATCCACTAGGGAGACAATCCCCCATGGGTTGTCCATCAGGGCACCGCCGTCTTTCCAAAAGTCTCCCCAGCCAAATCCATAGATCAGCCCGGCGAGCATGACGAGGAAGAGCCCGGATAGATAAAGCCGGGCTCCTAAGTGGTTCATATAAAAAAGCTACTTAATTTAGGATGTGGCAATAGCCAGGGCTTGGTCGAGATCGGCAAGCAAATCATCTGAATGCTCGATTCCCACCGATAGACGGATCAACTCAGGAGTGATTCCACCAGCTTTTTGTTGCTCCTCGGATAATTGGGAGTGGGTAGTGGTGGCCGGGTGGATCGCCAAACTCCGTGCATCTCCGACATTGGCGAGGTGCGAAAAGAGTTTTAAATTGTCGATAAATTTGGAACCAGCTTCTGCCCCGCCCTTGATTCCAAAAACAACCATGGAGCCGCCTTTACCACGAAGGTACTTTTGGTTAAGAGCATTCATGGGGTCATCTTCCAAACCGGGGAAGCGTGCCCATTCCACCGATGAGTGATTCTTCAAGTGCTTCGCCACCGTTAGAGCATTTTCGCAATGTTTTTCCATGCGAAGAGGAAGCGTTTCGATTCCCTGGATGAATTGCCAGGAATTGTCCGGAGCTATACAGGCACCTAAGTTACGCAGGGGAACGGTACGCATTCTTAAAATGTAAGCAAGGGGGGCGAGGGGTTCAGGAAGATCATGCCCCCAACGCAATCCGTGGTAGCTGTTATCGGGTTGATCATAAAGTGGGAAATTTCCATTCTTCCAATCGAAGGTGCCGGAATCGATCACGATACCGCCAATACCGTTGCCGTGGCCACCAAGCCACTTGGTCAGGGAATGGATGACGATGCTGGCACCGTGCTCAATCGGACGGGTGAGGTAAGGGGTGGAAAAGGTGCTGTCCACAATAAGAGGGATGCCATTGTCCTTGGCAACCTTCGATATGGCTTCCAAATCAGCAACATCGAGACCAGGGTTACTCACTGATTCGCAAAACAAGGCCTTGGTTTTGGGAGTGATGGCAGCGGCAAAGTTTTGTGGGTCATTGGGATCGACAAAGTTTACCTTGATTCCAAGCTTGGGCAAAATGTCATTAAACTGGGTATAGGTACCCCCATACAGGTTATTGGCGGATACAATTTCATCCCCCGCTTCGGCGAGGTTGATTATGGCATAAAATACGGCACTCGTACCCGAGGCAACTCCGAGACCGGCAGCTCCACCCTCAAGTGCGGTTACTCGTTGTTCGAGCACATCGGTGGTGGGGTTCATCAAACGGGTATAAATATTTCCCAGTTCGCGCAGTCCAAAGAGATTGGCAGCATGTTCGGTATTATTAAATACGAACGAGCTTGTTTTATAAATTGGAACGGCGCGGGAATTGGTGGTGGGATCGGGCTGGTAGCCTGCGTGTAGGCACTGGGTTTCGAGTTTCATAATACGCTAAGGGTTGGAGGGGGGAGGTGAGTGAGTTGTAAAAAAATGGCGAATAAACTTCTTTGCAAAGCTAGGGGATGAGGGCAACTATCTTTGTAAGCCCGTTTAAAAACAAGAGTCTATCGAGTCATAAATCCTTTATCCCTTGGACGGCTTGGCGAAGAGGTAGTGGGAAACCCACCATTCCTGACCCTTGGCGTAGGCAAAGGTTTCGGCACAGGCGAGAAAGAAGATACGCCAGCGGTGGAAAATTTTCTTTGCCTCTGCGGGTGTTTGATCATTCTCGAAAATACGAAGGGCGGCGGATTTGTTTTGATCGAGGTTACGCAGCCAATCCTCAGAGGTTTCCCCGTAGTGCCTGCCCGACCATCGCCAGCGTCTCTCGAGCTCGAGACCTCCGCAAATCCGTAAAAAGAGTTCGTCCGCTGGCATGGTGCCCCCACTGAAAAAATGTTTGGACATCCAATCGTCCTCCCCCTCGACTTCGAAGGGATATGAGGTGGAGCGGTGGCAAAATACATGAGTAAAAAGTTTTCCACCCGGGTTTAACCAATTGAAAATTTGTTGAAAGAGTTGGCGATGATTACGCACATGCTCGAACATTTCCACAGAGACCACGCGGTCGTAGGATTGATCGGGCTTGAAAGCATTAACATCTGCAGTGACTACTTCGAGGTTGTTTAATCCACGCTCCTTGGCGGTCCCCATGATATATTCGCGTTGGGAATGGGAGTTGGAAACCGAACGGATACGTGATTTTGGAAAGTGTTTTGCCATCCATAGGGAGAGGGAACCCCAACCGCATCCAAGCTCTAAAATCTCCTGGCCATCCTGCAGATCTGCCCTTTTACAGGTGAGTTCTAGAGCACGGTCCTCCGCTTGATCGAGTCCATGGGTGCCGGGGTCGTAACAGCAGCAACTGTACTTCAAATTTTTGCCTAATACGAGGCGGTAAAAACCTGCGGGTACTTCATAGTGTTGTTCGTTTGCCTTTTCAGTTTCCACCGCAAGGTCGGATTGATCGACAGATCTTATGTACTCCTCGGCGAGTTCTGCATTGGCTTCGCAATCTTCAGATCGACACTGGTCGAGGCGTTTTTTACAGAGGTTACGTATGCCTGCACGGATGAAAAAGTCAGGCACCAAACCGCGTTCGCTTAATTGAATGAAAGAATCAGTAAGGCTCATTGATAAGAGTTTTTTGACTTAGGGAACCAAGGGAAGAAAGATTGGGTACGCTCGACATAAGAACGGTAGGCATCTCCGCTAACCTCCAATTTGCGAGCCTCCACAAAGGGAATGCCAGTGATTCGGGTAAGAAAGAGATAGAGAATTGGGGGTACAATACATAACCATGCACCACCGGTAGAGAGTATGCCCATCGGCAGGTAGCCCAACCAAAGAATCCATTCGAAAAAATAATTGGGGTGCCGGGAATATTTCCATAGCCCAGAATCGCAAACCTCGTCGCGAGAACGTCCTGGGGTGTTTTTAAAAAGGCGCAATTGTTTATCCGCCAAGCTGACCCCAACAAATCCAACGATCCAAATAAACATGCCCAAGTGATCAAACCAGGCGAGGTCGGACGAATTCCGTCCGAGGATTAAAAAAGGGCTGGCAAATAAAACGATCCAAAATGCCTGTACCTGAAAAAAGAGAAAGAATCCGAAGTTTGCATTTTTACCCAAGTAATCACGCAGGTATGCATACCGTGCGTCCTCCGGTTTCCCCCAGCACCTTCGAAGTAGATGAGTGCCCAAACGGACTGACCATATACCGAGCAGTCCCAAGAGTAGTGCATGCCTGGCGGGATGGCATTCTTCCTGAATTAAATACAGATAAACCAAGCCAAGTACACCCACGCCATAGGCCCACAACACATCAACATAAGAAGTGTTACGAATGGTCAGGGCTATTAACCAGCCAATGAGCATCACCACCGATGCTCCTGCCTGTCCGTAGAGCAGAAGGTCCAGGTTATTCATTGATGAATGTTTCGGTACTTATGGTGAAGTTGTCGGAGGATCAATCCGGCAATTGCCCATTCCGTTGCGATGGCGATGGCAGATATCCCGTAGGAGGTAAAAGCGAGGCGTTCAAGTTGCCAACCAGAAGCATAGGCAATTAATCCGCCAAGACCAAATCCGATCAGGCAGCGGGAATTATTCTGCAGGAACCAGGAAAATAAGGGCCTAAGCATAAGCCCGAAATTTGCCCAGAGAAAAATCATCCAAAGCGGGGCACCGCCCACTGTTGGGTCGGCATAAAAAGCGAGCATTTCCAGGTGAACAAGCAGGGAATCTCCAACCATGCCCAATGCGACCGAGGCGATAAGAAAAGGAAAGGATGAACGAAAACGCTGGGTAGTTGCAATCCGGCAAAGCACGAAAATAAATCCAACAAAAGGAAGCAGGAATGGGTATTCGGTTGCCGATCCGAGAACGCATGCAAACCAGGCGATTTGAAAGACGATTAAATCGATAAGGAAGTTTGGAGTTTTATTCATTGCGTAAACCCCTTGCCCACTTTGCAATTTGGCTTGGTTAAAAGAAGGTGGATATCTCCGGTGTATCCCTCCTCAAATCCCGCTTCGCAGTAGCAAAGATAATAAATCCATGCCCGTCGGAATGAATCGTCATAGCCCAAGCTTTTAATTGCTTCTTCATTTTTTAAAAAGCGCAAGCGCCATTCCCGCAGGGTTCGGGCATAGTGGTATCCAATATCCTGAATACCGGTTGGTCGGAGGTCGGATTTTTTGGCTACGGCCGAGATCATTGCTGATACAGAGGGTACACAACTCCCAGGGAATACCCGGGTGCGAATATAGTCCACTTCCGTTAAGTACTGAGCGTATCGATGGTCAGGCATGGTAATTGCCTGGACGAGGGCAGCTCCATCCGCAGCAAGAAGGGCAGAAATTTTTGAAAAATAAGTGGGTAAATATTCATGACCTACCGCTTCAATCATTTCGATGGAGACCACACGGTCATAAGAACCCTGTAATGTACGATAGTCTTCCTGTAGAAGAGTTGCTCGTTCTTTGAATCCACCTTTTTCAATTTGTTGACGGGTGTAAGAATGTTGTTCGTTGGAGATCGTTGTACCCGTCCACTTTGCTCCTGTAGTTTCGAGGAGGCGTTGGGCAAATCCGCCCCATCCACATCCGATTTCAAGAACGGTTTGACCTTCCTTAATATCTAACCGTTCGATGATCCGATCATACTTGGCAATGGATGCTTGTTCCAATGTGGTTTCCTTATCCGCAAAAATGCCACAGGAATAGGTCATCGTCGGGTCGAGCATTAATTCATAAAAATTATTTCCAAGATCGTAGTGCAGGGCGATATTTCGCCGACTTCCTTTAACGGTGTTTTTCTGCCCGATCATATATCCCCAACGGGCAAGCTTGTTCAGCAGGGATGCCCAACCGCCTTCCAGGTCGTCCATCACTTCAAAGTTTTGTAAAAATAAACGAAATAAGCCGACGAGGTCATTGGTTTCCCAATCGCCCGCTGAATAACTGTCGGCAACACCAAGGGAACCACCAAGGCAGGCTTTGCGAAAAAATACCGGATTTAATACCGTTATGTTTACAGTGGTGGATGCCTGGCTATTTCCAAATACATGTTCGCTGCCGCAAAATTCAAGAATCAATCGACCCTGTGTTATTTTGGCAAATTGTTTGAGCAGTAGTCGACCAAACAGTCCAAAGTCTTCACTGGTCGAGCGAAGGGGCGGAGAAATCGAGGCGGGGGTGCTTGTTTTCATCAACTAAGAAGGATTAGACGAATTTTTGGGGTGTGGATAAAAAGGGCAACCCTTGAGTCGCAAGAGCAATGCATTCCAATAAATTGCCCGGACTACATTTAGGGTCATGAATGGAAATCTTCCCAGTGCCCAAGCGAGGTTCCTTCCGTCTAAAGGACGACGATTAAGCTGGAGGTGGGCGGTGAAAAAAGTTTTTTCTTTTTCCCGCAAAATCATGTCCGCCTGGAAACGTTCGGCGGGTAGACGAAAGCGCCAGTCGTACTCAACTTCCATACCAATAAATGGAGAGACATGAAATTCTTTGCGAAATTCGTAGTCCATCCGGCTATTTTCCGCTTCACTTTCCCAGGCAAAGCACTTGGCATAGCATTCTCCCCATGGAGTATTGGTAATCTCGGTCATCATCGCGACTGGTCGAGTTTTTTCTTCATTCCATAAAAAATAAAAACTTACTGGATTAAAACAGTATCCAAAGGTTCGCAAGTGAGTGATTATAGATACCGGACCGGAGAATTCCTTCTTTAACTGTTCGGACATGGTATTCCTGACCGCTTTGGAAAGATCCGGAATCTCGGGGCGGTGATAGTCTGATCGATAGAAACATCCGAGGTTGGAACGATCGACTGACCAAAAGAAACGTCCGTTAAATATAACTGATAGCTCATCAAGAAAGAGATGCCCCATGTACACTTGGTAGCTTAAATTATGTTTTTTGGGAGATTTTCGGTGATGAGATACCTCACCAAAATACAAACAACTATTCATCCCAATTCTTCACCAAATGATTTGCACACCCTCAAAGCACTGGCCAATCCATCTTCATGGAATCCATACCCCCAATAAGCCCCGCAAAGGGATATTGCCCGACGCTGGATAAAAGAGGGGTGCATGGCCTGAGCGGACTTACGACCTGGATGGTAAGTAGGGTGTTCGAAGGTAAAGTCCGCGTGGCGTAAGGATGGATTGATGGAGGATTCCTGGTTGAGCGATACACAAAAGGGCTCTTTGGTTGGGAGGCTTTGTAAAATGTTCATGTCGTAGGTGACTACGGAATGCTCTTTTTTTTCTTTGGGCAGGTAAGCATTCCAACTTGCCCGGGCGGAACTACGACGGGGCAGTAACCGATCGTCTGAATGTAAACAGACTTTATTTTGTTCATAGGGGAATTTCTGCAAAAGTTCGATCTCTTCACTCTCGGCACCATTGAGCATTTTCAAGGATTGATTAGCATGGCAGGCAAGAATGGCTTGGTCGAACCATTGGGTGCTCCCATCAGGTAGGCTGAGGGTTACTCCATTTTCGGAACGTTGAACGGAACGAATGGGAGTGGAAAGTCGTAACCGATCCCCAAGTCCCTGTACGATTTTATCGACATAGGTTCTTGATCCTCCCTTTAAGACTCTCCAAACGGGCCGATTGTAGGCCTGTAACATGTTATGATTGGAGAGGAAATTGGTGACGAATTCGATAGGGAACGAAGAAAATCGATCGACAGAGCATGACCAAAGGGCGGAACCAAGGGGGAGTAAGAATGCCTCAGCAAATCGTTTTCCAAATCGATAACGGGAAATAAATTCTCCCACCGTTTCGTCAGCATTTCCATTTTCGTCGGCCAGACGATGAAAGCGTAAAAGATCCCGAACCATTCCCCAATGCTTGGGGTCGGTCAGGTTTTTAAAGCCGCCAAATAATCCTAGGATCGATTCTCCGCTATATTCGATACCAGTTCTTTCCGACCGTACGGAAAAGCCCATCCGGGTGGGTTGTGATTGTACATCGAGTCTTTCGAGGAGGCGGACGAAATTTGGATAGTTTTGTTCGTTAAAGACTATAAATCCAGTATCCACCCTGTAATCACCCGTACGCCCCTTAACATCGACAGTATTGACATGTCCGCCTGGTTTATTCGCAGCCTCGAAGAGTACGATTTCGTGGTTTTTTTTGAGCAGGTGAGCACAGGCTAGACCAGAAATACCCGAACCAACAATTGCTATTTTCATGGTATCCGTCAGGGGACGATCACAGGAACTGTTATTGTTTCGCCTTATCTTTTACCCATGCAGGCACCGGGCGTAAATTGCGGACCAGACCAAAAAGGGAAAGTATTCGGAGTCCGTAATAGGTGAGGTCAATTTCCCAGGGTAAAAAACCTTGTCGTGCAGAGCCGGGAAAGAAGTGGTGATTGTTGTGCCATCCCTCACCAAAAGTAATGATAGAAACAAACCAATTATTTCTACTTTCATCACCAGTTTCATATTTTTTCTTGCCAAACATGTGCGTGAGCGAATTTACCGAGAAGGTGGCATGGTAGAGCAATACGGTAGGAAGGAAGAAACCCCATGCCAACATGGATAGACCATTCATTCCAGTCCAAATCTGGAATAGCGACCATTCTCCTAAAAAATAACAACCCAAAGCGAGCAAGAGCACCGCAATCCAGTCATAGCGGTTAATGAAGCGAAGTTCCTTGGATTTTGCCCAGTCTGGTATTTCTTTGAGAAAGGTGGGGAGGGCATAATCAGTCATAAACCAAAGGGTATGGCTCCAAAGGAAGTTTTTGTGGTGGGGAGAATGCGAATCTTTATCGGTGTCAGAATGCCGATGATGTCTGCGATGGTGAGCGGCCCACCAAAGAGGACCTCTTTGTCCGGATGCACAACCGATAAAAGCTCCCAAGAACTGTACGATTCGTCCTGTGTGAAAAGTTCGGTGAGAGAAATAACGATGATAAAAGGCAGTGATTGCAAACATGCGTGCCGAGTAGGAGAGCAAGAGTACGATCAAGCAAGGCCATGCAAACGGAGTAAAGAAGATAAGCAGAGCACCCAAATGAATAAGAATATATGGGACACAGCGGAACCATTCCACTTTATCTTGAGTGGAATCAGGTTCGTCTTGGGTCTCCGGGGGAGGGCAGACCCACTTAGATAAGCTAGAAATCATGAATTACGCGGCATTGTCCAAGATTAGAGAGAGTTGTAAAGGACTCATCTTGGTTTTGCCACGCAATTCGATACCAACTAACTTGTCTAGGTTGCGAAAATCTAGTTTCCCATTGTTCATCACAACGGCCCGTAACTTTCTCAAGCCGAGTGCTTCTAACTGTCGAACACGCTCACCGGAAACATTAAGGATTTCTGCGATATCATCTAATTTCATGGATTCTTTATCCTTGGTTAGACCGAAGCGCATACCTAATACCTTTCGCTCTCTTTGATCAAGAAAGCCCAAAGCTACCCGAATATCATCTGCCAAAGAACCTTCCTCACGGTATGATTGCTGGGTTTCTTTTTCATCAGTCATTACATCGATGAGTGAATGGTCAGAATCATCGGAAAAAGGTTCGTCCAAGGACATTGTGCTGGTAGGAGCATATTTTACCCTACTCGACAAATTACGGGTGTCATCCAATGCGGATTTGACTTCGTCGTCGGTGGGATCGCGACCCAAGGAAATCTGAAGCTCTGTACGGAGATTGTTTTCTTTTCTTTTACCTTGAGAAACATCATGTGGGATAGAAACCGCCTCGGCCATTTTACTCACAAATCGCTGGATGCGCTGACGGATCCACCAGGCAGCATAGGTGCTAAGTTTGATCCCCCTGGTGTGATCAAATTTTTCGATCGCAATAATAAGTCCGTGAATTCCTTCGGCCATTACATCCTCCATTGGGACATTTACCTGACGGAATTTAAGGGCAATCGATGCAACCAGTCGGATATGTCTCTCAATCAATTCCTGCTTTGCAGACTCAGAACCTTTATTAAAGTCTCCAAATAACTGATCGTACTCTTCCTTGGTTGGGGGAGCCATGCGTGAACGGTCGGAAATGAAACGGCCGATTGGATCGGAAGAATCATTCGTTTGCGTGTAACTATATGGTGCCATAACAATGTATAGAACGAAGGTTTTATGTTTTAGGATCATGCGAAATCAAAATTCCGATTTTTTAATCCGAACTTGGAAAGATTGTATTTTTTTTCAGGAGTTCTCTCTAGTTTATCATTATGGATGAACCCATGATCGTGCGGCCAGAAGGACTGTACTGTCCTGCGGGTGGCTTTTTTATCGACCCACGAGGACGGGTGGATAAAGCCTTGGTTACTCATGCTCATAGCGACCATGCCCGTCCGGGTCATGGGAAATATTTAGTTTCGGAAGGTTGTCTACCCCTTCTGAAATTACGACTTGGTCAAAAGATCCAGGCGGAGGGCATAGCTTACGGAAAAGTGTGCAAGATTGGAGATGCCCATGTTTCATTTCATCCAGCCGGACATATTCTGGGCTCTTCTCAGATTCGAGTGGAGGTGGGTGGCCGGGTCTGGGTAGTGAGTGGAGACTATAAACCACAACCAGACCGGAGTTGCGAAGCGTTCGAGCTTGTAAAGTGCGATGTCTTTGTTAGCGAGTGTACATTTGGCCTACCCGTCTATCGCTGGCAGAAGGAAGAAATTATCCACCAGCAGATAAATGCCTGGTGGCAGGAAAATGTGGAGGCCGGCCGTCCATCGATGCTTTTTGCCTACTCCCTGGGTAAGGCACAACGGTTACTGCGGGGTCTCGATTCTTCAATTGGGCCAATTTTTGCTCACGGGGCGATTCACCCCTTTCTCCCGGTCTATGAAAAATGCGGGGTGGTCTTTCCAAAGGTTCAAAAACCGAAAGAAGGATCGGGCGAATGGGCGGGTTCAATGATTGTAGCCCCTCCGGCGGTGGAGGATGCTGGCTGGACGAGACGATTCAAGGGTGCCAGTCGAGGGTTTGCTTCTGGGTGGATGGCCGTTCGTGGAGCCCGCAGACGCCGCAATCTGGACCGTGGGTTTGTACTGTCTGATCATGCAGACTGGTCGGGTTTACTCGAAGTGATTGAGGGAACAGGTGCAGAATGCGTAAAATTAACCCATGGAAATGGCGAACCCCTTGCTCGTTATTTACAAGAGCGCGGAGTTAATGCCTCCATGCTTGATGGCTCGGGAGAGCGTATGGGAGAAGAGTAGATGTGAAAAAATGAAAGGATTTTCCGAATTATTTCATGACTTGGACGAAATGATCAAGACTGGTGAGCGGATTACTCGAATGGTAAAATATTTTGAAGACGCCCACGAGGAAGATGCCAGTTGGGCAAGTTGGTTTCTTGCCGGCAATCGGATCAAAGGCGTGGTCAAAACGGGACAGTTACGGGAATGGGCATCCCAACGCTCAGGCTGGCCGGTTTGGTTGATTGACGAGTGTTACGAAAGGGTGGGGGATTTGGCCGAAACCTTGTCGCTTTTAATTGGAGGAAATAAAGAGGCTGCTCCCACCAGCTTAAGCGAAGTGGTCCGAGAAATCCTACTTCCGTTGGCTCATGCGGATAGGAGTGAAAAGGCAGAATCGTTGAAAAGAGCATGGGATCGTTTGAGACCAATGGACCTTTTACCCTTCCATAAATTATTGACAGGTGGTTTTCGTATCGGGGTATCCCGTGGGAATTTATGCAAGGCCTTGGCCGAGGTCGGACAGGTTGATCCGGCAATTATCGCTCAGCGGATTTCTGGAGATTGGGATCCTGGAATACGAAAATTTGAACAGATTGTGGGGGAGGAAAGACCAGAGGATTCATGGTGCCGGCCTTTTCCTTTTTGCTTAGCCAGTCCTTTGCAGAAAGAGCCTGAAACTTTAGGTGATTTAAACGATTGGTGGGTGGAATGGAAATGGGATGGAATACGTTGCCAATTTTTAAACGAGGAAAACGGGGGGTTGTTATGGACACGGGGAGATGAATCGGTCGGGGAATCTTTTCCAGAATTGTTAAACCTCTCCCCGCATTTGCCTGCTGGACTGGCAATAGACGGAGAGATTCTCGCCTGGGGTCCAGAGGGTATGCGCCCGTTCAGTCGCTTGCAAAAGCGGTTGGGTAGAAAACAGCCTGGTCCTTCAATCCTAAAAAAAGAACCGGTTCGTTTCATGGCTTATGATCTTTTGAGAATGGAGGGTGTGGACATGAGAACCCTCCCATTTCTCGATCGTCGGAAAAGGTTGCAGTCCATCCTTGAAGAATTACCCGGAGGGTTTCCCCTGCAACTTTCCATGCCTGTAGAATCTACCGACTGGGAGAAACTTGCCAAGAAGCGGGAAGAATCCAGGGATCGTGGAGTGGAGGGATTGATGCTTAAACGGCGGGATTCCGTCTATTCTACTGGCCGGGTAAAAGGGGACTGGTACAAGTGGAAGGTCGATCCCTATGTTGCGGATATGGTGGTGGTTGGTGCCCAACTCGGCCACGGTAAACGAGCAAATATTTATTCCGATTATACCTTGGCAGTCCTCGATCAACAGGGGGAAATGGTCACGGTGGCCAAGGCCTATTCCGGCTTGTCAGACGTCGAATTAAAAGAGGTCGACCGCTATGTCCGTAAGAATGTTACCGGGAAATTTGGTCCGGTCCGGTCCGTCCGTCCGGGAATTGTTTTTGAAGTTGCATTTGAGGGTGCCCGATCGTCTGGCAGACATAAATCTGGGATTGCCCTTCGTTTTCCACGGATTCAAAGATGGCGAAAAGATAAAAAGCCCGAAGAAGTAGACACCCTTGAAAACTTGCTCGGCTATGCCCGAATGGGAGAGCGAGCAAGAGAGGATGGGACTAAGACTGATGACGCAGGCAACTTGCTGCTTTTCTAATCTCTGAGAGTTTATCCTCCGAAAGTCGTGTCAGGTTGCGCATCTGCATGGAAAGACGCTGGTTTCCACGGAGCCGTTCACGGTGCCGGTCAAGAAAGTCCCAGTACAGAGTGGTGAAGGGACAGGCGTTGGGACCGACTGATTCCTTTGGTTTGTATTTGCATTCTTTACAATAATTGCTCATCCGGTCGATGTAAGCGCCGGTCGCAGAATAGGGTTTGGATGCCATGATTCCCCCGTCGGCAAATTGAGACATGCCAATTACATTGGGGGTGGTCACCCAGTCGACTGCATCGACATAATTGGCAAGAAACCAATCATTGATTTCGCCCGGTCTTACTCCGTGGAGCAGGGAATAAAGTCCAACCACCATTAATCTTTGAATGTGGTGACCATATCCGGTATCCAATACCTGAGTAAGGGAAGCCCGCATACAGGCCATATCTGTTTTGCCCGTCCAAAAGAAATCGGGCAGTGCCCGGTCGGCCTCCAAGAAATTTAGTTCACGGTATTCTGGCATGCGTAAATGATAAATTCCTCTAACATATTCTCGCCAGCCCAGGATTTGCCGGATGAAACCCTCAACTGCGGGGAGGGGAGCTTTGCCTTCTTGGTAAGCTTTTTCAGCCGCCTTGATAACTTTTCGGGGGTCGAGTAAACGTAAATTTATGGGAGACCCAAGAAGGGAATGAAAGAGGGTGGGCTCGTCTGTCCACATCGCGTCTTGAAACCGGCCAAAGGTGGGGAGGCAGTCGTTGATGAATTGATTAAGTGCTTGTTCTGCCTGTTCGGGTGTGACCGGCCAGATGAATTGTTTGAGGTCGCCCGGGTGGTCGGGGAATCGAAGGTTTACCAATTCGATGACTTCTTGGGTTATGGAATCGGGCGGACAACCACGGGTCTTGGGAGATTGAGGGGGACCTTGCTTACCGAAACTTTCGCGGTTTTCCTTGTCAAAATTCCATCCTCCACCAACCGGGTCTTTTCCATCCATCAATACATCGTGCTTTCGACGCATCTCCCGGTAGAAAAATTCCATCCGCAAAGATTTTCTTCCCCGGGCATGATCCTCAAATTCAGACTGTGAGCAAAGAAAGTGTTCATCCTCGCGAACTTCCCAAGCAACCCCTAGGTCTTGACAGGTTTTTTGCAAAGTCTCTTCAACCCGATGGTCTCCGGGTTTTACCACGCTGACCATTTCTGGGTTTAGTGTTTTAAGATCCTCGGTAAGTATCTGGTTTAAGGAAGAGTTACCTTCTGCGAGTTCCTGGTACAGCAGAGGGATTTTACTCTTCGATAGATGATTACGGAAATGCCGCATTGCTGCAAGGAAGCAAACAATACGATGTTTGTTCGATCGCACATGGGTGGACTCTTCACTCGCTTCTGCCATCCAAAAGAGATCGGATGAAGCATCGAAATCGGCGGGGAGAAAGCGGTCGTAATCAAGTTGATCTCCCAAGACCACGAGCAGGCGACGGGGAGAGGAAGTAGAGGAAGATGCCATCAAATGAAGTTGTTTTACGCTTGCTTGAGAGTGGCAAGAGCAGCGAGTGCCCGGGCCCGGGCCTCCGGATGATCTACGCAGGGGTCGGGGTAGTTATTCCCGAGTTCAACCCCGCTGTCCAGAAGGGTGGAGGATGAAGCCGTCCACGGGCTAAATAAATGCTTTGCAGGTAGGTTGCCAAGTTCTGGAATCCAACGCTTAGCATATTCCCCGCGGGTATCAAATTTAGTTCCTTGAGTAATAGGATTGAAAATACGGAAGTAGGGAGCGGCATCGGCCCCGCATCCAGCTGCCCATTGCCAGCCCTGGGTATTGCTGGCCAGATCAGCATCCACTAGGGTATCCCAGAACCAGCGGGCTCCATCCTGCCAGGGTAGGAGGAGATGTTTGACAAGGAAGGAGGCAACAACCATACGGACACGGTTGTGCATCCATCCGGTCTCGTAAAGTTGGCGCATACCAGCATCGACCATTGGGTATCCGGTTTTTCCAAACTGCCAGCGTTTCAAATTGTCTGGATCATTAAGCCATGGAAAGTTGGCGTACTTTGGACGCAAGGGCTGGTCGGGGATGGTGGGGAAATGATAAAGTAGATGGTAGGAAAATTCCCGCCATCCGATTTCCACTAAAAATTTATTTTCTCCTCGATGACTACCCTCGTTTTCCGCCTGCAATATCGCTTTGCAAATTTGCCGCGGACTTACCTGACCCCAGGCTAGGTAGGGAGATAGGCGGGAGGTTCCATCGACCGACGGATGGTTTCTGCGGGTGGCATAGGAACGGGTAACCTCTTCAACTGTGCGTTCGATCTGTTGATGAGCGGCAGATTCCGATACTTCCCAATGAGCACCCATCTTATTGTGCCATGGATGATCGGGGAGCAAAGCGAGGTCGGTAAGTGATTGAGGGGAGGAAGTTTGCTGGACGAATGAAAGTTTCTTGGGATCATAACTTGCTGGTTCTCGATAAATGATAGCTCGGGACTTCCTCCAATACGGAGTAAATACCTGAAAGGGTTTGCCCGTTCCGTTTTTAGTCTCCCAAGGTTCCTGAAGCAGGGATGAGTTGAATGACTCGGTGTTAATACCTTGAAGGTCACAAGCTTCCTCCACCGCTTCCTGCGTGGCGATGCCCGCCGGGTCGTAACACCGGCCATAAAAGACTTGGTCTGCCTGGTGAGCCTGAGCAATTTCTGGCAAAACTTGAGCGGCTTTGCCTTGAGCAAGAATGAGAGTGCCCCCAAACTTCGTAATTGAAGAACTGAGGCTTTCGAGGGAGTGGTGAAGCCACCAGCGGGATGCGGCACCGGGTGACCAGTTGCCACCCTCTTCCTCATCCCAAATAAATACGGGAATAATTTCTTTGTTTGCCTGGAGGGCGGCGTCAAGAGCGGGGTGGTCAGCCAAGCGTAAGTCTTTGCGGAACCAAATAATAGCCCGCTTGCCAGACTGAGAAGCGCGAGTGGTAATCATTACCCTAGTTTGAGGCGGGACATCCCACCGTCAACCTTGAGGATTTGCCCGGTCATAGAAGCAGCACCCGATGAATGCAGAAAAAGAGCGGTCGAGGCGGCTTCGTCTACTGCGGGGAGCTTTTTTAATGGGTGGCGTCCTTCGATCATGGGAATCATTTTTTCACCACCTACCATGGATAGTCCCATTTCAGTGGGGGTGAGGGTGGGGGCAACCAGGTTTACGCGCACTTTGGGTGCAAGCTCGGCAGCAAGGGCAATCCCAAATCCCTCCAATCCTGATTTGGCGGCAGAGATGGCACAGTGGTTGGGCAATCCGGTGCGTGCTGCCACGGATGAAAAAAGAACAATCGACCCGGAAAGTTTGGGGAGTAAAGATTGAATCAAGGTGAAGGCATCGAGCACATTGGTTTGATATGCTTCAAGGACTTGTTCGGGGCGTAAACGTTTGAGTGGACCAAGTACCACTTTTCCCGGACAATAAGTGAGAGCATCGATTTGTTCGGGCAATTGATCAGCGAAGGAAGCAGGGTCAGAAACATCTCCAATAATCCACTGACAATCCGTAGGGGTGGATGCGGGCGGAGTGCGTGAAAGGGCATAGACTTGGTGTCCGGCAGCGATCGATTGATCGACTAGCGACCGACCAATCCCGCGGGATGCACCCGCGATTAAATGCGTACTGGGAGTAGATTGATTACTGTTTTCCATTTATATGAAACGATTGTTTGATTCTTTTAGATCATTTTTTTACCTGAACTGCTTGCTCTTTTTGAATTCTGTTACATATTTCAAGAAGATAAGAAAATGACAAACCAAGGAGGAAGAAGAGAAGGAGCGGGAAGACCGAAAGGGAGCAACCAATACGGAGAGCCCACTCGACCAGTGAGACTCCCGGTTAGCCAAGTCGAAAGAGTGCTTCGCTTTGTGCGAGAACGCGAGCACGAACTTCCCCTCTATGCCTGCGGTGTATCAGCGGGTTTCCCCTCCCCGGCAGACGACTATTCTGAGGGTACCCTTGATCTTAATACCCATCTCGTTCGCCAACCCGCAGCCACCTTTTTTGCCCGAGCCCGCGGAGATTCGATGATTGGAGCGGGCATACACGATGGTGATTTGCTGGTGGTCGACCGGAGCTTGACCGCAGAAGACGGCAAGGTAGTGGTGGTCTCGATCAATGGCGAACTTACGGTCAAAAGAATGCGCCGAGAAAAGGGAGTCACTTGGTTGGTCCCAGAAAATTCTGACTACCCCCCCATACAATTTCAGGAGCAAGATGAAGCCCATCTTTGGGGAGTGGTAACCAATGTGATCCATTCCCTGTGATCGCCCTGGCTGATTGCAATAATTTTTATGTCTCCTGCGAACGGGTCTTTCGTCCGAAGTTGCGAAACCGGCCAGTTATCGTGCTATCCAATAACGATGGATGTGCCGTTGCCCGCTCTAACGAGGCCAAGATACTTGGGGTGCCTATGGGTGCCCCTTATCATCAGGTGCGCTACCTTTGTGAACGCAATGGGGTGGAGGTATTTTCCTCGAATTATGAATTGTATGGGGATATGTCCGGCCGGGTGGTCTCGGTCTTACGGCGATTTTCTCCTGAGCTCGAGGTCTATTCGATTGATGAATCATTCCTCAATTTTTCCGGTCTTTCTGACCCAATTGGATTGGCTGTTCGGATGTGCCGAACGGTGGATCAATGGACAGGTATTCCTATTTCTGTCGGTCTGGGCATGACCAAGACATTGGCCAAGCTGGCTAATCGTTTAGCCAAGAAATCTGGTAGCGGGTGCTTGCAGGTGGATGTGGGCGATCTTGATACCCTTGCACGGGTAGCGATTGAGGACATCTGGGGAGTGGGCCGCCGATTGGCGGTTCGTTTGCGCCGGGTTGGTGCCCATGATGCCCGTCAATTTGTTGAGCTGCCTGCCGCCGTGGTTCGTTCGATCGGAGGAGTGACCCTCGAACGTACCCATTGCGAATTGATGGGTACATCTTGCATCGAAATGGAAGAGATGGTTCCTCCCCGTAAAAATACCTGTTGTTCCCGATCCTTTGGTAAACCTCTGACCAGCCTCGAGGGCTTGGAGGAGGCGGTGGCTAATTATGTCGTACGGGCGGTTCGTAAGGTGCGTGCAGAAAACTCCTTGGCTTCCGGGATACAGGTATTTGTCATGACCAATCGATTCCGCGAGGATCAGCCCCAATATTCCAATGCCCGTGCCCTTGCCCTGGACGAACCCACAGATGATCCCATCCGGGTGATTCGTCGGGCCAAGGAACTTTTACGGTCTATTTATCGCCCAGGATATTCCTACAAAAAGGCGGGCGTTATCCTGCTCGATCTTATACCAGTCGGTTCCCGTCAAAGTTTATTGTTTGAGGAGTTTGGAGACGATCGTACCCGTGGGTTCATCGATACGGTCGAGGAAGTTGCCGCTCGTTATGGGTCCAGTGGTGGCTTTTGGGCGGCTCAGGGAATGGATCATTCCTGGCGGATGCGCCGTGAAAGACGGACCCCCCGTTACACTACTAATTGGTCGGAAATTCCTGAAGTCGGGTAAAATTGGAGGGCAATTATTTTGCCCAGTCAAAGCAGGCAATTTCCTCGCCGTTGCGGGCAAAGAGATAGCCGTTGGCTAGGACGGGGCCATTCCAGCAACGAGCATTGTTTAAAAGTTGTTCAGAAAACACCTCCTGGAATTTCTCTGGATTGGCATTGACCACAGATAAAACACCGGTGTTTCCCAGAATAAGTAATTTTTTATCACAAAGAAGAATGCGACTGTATCCATATTTTTCCCCTCGCCACATCAGTTTTCCAGTCTTGGCTTCCAGGCAGACGAGCAGGTTCTCACTAAATCCATAGAGGTATCCTTCCTTGAGCACGGGGTTGGAGAATTTTGCCTTGAGGTCTTTTGATTTCCACTGCGATTCGATCAGATAATTTGCGTTGTCCGATTCTTGGCTGATGGAAAAACATTCTGCGCCCTTGCCATATCCGGCCGCAATTAGGAAGGAGTTATTAGACAGTGCGATCGGTTGAACAATTTGTACATTGTTGAGAAAGATTTTCCATGGTTTTTCCCATATAGTTTTGCCGTTTTGTGGATTCAATGAGGCAATTTTTCCCTCCACGGCCACTAATAAATGATCTTCTCCGAGAAGCCTTAAAAGTGTGGGGGATAAATAGACCCCTTTGCCGGATAACTTTGATTGCCAGTTTAACTTTCCGGATGCTAGAGAGTATGATTTTACTGCACTTCCCTCACCCCCTAGATTGATAATTACCTGTTCTTTCCAAACCAAAGGAGAAACTGAAATCCCCCAGTGTGGAAAAATATAGTCATCCTCAATGGTCCTTGTTTCCCAAATCAACTTTCCAGTATTTGGTTGGAGGCATGAGAGTGTACCGTTTGAAAAAAGGACGATCAATTTATCATTGATTAGGGTGGGAGTGGAGCGGGGACCTGGTCCGCTCATCATATCATCCCACCGGGTTTTTTTTGCGAAGTTCCAGATTAGTTCCCCATTCTTCAGGGAACGGGCAGTCACGGTCTCTTCATCCCCTTTCTGTTCCAAAGTGTAGAGGAGCTTTCCTGATGATATGATTGAAGAATGTCCAGCCCCACACACTTTTTTCCAGAGGGGTGAAGGGGCAGAGTTCCAATTTATGTCGACTCCCTGATCCGGGGCATGTCCCGTCCTCTCGGGGCCACGAAACTGAGGCCAATGGAAATTGCCTTTTCGCCAACCGTTATCATTGATCGGTTCAGAAAGTGCGGGTTCGGGGGTGGAATGCTTGAATCCAATGTAGGGAATC
>JAQXCL010000077.1 GCA_029251885.1 Opitutales bacterium | reverse complement strand
CGGTGAAAAATAAGTCGGGTGGCCCAAAGCCTGCAATTAAGTTCATGAACGGAAGCCCAGTAACATCCTGCATGGGTGCGAGTGCAGTAGGAAAACCGACTTCAGGGAATAACCCTTCTAACGAGACCGGCGAAACACCGGGAGTTAATGTAGCCAACATTTTGGGGAAATCATTCCTGCTTTCGCAGGATACGCTCAAGAATCTCCGTCATATCCTCAACATTATCCATAACCTTTCGAGAGACATGGATGGGCTGGTCCATTTGCAATGCAAGGACGATGGAATCACTCGGGCGGGCGTCTAATTCAATAATTTTTTTCCCAAGCTCGTTTTCCATTTGTAAAATAATTCGGGCAAAAAAAGTACCCTCATCTACATCATTAATTAATACACGCTCGATTTTTGTCTCCAGTCCCTTAAGGATTAACCCAATTAGATCGTGAGTCAGTGGGCGCTCCTTTTTCACCTTATTGATCGTCATGTTTATTGCGTTCCCTATTGCAGGGTCTACGTAGATGACAAAAGTTCTTTCATCGTTACCGAGGAAAATGGCACAACCATTGGAGGTGGGCATGACGCCCTTGACAGTTACGATAGATGTATCCTGATTCATCTTGTCATTATCGCTTTCGTTCCTTTGCTTCGCAAGAACTTATCTTTTTACAATTTTACAATATGAAAACAAACGACCACTCTCCTGCCCCAAGATCTAACCTTTATTTGGTGGGCTTAATGGGTACGGGAAAGAGTACACTTGGGAAGATGTTGGCAAAAAGCCTGGGGATGAGTTTCCGGGACTCCGATCAAGAAATTGAAAAAGCCGCCAAAATGAATGTATCTCAGATCTTTCACCAAAAAGGTGAAGCACATTTCCGCAGTTTAGAAAAAGATTTTATAAGTCACGGGCACCCCCAAGAAAATTGCCTGGTTGCTTGCGGGGGTGGACTTTGCATTCCGCATGGCATGATGGAATCTCTAAAAGAAAGGGGGGATGTGGTTTGCCTTTGGGCATCTATCACCACGCTTGTTGAACGAACAAGTTCTGACAAAACTCGCCCCTTGTTACAAAATACAAACCCTTCATCCGCACTGCAGGAGTTATTAAACCAACGGGAAGAAAGGTACAAAGAAGCAGACATACTTATCGAGACAGACGATCTTTCGCCCGTCCAGGTAGTCGAGTTAATCATTTCTAAACTGTAATTTAAGATAGCAGGCGGCCTTTACTCGTCAGGGAATGAGAAAAGTTTTTTTGCTTTATCGAGGAAATCTCTGGGAGGTTTGATTAATTTACCCTCTTCATTCACAAAGGCATGCGATGTTGCCCCCTTGGCGAGTAATTCCTCATTCCTTTTTACCTCGTAAAATATTTCAATACGGACGAGAGGTGAAGTTTTAATAATAGCAGTCACTTGCAGGCGATCATCAAATTTGGCCGGTTTTATAAACCGGGCTTCGCATGTCAGTACAGGCAGTAGGTATCCACCCTTCTCCAATTTTTGATAGGAACATTCCATCTGGTCGAGTAACTCAATTCTTGCGGACTCAAACCAAGTAAAGTAATTGCCATGGTAAACGACTCCCATTTGATCCGTTTCTTGGTATCGTACCCTAACTTCAGTAATTGCTGATATCATGAATCCAATTTTGCTAAACTCCCTCAACTCGCCAAGCCTCATTTAAACATCATATGTCACTAGGAAAGAAAGAAAGAAGAATAATTATTGCCATTGGCCTCATAATTGGGGTTACCGCATCATCCATGCTGGTTCGACACGCACTTGATATTAAAAAGGAAAAGACCGCACTGAGACCGGGCAATTATAAGTCATTACATACAGCAGTGGGAAATATTCCTTTCCTCCCACTCCCTGAATCAGTTTCTACTGCTATCCCAAGTGGCATCGTTGTCCATTATGAAGAGAATCGATCGTCCCTCTCTGGATCCCATTTTAATAAAGTCAACTCATGGGTTATTGAAACTACTGGATCGTTTAGGTCGGAAAGGTTGTTTATTTTGGCTGAACAAGAACTGGAAAGTTCTAGTAACATTCAACTTTTTCGTGCAGCTGAAATTTATATCAGATTAAAAAACGACAACGTAAAGGATTCGTTTGAGAATTTATTAGATGAAGATCTTTTTCATATAATTGGTAGAAATCATTCAAGGGATGAACTTATCGTTCAATCGAGAAATTTTTCGCCAACCGATTTAGAAAAAGCCATCAATTTCCTAAAAGCGACTAACCTGGTTACCAGTACCCGACTCTCCCCTTGGGTGTCGTCGCGTTGATGTACATTCTATCTCGTTGACCCTTGCCGAATCTTGCCTACTATCTATCCCTTAAATTACGGAGTTAGTCTAACACACTTCGTTCTCATTCATAAATCCGAAAACAAAGTACTGAAACTATCGTGAACGTAGATATTAAGGATGCGGGCGCTGCTCGTAAAATCGCAACCGTAAGCTTCGAACCTGAAGAGGTAAGCAAGTTCGAATCAAATGTCTGTCAAGATTTAGGCAGAATGGTAAGCATTCCAGGCTTTCGTAAAGGAAAAGCCCCGGCACAAGTAATTCGCAAGAAATACGCGAAGGAACTCCATGAGGAATTAAACAGAAAAGTATCGACCTCCGCCTATGAGGCTGTTCTTGAGAGAAAAGATATTAAGGTATATTCTGTTCTTAAAGTTGACGCCGGTGAACTCGAGCCCACAAAACCTGCTGAAGTTGAAGTTACCATTGATATAGAGCCTGAATTTGATTTACCCGCCTACAAAGAATACGAACTCAACATTGAACCAACCGAAGTAAAAGATGAGGAGGTAGACAAAGAACTTGATGCTATCAGGGAACAACGTGCAAGTTTTGAGGAGGTTGAACGACCTGCACAAAAAGGAGACTATGTAAAATGCTCCTATGAGGGAACTCTTGATGGCAAGACGGTTGCTGAGTTAGTTCCAGAGAAACCTATGTATGGCAAGCAAGCGAATACCTGGGAGGAAGCTGGCAATTCGACTGGAATGGGCGTGGATGCAATTGCGGAAGGCGTTGTGGGCATGAAAAATGGTGATAAGAAAGAAATTAACGCCGACTTCCCCAAGGATTTTGAAGTTACTCCACTAGCGGGCAAAAAGGTGACATATCAATTGGAAATACATGAGGTTCGTGAAAAGAAAGCTCCTAAACTAGAAGATGAAGAGTTCCTTAAGTCCTTAAAGATCGAAAGCGTAAAAGAACTGAAGGAAAAAGTAGTTGAACAAATTAAAACACGCAAATTGCAGGAAAACGAAAACCTAAAGCGTAAACAAATTACCCAGAAAATTTTGGACATGGATGACTTCCCACTACCCCAGCAAGCTGCTGAGGAAGAGTCCAAAGCCATCTTCCAAAACCGTATCCAACAGGCAGCGAGTCAGGGCACGAAGCAGGATGAGATCGAGAAGAATCGAGATGAATGGTGGAAGGAGTGTCAGACTCAAGGGCAAGCACGATTAAAACTTACCTTGGTTTTATCAAAAATAGCCGAGGAAGAAAAAATTACAGTCGAAAAGGAAGATCTAGCCCAGGCCGCTACCCGTGAAGCAATGATGAGAAGAGAAGATCCAACGAAATTCATTAAAGAACTTTCACAAGATCGAGCCAGGCTGAACCGTTTGCGTGAAGATATCGTCTACGATAAAACTTTAATCAAAATTGCCGAGTTTTCCAAAGAACAGATTTGCGACATCGAGGGTGAGCAAACAAACTAATAATCATGGGCGCATACTTACCACTACCATATGTATATGAACGCGAAGGTCGCCAAGAGCGGGCTTGGGATATTTACAGCCGATTACTTCGTGATCGGATTGTCTTTGTCGGCACCCCAATTGATGACTATGTCGCCAATTCCATAATCGCTCAGCTTCTTTTCTTACAGATGGAAGATCCCAAGAAAGCTGTTCATCTATACATTAATTCTCCCGGAGGTAGCGTGTCTGACGGAATGGCGATTTATGATACTCTAAAGTTCATGCAATGCGATGTAATCACCTATTGCATCGGTATGGCGGCGAGTATGTCCACAGTACTACTAGCGGCTGGCACTCCAGGTAAAAGATATGCCCTTCCCAATAGTCGCGTCATGATCCATCAACCTAGCGGTGGTGCTGGAGGGCAAACCTCTGATATCTCTATCGCGGCAAAAGAGATTTTACGTTGGAGAAGCACGATTAATCAAGTGCTCTCCGAACATAGCGGTAAATCGGTAGAGCAAATTGAAAAAGATTCAGACCGTGACTACTACATGTCAGCAGAAGAAGCTAAAGATTATGGCCTAGTGGATGAGGTAATTTCCCAAAAGCCCAACGATTAAGAAGTTTACCAATGGCTAAGCCTACCAAAATCAATTTTTGCTCTTTCTGCGGAAAGCCGCAGGGAGAAGTTCGAAAAATGATCGCAGGACCCGCCAACGTGTTCATCTGTGATTCCTGTGTTCGGGTTTGCAAAACTATCATCGACCGTGAACTTGGAGAGAAAGAACCTCCCAAGAAAAGCTCTGGCAGTAAACCGGTTTTTAATTTGGTTAAACCAAGCTTAATCAAAGCAAACTTGGACGAGCATGTGATTGGACAAGATCATGCAAAAAAAGTCTTATCTGTTGCCGTCCACAATCATTATAAAAGATTATCTGCAGAATTGGGATCAGCTGATTCACAAAAGGATTCCCCCTTTCTGCCTCAAGATTTAGAAGAGGTAGAGATAGAAAAAAGCAATGTATTACTCATTGGCCCCACCGGCAGTGGTAAAACATTTCTAGCAAGAACCCTAGCAAAACTTATTGATGTTCCTTTTGCTATCGCCGATGCCACAACCCTGACAGAGGCCGGATATGTCGGTGATGATGTGGAAAATATTGTTGTTCGATTATTACAGTCAGCAGATCATGATGTCGAACGAGCCCAATGCGGTATAATTTATGTTGATGAGATAGATAAAATAGGTCGAAAGACCGACAATGTATCCATCACACGAGATGTATCAGGGGAAGGAGTTCAGCAAGCGTTATTGAAAATACTTGAGGGTACTGTCTGTAACATCCCGCCTCAGGGTGGCCGAAAGCACCCAAATCAAGAGTATATCCAACTGGATACATCAAACATCCTATTTATATGTGGAGGTGCATTTGTTGGCCTAGACGATATCATCGGTCAAAGGAAAGGAAAGCGCAGCGTAGGGTATAACACTGAAAAATCACAAAATGCCGAAGATATTCTTTCCGAAGTTATGCCCGAAGACTTGGTTAAATTTGGCTTGATACCTGAATTTATCGGTCGATTGCCCGTTCTCTCGATCCTTCACGAACTTACACAATCTCAACTTGTGTGTGTCTTGGAACAAACCAAAAACTCTATCTTAAAGCAATACCGCAAGATGTTTATGCTCGAGGGTGCAGAGCTTCGCTTTACGCGTGAGGCAATCACTGCGATCGCTAAACAAGCTCTCACCATGAAGACTGGTGCCCGCGCATTACGTTCTATAATGGAGACGGTCATGCTTGATGTGATGTACGAATTACCAGCGATTGAAGAACCAGTTGAAGTGGTTATCAATGCAGGTGTTATCAGGGGAAAATCCAAAGCAAAGATTGTTCCCCTTCCCGAAAAGAAAAGAGACGCAGCTTAAGGCTTTTACAGCACCCAGACAAGCGATTCCTGGCTCTGCCACGAAATCTAAAACCTAATCGTACTTTTCCTGAAATTATTTTCTGGCCTGTCATCTTTTGTACCTGATGAAATTGTGAGCCTGGAATCTATCTGTAGAAACCCATCAACATCTGAACCTTGTAGGTAAAGTTTTTCTGATCTAATTTCTGCAGGGGCTAAATTATTGACCCTGAATTTGTTCACAGAGCCCAGGTATTCTACCTCAAGGTTAAGGTTATTAAGCAAAGTATTTCCTTGGTTTTGAATAATTACCTCAAAAGGCACGGTGCCAGAAATCACACCGGATTCACCAAAATAATACCCAACCAAGGCCGGGTCGGAGTAATGTTCATTCGTTCTGTTTTCTAGCCTGCCTAGACTCAAAATACCATGACCTGCAATTAAATCAAAACCCGGTCTACCGGATTCATTTGCGTGTCGCAGAAGTAAATCCTCAGCGTCATGACTGGTCAGATTAGGATCATTAGAGAGTTCCGCGGCAATTGAAGCAGAGACAATCGCAGTAGATACTGAGGTTCCGCTAAAAGAAACCCTTTCTTGAAGCTCCCACGCAGCAAGCACACCTACTCCGGGTGCTGCAATATCAACACCTTTCCCGTAATTCGAAAACGAAGAAACCTGACCATTTTTCCCCACAGAAGAAACTCCAATGACGCCATCGTATGCAGCGGGAAAATTAACTAACCCTTCCCCATCATTACCAACTGCGGCAACAATACTAACTCCATTCTCTCGAGCATACCCTACTGCATGCTTTAGCACATCGCTCCCATATTCTGCACCAAGACTAAGGTTAATTACTCTCGCACCATCTTGTACTGCTTTGACGATTCCAGAGGCAACCGTGTAGGAGTCAGCTTTTCCAGTTTTATCGATTACTCGGTAAGATAAAATTTCGCTTCGAGGAGCAATACCTTGATTGCCCGAAGTGGTACCGACCATGACAGAAGCCAGTGCGGTGCCATGCCCCACCCCAGCTATCCCGTTATTTGTTAGTAGGTTTGTTTGCTTTATAGATGCACCCGCAAGCATAGGATGAGAAAGATCAACCCCTGAATCCAACAGGGCTACTTTTACACCTGTACCTAGGTTGGCACGATCATCTCTCCCCCCTAGCCATTTAATGTAGGAGTCTGAAAAACTAGCTTCATCCAAGACCAATTCCTTTCGTGGAGGAAGGGGTTGGCGCATCGTATAGTTAGGAGATATTTGATTATTAGAAATGTACTCAATCAGAAGAGGCAGAGCTTTTTTTGTGTCTAGAATCTTAACCCGAATAACTCCAAGTTCTGGGAGACTTTCAACCAACTTAATTCCAGAAATGGAAGCATTTACCGCGAGGTTTTCCAAACTAGCCTTATCTAGACTAAGTACCCAATCATTTCCTGGGTTTAATTGCTTAAGTAAATCATCAAATTCCTTTACCGAAGTTTGATTAATTTCCTCCAATAATGAATTTCCGAAAGGAACGACTTCGCCTCCAGTATTAAAGTTTGGTAGGGGCGCATGATGGGGTTGCTTTTTTTTGAGACTTGTTTGCTTTAACTGATTTCCCTGAAAAGAGAAATTTTTAGCCAACCAAAAAGCAAGGAATGCACTTAACAGGAGTGCAAGCGGAAATACTTTACGGATAAGAAACATTCCACTTAGTTTGACGCAAAGAGAGTTGTCCGCAAACTCATTGAAAGGTGAAATTTATCTAATGAGTCAGGGTATTCTTATTGTAGGTCATGGGTTGGCTGGTGCCATTCTTGCGCACAGCCTTCTTGAATGTGGGCGGAATGTTAGGGTGATAGACTCAAATAGTCCACATTCTGCAACGCAAGTATCTGCCGGTTTGATTAATCCATTCATCGGGCCCAAACTCAATATGCCAACAGATTTTGATAGATGCATGGATGCAAACCTATCTTTCTGTAAAATGATTGAAAAACATGCTGAACAAAAGTTCCTTCATTCTATTGAATTATTTCGGGTCTTTCAGGCAGCAACTCAAAAGGATCGATGGGATAACCTGCCTAGTCCTTACAAGAAACAAACAGTTAGCTCTGAGCAATGCAGCGACTCAGGACTCCTTGCAAACTATGGTGCTGGAGTTACCAAAGCATGGAAGTTTGACTCCCAAGGCTTCGTTAACTTCTCCAAGGGAAGTCTTTCTTCACAAGATCGATTTCAAGAAACGAGTTTTGACCCGAAGAAATGGACTGATCATATGGTTGTATTTTGCGAAGGGTTTCGTGTTCTAGAGAATGAATGGTTTAATAACCTGCCTTTTGCTCCCGCCCAAGGCGATGTATTAACAATCGAGTCATCTAATGAACTCCATGCAAGCAATGGAACCTGGCACATACCTGAAGGAAATAAACAGTTAGCTAGAATTGGCTCAACTTGGATGCATAAAAACCTGGAGTCGGGACCAAGGCCATCAGCCAGGGATGATATTTTGAAAAGACTACAATTTATTCCATCTGTTCAAAATGCTTTGATACACTCACATTCAAGTGGAGTGCGAAGCGGAACAAAGGATCGTAATCCTATTATTGGAAGGCACCCAGTAATTAAAAACTTCTTTCTTTTTAACGGCTTTGGCTCAAGAGGGTGCAGTACGATTCCTTTGGCTGCACTCGAATTTACCAATTTCATTACCCATGGAACCCCCTTACCCCAACACAAGAATCTCTCAAGGTTCATGTAAAGAAAATCAAAATGAGATTATTTGAACTAGCTCATTCAAAAATTAAAGAAAATATCAAAACGGGAGACTATTGCATAGATGCCACATTGGGAAATGGGCATGATAGCCTTTTTCTGGCACAACAAATAAGCCCACTAGGTAAAGTTTTCGCTATGGATATTCAGGAATCGGCCATTCACCAGGCACGTAGAAAATTAGATGCTGCGGGACTAGGGGAATGCGTATCCATATTTCATGACTGCCATACTAACATTATGGAAAGAATTCCCGTCCAGTACCGTGGTGAAATTGCCATTGCCATGTATAACCTAGGTTATCTACCAGGTGGAGATCACTCGATAAAGACTACCCATGAAAACACGATCAATTCCCTACTCAAAACATATAAACTATTGAAACCAAGCGGACTACTCTCAGTATTGTGCTACCGCGGACATGATGGCGGTGCTAAAGAATCAGATGAAGTGGGGAAATTATGCAGTTTACAAAATTGGAGTTTTGAAAAATTCCAAGGTAGTAATGATCCGGTTTCGCCAGTTTTAATAGTAATTAGAAAGAGTTAATATGGGTTAACCGGGTCGACATCTAAATCATAATCCACTCCGTCGATTCCAAAACCAAAAAGACGTAGAAATTCTTGCTGGTATTCTTCAAAATTAGTCATCTCCAAAAGTGTATTGGTATTAATAAGTGGCCAAAGCTCTTTGATTTTAACTTGAGTCTCTTCAGCCATCTCCCAGTCATCCAACCTAATTCGTTTAGCTTCGTCGAGGTCAAGGGAAGCATTTTCTCCATACAGGCGATCACGAAACAATCGATTAGTTTGCTCAATACAACCCTCATGTGTACCTTGCTCTCGCATAACCTTAAAAAGAATAGACACATATAAGGGGACGACTGGAATAGCAGAACTTGCTTGAGTCACTACTGCTTTATTGACCGATACATAAGCACTTCCCTCACAGGAACTAAGCATTTGTTGATTTAAGGAGAGTGCGGTTTCCTCTAAGTGAGCTTTTGCTCTTCCAATAGTTCCATTACGATAGATTGGCCAGGTCACTTCTGGTCCGACATAGGAATAAGCTAAATTAACACAACCCTTTGCAAGTAAACCCTCTTCTAAAAGTCGGTTAGTCCAAAGCTTCCAATCATCTCCACCCATGACTCGTTCGGTCTGAAAAAGCTCATCATCATTTGCTGGATCAATGGTCACATCTCTGACCTCTTTGCGATCAGTATTTAATGTTTTATTTTTATAAATCATGCCTACTGGCTTTAAGCATGCACGATAGTTTTCACCGCTAGTCGGATCCGTCCTACGAGGTGAGGCAAGGCTGTATATTACGAGATCAAAATCCCCACCCATCTCCTTTGCTTTCCTGACCACTTCATCTTTACATTCATCGGAAAAAGCATCCCCGATGATATCCTCAGCAATAAGATTTTTTTCCTCAGCTAATTTACGAAAGGCAGAAATATTATAATGCCCAGGACTGCCAGGCTTACCTTCTTTGGGTTCTCTTTCAAATGAGACACCGAGGGTATCAGCATTGTTAGCGAAAGCCGCAGAGACTCGACTGGCAAGCCCGTAGCCTGTTGATGCACCTATTACCAGAACTCGGCGAGGCCCCTTATTCTTGGCTAAGTTAACCTTAGAAGCTAACTCCGCCTGAGCGCGGACATTTTCGAGGCAACCTGTCGGATGCGATGTGATACAGACGAACCCCTTGATTCTTGGTTTAATAATCATAGCAAATAAACAATTAAATTCTTTGAGTAATAAGATTGTATGCTTCATGTTACTAGCAAGATAATTAAACCGAAGAAAGCTCAATCATTTGAAATCCCATCGATCAAAAAAATATAGACGGCACAAACCTAAGGATCAGGATTTGGTTTCAAGTTTTATGAACTTACCCGCAGGGTTAGCTGAGGGTAAACCCCGCCATCCCATATCCATGGAAAGTTTAGTGGAGAAGGTGTGGGAAGATTGGGGGATCGGAGAAGATGAGACCGCTGAAGGAGTTATTTCAGGGAATTGGCAGAAGATAGTCGGTAAATACCTATCAGGTAAATGTGCTCCGGTTAACCTATCTAAAGATGGCAAGACTTTACAAATTCGTGCTTCTAGTAGCACGATAAAGCAGGAATTAAGCTTTAAGAAACCTGAATTATTAAAGCAGATTAATAAATTAAAAAAATGCCAGAAAGTTGCTCAATTACGAATCCTCTAATCGTCTTTTGTTCTTGTTGTCTTTTCAGCCTGAAGGAGCTCATTAACCGTGTATTTATGCGAAACAAAAATGTATAAAGTTGCCCCGAGGGTCATCAATAAGGTCCAAAACCAAAATTCACTCGTCACCTCTAACTTCGAGGCACCTTGTTCATCGGCTAGTAAAAACTTCACTCCTGATGTCAGGTAATTACCAAGGGATACGGTAAGCAAAAACAACGCCATAACCAAAGACTTCATTGCTTTAGGGGCTTGGGTGTAAGCGAATTCTAGGCAGGTGATGGAAACCATGACTTCGGATGCAGTTAAGATAAGACAGGCAAAAACTTGCCACCCTACATGCACCACAAGTCCAGTTTCCACAAGCTCTTGAATCACAGATACTAACACAAAAGAAAGGACCATCAACCAAAGCCCAATTCCCATCTTGCGAAGTGAGTTGAGTCTGAAGAAATGTTCTATCAGGGGATAAATAAAACGGCTGAATAAAGGTACTAATAAAAGAATGAAAAGCGGATTGAATACAGCAGAGACTTGAGCTGGTAATAATTCATACCCACCAAACATAGGTATCCAACCTGGAAAAACGCAGTCCAATTGGCGGCATTGAACCTGCCACAGCGTACCTATCTGGTCAAATAAAGCCCAAAACAGGATAACAAATGAAAAGATAAGCCATAGTTTACCAAGGCTGCGAAGATTATCTTTATTTACCAACTGACTAAAATAAGCCCTGCCAACAGGCTGAATGTGAGTAAATTCTCTGCGCCCCATCCAGAAAAGTAAGGTTGCAACGGCCATTAATATACCGGGCAGACCGAAAGCATAATGATGACCGAAAATTATTTCGCCTGGCTGCTTTTCTCCAACAATCCAGATAAAAGATGGATAAATGGCTTCACCTAAAGTCCCAGATACTCTTTTGGCTTCAAGCAAAAAGGGGGTTAACAGTCCTGACAAAAATGCACCCATATTGATTGATAAGTAAAACCAACCAAATACTTTCGGTAGCAATCCTGCATTGGATCTACCAAATTGATCTCCTACATGTGCAGAAACACAGGGTTTTATACCACCAGAGCCCACCGCAATTAACCCAAGTCCGACAAGGAGGAGAATCCGGGTATCCCCGCCCCACCCCATGCAAGCCAAGCATGCATGCCCTAAGCAGTAAACTAAGGAGAGTAAGAGAATTGTTTTGTATTTCCCCCAAAGTGCGTCTGCTATAATACCACCAAGAATGGGAAATAAGTAAGCGGAACCTACAAATAAATGAACCCAAGCCTCCGCCTCTTTATTGCCAAATACATCCAATGCACCGTCTGACTGGCAAAGGTAGGTTGTCATGTAAACCAAAAGAATTGAGCGCATCCCGTAGAAGGAAAAGCGCTCCGCCAATTCATTCCCAACAATAAAGGGAATACCTGGGGGCATACCTTTAAGTTCTAATGGAGTTTTGCGGTACACAATACTTTAATTACGATTGAACTGCTCAGCTTCTCTCCGCCGGGCAACTTCACGGTCCAAATCTTCCAACACTTTATTTTTCTCTGAAGCTATCGAACCCAGTCCACCTATAGACGAATGGTCTATGTCATTTAAGGCATTACACCTAGACTTTACCAAGGTGAATGCATTTAAAACTGCACCAATTAAACATCCACTTACAACCCCAAAGGAATATTCCATTAACGAAGATATTGATATTCCCATAAAAACTAAAATATTGGCTAAGGGTAGAAAGATTTTACTAGAGGAAGGCATAAATCATTTAAAATTCATCGAGGCGAAAATAGCAATCACATGAAAAACAATTGAACTAATTTGGGACAATGCCTAATTATAATTAGTGAGATTCATTAAAAACTATTCATGCTTTCTATTATTATTCTCAATGTTCTCATCATGTGAGAATATTACTTTGCCCGAAGGTATTCAAATTCCTGCTAAGGATGAAAATCAAACCGCTCATCACCTTCAAAACCCTGTGCCTGACCAACCAAAGCTTGAGCGAAAAGAAACACCACAATTAAAAAAAACCGAAGTAGAGCAGGTTTATAAAATACCCCTGAAAGAAAAACCTATCACAGGTATCCCTGAGAACCCAAAGCCAGAGCAACCATCTTTTTCTAAAGATCTACTTATCGCAGTTAAGAATTGGACCCGCATTCCTAAAAGTGTGTTTCCCGCAAAACCAGTAACATGCCAATTACCAATTAGCCTTTTAGCTAAAACCTCATCTGGGCAGGTTATCGCCAACTCGCAGGTCGCACCCAATTCTGAGGTTCAAGTATTGGGAATTAGAGGATCAACCTTGATTGTAGCTCATTTGCAAAACTCAAAACTTCGAGGAGAGGTTAACATTGATAAAACCGACTTCAAACAACTACTCGCCTATCGTTTTGAACTTAATAAAAAGAAAAGATTAGAGTTGGCTAAAGACATACCCATACAAAAATCTAACACTGCCAGCACTGTAAGAAAGACTACACCAAGTAAAACCGAACAAGTTGTCATTCCGGACCCTTTAGATTTTGGCCACGGTAGATTTTGTATATGCAAAGAGTGTCGAGAAAAACGACTTGCTAAAACAGGTAGCCTGAAAACTGGATTTGGGATAGAACCTTAACCTTAGATAATTATGCAAAAAAAGAAAAAGAAGAAAACCATCGAAATTGGTGTTCATGTAAAAGAAATTGTTAGCTCGAAGGGAAACAAGAAACGATGCGGGGAAGTATTGATGATCTTACAAGATGATCCAGGGGACCCAACTTGTGAACTCCTCGAGGTAAACCCTGATGACCTTACTCCCTTGGAAAAAGGTTCTGACGGTGTTCAAATGTTTAAAGCTAAAAGGTCAAAATTAAAACCCTACACTCCTCGAAAACAGTTATTCTCAAAGAAAACATTTGAAAAAGGCGATGTGATCCAAAGTAAACGGGGTGGAAGTTTTAGGTATGGTAGAATTGTATGCTTTGTTCATCCAGATGGTCTTTATTCAACCTCTCATGAAGATGGCTACAATGGTAAAGACCTTATCGAATGTGTGGAAATTGAGAAGAAACCTGGACTTCTTCAGGTCATAGGACCTGATGGTAACCCAAAGCGTTTTCAGGCGAAGGGCAAGGACTGCAAGATCATGAAAGTCATAACCACAGACTCAAAGGGAGAAGAAACAACTATGCATAGGTTAGATATCCCAGAAGAAGATAGTTTATAAATGTGACGATTGGGTAACTTTAAGTATTGCTAAATCTATTTCAGTCTTGGAAAGCAATATTGTTTTAAAATTCTTGATTTTATAAGGAGTTAGGTTGCAGTTTGCACGAGATGCAGACCGTGTCTCAAAACTTATATTTACTTTTCCACTTTGCCATCTAGTGATGCACCACTTTAGGTGATAGGCTTCTAGTAAGTACTCAACCGTTTCTTCACGATCCAAGTAAAAAACCCCAGATATCTTCTTGGCCACTTTATAAAAAAAAACCGTGATGAACACGGTTTATATTTAGATGTAAGGAGTTTAGTTATTGGTCGTATTTGCCGGATTTAATTTTTTGACAAGACGCAATCGAAATACCCGCTTCAATTGAAGCTTCAGACAATGTTTTACCAGAAGAAAGTATACTTTTTACCTGTAAAACAGTCTCTGGAGTTACCTTCCCCCGGCGTGATTCAATACCGAATCGTTTGTAGAATTCTGCACGGGAAATCGGAGGCATTCCTTTTACATAACATTCCAGATAATCGACCACAGAGCGAAAAATTTTTCGTCCATCATTCCTTACATGTCGTTTATGGTCATCCTTGATGATTGGGTAAAGAACTGAAAGTTTTGGCTTAACTGGTTTGGCGTTTTGAGATTTAATCTTCTTCTCAATTTTAGCTTTTAAAGCTTTAAGTTCTTTAAGGTCTTCTATTTGGTCCAAGTTCATAATTTATATAATTGTTATAAATGTGTTTATTTTAAATTTAAGATATATGTAAAGAATAATCATATAATTTTTCTATCTAAATTTCGATACTGAATAGCTTCAAGTAAATGATTTCTTTCGATATTAACACTATTACACATATCGGCTATGGTTCTTGAAACTTTTAATATGCGTGTGTATGCACGAGCAGATAGAGAAAGCTGATTCATTGCATGGACTAAAACCTGTTTATTTTCATCACTTAACAAACAAGCCTTTTCAATCCAAGAATCTGGCATAAATGCATTAGTTTTAATTTTTAATTTGGAAAATCTTTCTCGTTGAATTTCTCTACAAATTTCAACGCGTCTTTTTATAACTTCTGAACTTTCGGATTTTTTAAAATTTTGTAATTCTGTAACAGCAAGAGCAGGCGCCTCAATATGTAAGTCGATACGATCTAATAAAGGCCCACTAATTTTAGACCTGTATTTTTGGATTTGTGGAATCGAGCATCTGCACGAATTCTTAGGATCACCTAAGTAACCGCAGGGACAAGGGTTCATTGAAGCCACAAACATGAAACTACTAGGCAGGGTAACTTTCCCGGCACTCCTGGATATAGTTACTTCTCCGTCTTCAAGGGGTTGCCGAAGGACCTCTAGGACAGACCTTTTAAACTCGGGCAACTCGTCGAGGAATAAAACCCCATTGTGTGCGAGCGATATTTCACCAGCACCAGGTATTGTACCACCTCCGATCAGACCCACATCACTGATAGTGTGATGTGGTGCACGAAATGGACGAGAATTCAAGCCGTTTGCCATGTAGGAGGCATCCCCAGTTGAAGAGTATATTTTAATAATCTCAATATATTCATCCATTGAAGGAGAGGGTAAAATGGTAGGTATTCTCTTTGATACCATAGACTTTCCCGAACCTGGCGGTCCAACAATTAACAAGTTGTGCCCACCGCAAACTGCAACTTCTACAGCCCTGCGCAGCTTAGGCTGTCCCTTCACCTCATTAAAATCGTATAAAGGGTCTTTTTCAGTTTTAGTTGAGAAAATCGATGGGCGAATCGCATCCAAGGCAACTTTCTGGTTAAGGAAATCTACAACCTGAGAGAGATTACTAACTCCATAGACTTCAATTCCATCAACCAAGGAAGCTTCTTTAGCAGATGCAACTGGCAGGATAACGCCTCGCCTTTTTTGCTGCTTTGCTAATACCGCCATCGAAAGCCCTCCTTTTATGTAGCGTAATTCACCGGAAAGGCCAAGTTCCCCGGCAATAAGGAACTCGTTAAGGAGATCATGGCCTAACTGTTTGGTTGAAGCTAGTAAACACAAAGCTACAGGTAAATCAAAAGCACTGCCCTCCTTTCGTAAATCCGCAGGAGCTAAATTGACTGTGATGCGAGTACGAGGAAGCGAGAATCCACCATTGGAAAGGCTGGAGTGTACACGGTCGAGCGATTCCTTAACGGTAGCATCAGGAAGTCCAACTAGTACAACTCGTGGGTCACCCCGCTCTCCACTATTAGCCTCAACTGCTACGGGTAAAGCTGATACACCAAGCAAGGTAGCAGAATTTGTAGAGGAAAGCATTTAAGTTAAATATTTCAAATATTTAGCGCCCTATTCTTAATCAGGTTTGAAATCTCCCGGAAATTAGGATGAGCAGAGTGTTGAAGTTCGCGAAAAATAAAACTTTCTAATGGGATAACTTCCACTCCTAACTGAAGTAGTTGGGATAGACAGCATTTGCCATCCTTTGGGACTCGGCAACTAACGCAATCAGACAACAAGGTGACGGAAAAACCTGCCTTTAAGGCATCGAGTGCGGTTAGGAAGATACAAATTGGAGTTTCTATTCCGACCAGTATGATTCTCTTTGTGTTAAGTTGAGTAAGGAAATCGCAAAATCCCGAAGATCCAAATGCAGAAAAAGTATCCTTAATTATTATTTGGGGATTATCTAGCTGGGAAACAATTTGCTTATCTGTACTCCCTAGTTTCTCGGGAACTTGTTCTGTAAGAACAGAAGGGATTTGGATCAATTTCGAACAGGCAGAGAGAATCGAACAGGATTCGATCAGTTCGTCTGCATTTTCAATGGAATTAAGTAAGCGTGATTGCATATCCATAAATACAATTACACTGGATCGTTCTTGCATCTTAGGTTTTTTGCTTAGCACCATCTTTTAAGGTTTATCAATACCCTGCATTTCCCTTACTCTCAAGAACAAGCATGCTTATGATAAAACATCTTTTACGATCTCATTACAAGTATTCACTTATTTGCATCCTACTAGTCCTGTTTACTCAGCTTGGATGCTCAAAGAATGGTTACGATTCCACTAAAATAACTCACCGGCCCCGAATTTTCGTAGAAGGCGGTGCACCTATTCCAATTATCGATGAGTATGACATATCAGGAACAAAGCTAGGAAGCTTTTCTGATATATTCAGCCCAAACAAAGAAGGCCGTATCTATGGTATCTGGATCGGACTAGGCCGGAGGGCCGCAATGACCCTGCAGAAAGAAACCGCCAACCGGATCGGGAGAAGTTTAAGCCTTGTCGTAAACGGAACTGTTGTTGGCATTCACCCAATCGAATCCACGATAACTAATGGATTCATTCCATTCATGTTTGCCCACCGCAAATCCGAAGATGAAATTTATGCCTTCTACAGCAAACTCGAACTTTCTGTTAGGCACATCAACCTTGAGTTGCAAAACCAGAGGAATTAAAAGTGGTCGGTCTCGGTAAAATGATTATCCGATTGAGTGCTATCGCAATAGCATTTTTATTTTGTCATAACTTATCTGCCAATTTTTTTACCCTCGCTTGGCCAACACCCAACCCATCTTTTGCAAAAGGGCTTGGGTATCATACATTTCTTCAAAAAACTGGTCCAGGGAAAGAGTTTTCATCAGGTGCATTTGGTTGCGTGAGAAACAATGGATATAAATTCCACGAAGGCCTGGACCTTTTCCCTGTAAGGAGTAGCAAGCAAGGCCACGCAGAAGATAGTGTATTTGCTGTAATGGATGGAACCGTTTCCCATGTTAGTTATTCGGCTTCCGCAAGTGCTTACGGGAGATATATTGTCCTGGAACATAAAGGTTTTAACCCGGTATTGTATTCCCTCTATGCCCACCTTGCTAAAATTTCCGATGGATTAAAAGTTGGGTCGAAGGTAAAAATCGCACAAGTTCTCGGTAAAATGGGGAATTCTGCATCGTTCCACATACCTTTAAGTCGTTCTCACTTACATTTTGAAGTGGGATTGCGCCTAAGCGATCAATTTAGCAAATGGTATGCCCGTCAAAGCTTTAAGACTAAAAATAAACACGGTAACTTTAACGGTTACAACTTAGTCGGGTTCGACCCAATTCATTTTTATTCAAGTTTCCAAAAAATGAAATTTTCTTCACCCAAGGAATACCTAAATAGCTTACCAGTAGTTACGAAAATTAGAGTTAGTGCAACTAACCTACCCTTTTTCGCACGCCAAAACCCCTCCCTTACTACGGGTAACATTAAGGGGCTTTCAATCAAATCGTGGATTTGTTCATTTGGGCCTTTTGGTGTCCCCCTTCGACTTGAACCGTCAGGCTTAAGCACTAAAGAAAAAATTCAGGTCATAAGTTATAACGAGCAAGTCGATTCCGACTTCTGCAGGAAACTCATCAAGAAGGATAAAGGAAAATTGAGCCCATCGAATCAACTTGAAGCATACCTCGAGCTAATTTTCCTTGAGTAAAATGACTGCTTCACCCCTTCGGGTCGCGTGCTTTGTGTCCTCTCACGGTTTTGGTCATGCGACACGAATGTCAGCAATTATTAACCAGATTTGCCGAAAAGATAACCGGGCTGAAATCATGATCTTTAGCCAAGTACCTTCATGGTTTTGGTCCGCTAACCTACCTCGGAATTGTAACATACAAGTAATTAACGAAGTAACAGATGTAGGACTTGTGCAGAAGGGACCTTTTCATCACTCACTTGAAGACAGCTTTGCTCGAGTCGAGGAGTTTTTATCCTTCAGTGATTCACATACCAAACGATGTACCGCCTTGCTTAGATCTTCAGACCCAGACTTGGTTTTATGCGATATTTCACCACTAGGTATAGAATTGGGCAATCAATTGCAGATACCAACAGTTTTGCTAGAAAACTTTACTTGGGATTGGATCTATCAAAGTTACATCGAACAATACCCCAGTTTCGAGCATTTGGTCGAGATACTCAAAAATATATATGATAAAACAGACCTGCGCATCCAATGCCGACCGTTTTGTAATGAGGTCAAAAACTGCCCCTCTGTAAACCCTATCTTTCGATTCTCTCAAACAGACAGAGATGTCGTGCTTTCAAGACTAGGTTTAAGCACAAGTGACAAATATGTAATTCTGACAACTGGGGGTATTCCAATGAAGCATGAAATGCCACAAAATACCCATGGATTTCATGTTATTATTCCTGGCGACTACAATTCCATAAGTCGGCAAGATAAAGTCACATACATTCCCATGGATTGTGATATAGCCTTTATTGACCTGGTTAAGTCATCCAGTCATGTAATCGGAAAAGCTGGGTACAGCACAGTGTCCGAGTGTTGGGGTATGAATATTCCTTTTACTGGGGTCTTCCGTGAAGATTTCCCGGAATCACAAGTCTTGAGGGAATTTTGCCAAAAAGCTTTAACATTTAATGAAATCAGCCATTTATCTTTTATCGACGGTTCATGGTTTGAGCTATTCAAAGATCTGCCAATTACTACACTGGAATATTCGCCAAAAATTAATGGTGCAACTCAGGCAGTCGACGAGATACTTAGCTTCATTAATGAATAAACAAGTAATTGCATAAAAACTGCCTAAAACCTCGATGAATAGAGTTACTCCAACTACTGGAAAGTTCAAGGAGGGTTTGAGTGCAGCCTGCTTAACCTTAATTTTAATGATATCTACATTATGGTTTAATCCATTGGCTTTCATTAATCAAAAGAAAGCATATAGTTATGACATGAAGCTTATCTGGCAAAAGAGTTATGAACCTGACTCTGCCCCCTCTCCATTAAAAATGTATACTGAAGCCAACCCTAATGTAATGGATAACCAACCTGACGAAACAAATTTGATATCCACCCAGAATCAACAAGCTGCTCAACCATCACCAGTTGACAAACTGAACAGAAATGAAATTCTGCCCCAAATTACAGGTACTTCGCAAAACTTAAAGATCATACCTAAGTTAGAGATAAAACCTTCAACGGATCTACCCGAACCAAAAGAACCTACATTAACAGTTTCCCCAAAACCACCCTCCTCTATTCTGCCGCCAGAAAACTCCTTAGACATGCCCCAAAAGTTCAAAAATGGATGGTCCGCAGAACCACGCAAGAAAGATAATGACAGCAAGATTATCAACCTCTTAAATCAACTTCCTTTGGGCAAATCAGATAATACTATTTTAAAAGAAAACAATCCTCCTGTCGTTCAAAAAACTAGACCTAGACTCTCCTTGGACCTGCTTAATGGTCCATTGTTACAAAAAACCACAAGTGCACAGAGGCTCGGCAGACTGGCAGTTGAGTGCCGCCTGAATCCTTACGGCGTTTACATGCAAGCAATGCTCAAATCAATAGAAAGGCAATGGGGTGAACTGATACTTGATTCGTACAGGTATTTGCAACGAGAACAATTCCCTGAAAAAGCTATGTTTCGATTTACCCTACTGAGCAACGGACAAATCAAGAACCTCAACCAAATAGGATTTAATCTCACTGAGCAATTGTCGACAGAACTGTGCAGACAAGCAATTGCATCCAGGTCGCCCTTTGGCATATGGACAGAAAAAATGATTGATGAGTTTGGATATTCAGATGAAATTTCAATTACTTTTAATTATAAATGAAGATAGCTGAAAATGATATGCCCTTTGAGCTTCCTTTAGACAGGGAGTGTAATGTTGTCGATTTTCATCCCAGCGGTATCTGGGCAATTGAAAAGGCATGCGGCATATTGTCTCACCCTAATCGCAACAGTGAAAACAAAAGGGTTTTGTTGCATAGTTCCTATGACTTTGATCTAGAGAAATACCACTGGATTGATGCAAAAGGAAATGAAAGAGAATTTCATCTTGTACACCGATTGGACTCTGCCACTTCTGGTCTAATTCTTGGTGTCTCTAGTATCGATGTGGCCGAAAAATTAAAGGCTGCGTTTTTAAGCCGAGATGTAAAAAAAACCTATTTTGCCATGGTTGCCTATAATGGAAGACCTGTAAGGCCAATCTGGAAAGATTTTCTTCAAAAAAACCCTTCTAAAGGAAAAATCAGGGTAACTTCAGGTAAAACAGGTGACTCGGCAATAACTTCAGTTTCAATGCAGAGAAAGACATCTAC
>JAQXCL010000049.1 GCA_029251885.1 Opitutales bacterium | reverse complement strand
GTGAATACAAATTATTCAACCCCCATGGGATCTTGATTTATTCTACACTTGGGTAATATTTCCCAAGTGTGGGTCCGGTAAACAGGAAATATTTCCCAATTTACCATTTTAAAACTATTTTTTCAGTCGGTACCTTAAATAATCTCGAGGCACCCCGAGTAAGCGTGCAGCAGCAGTTACATTTCCATCGGCCTGTTTTATACCTAGTTGGATGAATCGAAGAATTTCTTGTTCCAAATCAAATCCTTTTTCAGGAAAGATAAAATTTTTATTGAGCCAGTCGGTTGGATCGTTTTCTCCTGGATTGGTATGATTGGTTATGGACTGATTTGCCAGTTTTAGGTTATTCCCTGGTTCGCAAAGAACAAGGGAGCGTTCGAGTTCGTGTAAAAGTTCTCGGATATTTCCCGGCCAACTATGCTGGCGAAGATACTTCTTGAAGGATTCATCCATCTGAGGTTTGGGCAGTCGGTATTTTTGGGAGAGAGCTTTGAGGAAATGATCAGCCAGTTCGGGTAAATCTTTTCCACGTTGGGATAGGGGAGGGATGGATATACGCAAAAGGTCTAAACGGTGAAATAAATCTTCGCGGAATTGACCATCAATAATCATTTTTCTCAGGTCTTGGTTGGCCGCGGCAATGATGCGCACATCGGTGGATAGGTCCTTATGTCCTCCAACTCGTCGAATTTTCCTGCTCTCGATGGCAAGCAGCAGTTTGGCCTGAGCAGCCAGGGAGAGGCTGGCGACTTCATCAAGAAAAAGGGTTCCCTGATCGGCTGCCTCAAATAATCCGATGCGCGATTTTGAGGCATCAGTAAAGGCTCCTTTTTCATGACCAAATAATTCTGATTCTACGAGGTTTTCTGAGATGGCTGAGCAATTAAGGGCAACAAAGGGTTGTTCCTTGCGTGGTCCATTGGCATGGATCCACTGGGCGTAGGTCGATTTACCCGACCCGGTGGGGCCATCAATAAGTAAAGGGGGGAGGTTGGCTTTTAACCGACGATCGGCCGCCAATACTTGATTAAGTTGTTCGAGGTCCTCGGCAAATGCGCCTCCGAAGAAGAGCAGGTCAGTCTTTTCTTTTCTTTCTCTTTCTCCATGCTCAACCAATCTCTTATTTTTTAGGTTTGCCTGTGCATGTTGAAAAACGAGTGGCAGTTCTTCAACTTCGAAAGGTTTGGATAGGTAATCAGCAGCACCAAGCCGAATGGATTCAACGGCAGATTTAACTCCACCTTCTCCGGTCATTAAAATACAGAGAGTATTGTCGGGAACATACCCGTTTTTCAATAAACTCAGGCTATCGCCATCTGGTAAGTTGAGATCAAAAAGAGCAAAGTCAAAAAACATTTCCTGAAGAGCACTCTTTGCATTGGCACAATTCTCAACGCGGGTGGTCTCCAATCCTAAATTAGATAAATAAGCTTCGATGCGTTTGCCAAGAAGAAGATCATCTTCAAGTAACAATACTTCTTTTCCTTTAAGTGAGTGAACCGTTTGCATGGATATGATGAAATGAACCGCAATTCTTTTTTGAGTCAATCTACCTTTAAAAAAAGTGTAGCTCAGATGACCTAGTTGCGCCAGTTTCCACATTCTCCCGAATCTCTTCTTTAACCGCTTTTGTATTCTCTTTAATTTCCTGATGCTTGGCTTTGTTGGTTTCCTTGAACTCCGCAATCAAAACTTCTCTCTCTTCCG
>JAQXCL010000101.1 GCA_029251885.1 Opitutales bacterium | reverse complement strand
CTTGCGGTCTGGGCTCACCTTCATTGCAGTGCCGAAGACTTGGTCCCAAAAGAAGGATTTGGCCTAAAAGTTTCGACCTATGCAGAATCTGGCAAAGGAATTTCTTTTGGCGGTTTTACACACATCGCATTCGGGCAGGGAGGTTCGGAGATCATCACCGCATGCATCACTCACCGCTTTCTCTATCGTAACAGCCCCAAGGAATCTTTTCTGGAATCTCCCCTCTCGGTAAAACGTCACCACTCCGTGGTCTACAACCCGAGGGACAACCTGTACTATGCCAACGATACGGGTAATCACCGAATCATTGCCTTTTCCGACCCAAGCAAAAACGAGATCACCGCAGAAACCAAAGAGATTTGTGGGATCAAACTCCAACGACCTCACGACACAGTGATTGATCCAGCAAGCGGTTGGATCTATGCACTCAACCCAAGCTCTGGTCATATCTTTCGTTTCACTGCGATTGGCGAGAATGAAAGTGTAATTAAAGCACCGGCTCAGGGATATGCCCGGGCCCTCACCTTTACGAATGGAAAGCTCTATGCCATTGGCTCTTCTAAGGGCCGAATTGTGGAAGTTGTGGATTGGGAAAAACAAACCTTCAAAGTCTACGATAGTTTCGATCCTACCAATCGCCAGGCCGCTGCTGGCTCATGGGAAACCACGGGATTGGTTCTCAATGATGCGGAATTTTTTAACGGTCACTGGTATGCCACCAGCTATTTCACTAAGTCCTGTGCCAAGGGGACGGATTTTAATGAAAATAAATTCATTCGTTTCAAAACCCTGGATGACTTGGTTTCTGGAGACTGGACCGATCTCAGCAGTTTAGTTCCCGGTGGATTGACACCCTATTTTATGACAGTGAATAACAACAAGCTTTATCTCGCCACCTTCAATCACGAATCAACCAGTAAAGGCGACTCGATTTTAGAATTTTCGATCCATTGAAGATATCGAGCCTAAGAGCACCTCTTGTATTTGTGGAGGAGTTCTTTGGGTAAGTGGCAATTATCCTCCGGGTAACGTTTCAGCCGGTCCTGGTGCTCCTCATCACTACGGACATAATTTGTAAGCGGTAGTACCTCCACTGCGATGCGGTCAGAATTTTTTTGCGACCTAAGCCATGCCAGTGCTTCCGACAAATGGGTGGGGTCATGGCTGTAAATTCCAGTACGATATTTCTTACCCACATCCGGGCCCTGTTGGTTGATGCTGTAAGGATCGATAATTTCAAAGAGGTATTCGAGTAGTCGGCCAATGGTTAACTGAGTCAGATCATAGACCATGCGGACACATTCAGAATAACCATCGTACTCTCGACCGGTTGAATTCGATGTTCCGTTCGCCCTGCCCGCTTCGGTTTCTAGCACCCCAGGCAAGTGGCGGACAAATTCCTGAACTCCCCACAAGCACCCACCAGCAAGGTAGATTGTTTCGGTAGTTACAGGACCTTTTTGCATAACCATATTGAACCCGAATTACTTCTAGGTTTCAAGTTAAGTAAAAAAGATTGTTAAATTAGTAAATGTTAATTGTTAACCATTGAAATAAAATACCTGCTATGCTTTAAAAAAAGAATGTTAACCCGATCAACTTCTTTAGCTTACTTTTTATCTCTCTTCACTTCGTTCTGCCTTGCTCAACAGAGCGGTAAAGATGAACTCACCGCCCTCACCGTGATGGGACAGGAAACTGCCAACCAGCGACCTGTGAGCACCTATGAAACTCCCATTTCAAACCTGGACTTTGATCCGCGTGTGGATATGCAATCCCGTAACATGGCAGAAGCGCAGGGAGATTTAAGTATTCGCGGAGGAACCTTCGAAAACACAGGAGTACAAGTTGGTAGTGCCACACTGCTTGATCCTCAGACTGGGCATTACACAACCGAGCTTCCTATCGCTCCGGAAATGCTGAGTGAACCTAAGGTTCTAACTGGTGCAGGAAATGCCCTGCGTGGATTTAATAGCAATGCCGGAACCGTCTCCTACACATGGAGTAAAATCACTTCTGGTGGCAGTCTGACTATTGGCGGAGGTGACCATGACCTTAACTTTCAACGCCTTCACCATGCTCTAACGGGTTCTTATGGGGACTCAAAAGACTGGTCTTGGGGTGCAGAAATTGAAGGTTCCCGGTCCGAGAGCGATGGAACGATTGCATTTGGAGATCATTCTTTTGAGCGTGCCTCCGGACGCGTACAGTTGGTTGGCCCAGGTTCACAAACCGATCTTTTTGCCGGTTATCAGCACAAATTATTTGGTTTATACGGAATGTATACGGGAGATCTTTATACTGCATTCAACCCCTATGAATTTGAAAACATAAAAACCCGTTTGTTTCTGTTTAATCATCGAAAGGATTATGATGAACGCAGTACTTTTGAAATTACTACCTATCATAGACGCAATAGTGATCATTATTTATTCAACCGTTTTTCACCAAATCAAAATTTTGTACATGATTCCAAAACTAATTCAATTGGAGTTTCTGGGCTTCATGAATTCGATGACAGAATTGCCCTAAATTATGGATTACAAACAAACTCAGATGAAATTAAATCAAGCTCCCTTGAAGAAGGAGCATTCACAACTCGTAACTATTACAAATTCAGCTTACTTCCCGAATATCGCCACAAGTTAGACAAAGAGGAAAGCCTTACCTTCAAAGCAGGTGCATCTTGGGATGATACAAACCGTAATAATTCTAGAATTTCGCCAATCGCCGAAATTAGTAGGAAAAAAGAAGACCTCTTAGGCAATATTGAGCTAAGCTATCTCTCTTATGCTGAAAGTGTTCAGTTCCCCGGTTATGGAGCGATTGGAGGGAGCGAAACAAGCGGGCTTTTTCGGAGCAATCATAATTTAAATTCAGAAACTTCGAAAAATTTGGAATTAGGTTACCAGCTCAAAAGAGAGAATTGGAGCCTGAATGCTGCTGTATTTTACAGATGGGATGAAAATTTAGTCGACTGGGCTTACATCGGAACAGGAGCAAGGTCAGCGGAAAATGTAGATATTGAAACATCTGGCTTTGAAATCATTGCCTCCCACGAATGGGAACATCTTCAAGCCCTTGCAAGTTACAGTTATCTCAAGAAGGAAGAGGATTATGGAAACCTTTCCATAGACGGTAGTTTCTATGCTCTTAACTTCCCGGAACACCGGGTGACTGTCGGACTAATTTGGGAACCTATTGATTCAATCGAAATTAGAATTGATAACGAGTGGAGAGACCAACGAGAAAATGTGCTTAGAAAAGGCTCCGATCGTTTACTCTACAGCCACCTTGCCGCCAGTTACTATCCATCGCAGATCGGTGACCTCGAAATTTTTCTTGCTTACGACAAACCATGGGACGAGGACTTTCAGGACATCCCCGGAACTCCTGGACGTGGTGATCAGTTTTCGTTCGGAGCGACTTACAGTTGGTAAGTCCTAATAATTAAAAACACCTCACTTTAGAGTTCGGGCATGATTTATCTCGCCGTTGTATCACTCCTTTGGGCCTTCTCCTTTGGGCTGATTGGAAGTGCACTATCCGGGGTGGATTCCTTTTTCGTCGCCACCGTTAGGTTGGGCTGTGCCACCCTACTTTTCCTTCCCTTTCTACGGGCCAAGGAAATTGTTCGGATCGACCGCCTCCGACTGGTCTTAATCGGGGCCATCCAGTTCGGGGTGATGTATGCATGTTACATGCGTGCCTTTCAGTACCTGCCCTCTCACATG
>JAQXCL010000088.1 GCA_029251885.1 Opitutales bacterium | reverse complement strand
CGGCTCCACTTGGTGAACTGATCGAGTGATTTCCACTCTCCCCCGTCGATCTGCCACTCGATGATGCCCACATCCGGGCCCGCCACCATGGGTAACCCAATCGCGGTACCGTTGAAGGTGACTGATAATTCTGCACCCGGTTTCAGGGCCTCGAGGTAATCAAGCCCTCGATCATGCTTGCGCACATTCCCCTTGCCTGAACCTTGCCAGTTTTTCAACACTTTCCACCCGCTTTTCACTTGGGCGAGGGATATCGGATACAAGCCCGCCTGGTCATAGGAGCGGTCATCATACGGGCGGCCAGATTTGTGGGGCAATAACTGTCCGGCAACCGGTCCGGACCATGCCCGGTTAAATAATCGGTCAATCATATCGGCATAGGCTTGGTGCCCGGCTGGTTTTGGGTGACAGCCACCAAATTCCCCCTCTGTAATTTCGCCACTCTCAAACCAGGTGGTTACCTGGCGTGCCTGATCGATCGCATTGATGCTGTGCTGCAGGGCGACCCGATCAAGGGCAGCAATTTGCCAGGGCATCCTACCCTCTCTGTACGATTCGACATAAGGCATATCGTAGAGATACTGAGCGACAATGTCGATGTGAGGGTTGTACCGGCGTGCCTGCAAAATAATACCCTCCACTGCTTTGGAGATATCGTCCCGGGTGCGTTGGTTGTGCAGTTCATTCACCGCTGACTCGATAAAAAGCAAATCGACCTGGCCTTTGGAAAGAACATCCCGCTGTAAACGAAAAGCCCCGTAAGTCGAATCAGTCGAACTGATACCAGCGAGCACAAAGTCAAACTCGGTATCCGGAAAGCGTTTTTGAATCGAATCGGCCACATGCACCCGCCACCCATTGGCTTCGGTGATGGAGCCCCCCAGAAAGGCCACCCTTCCTTTTTTCGTTTTGGTGAATACATGCTGAGAGTTTTTCAGACCACTTCGCATATAGATGGGATATGGATTGGAGGGATCGTAGTGCTTCCGGATGAAGTGGTATCCCACCTCCGGGTGCTTAACATCGAAATGGTGTCCATTGGCACGGTCACCCTTTTCAATGGAAATAACATGGAAAATGGGATGACCCAGCTTTTGCAGACGTTCCTTGAGTACATAGGTGTTTTCCTTGGGTGGAACAATGGCATCATCCTCAGTCACGATGTGCATGATTGGGATACGGGCATCGACAATCGGTTGCAGGTTATCAATAGGGTTATCCGCATAAGCCAATGCCTCTGTTTCGTTAGTAAACCCATACTCTTTAAGCACCCGGTTCCATTCTCCCTTTGCCCCCTTCCCTCTTCCTTTTCCTCCTGGCCAGCTCTTAAAGTCGCAAACGGGAGTATCGTTGTAGATACAGGCAACAGTTTGGGGGTAGTTTTTGGCCCAACGGTAGACATAGAGCCCTCCCCGGCTGACCCCCTCCAGGGCCATTTTTTGATTCAACCCGTATTGAGTGGTAAGCAGATCATAAAACTCTTTCCAAATAGCCAAAGCCTTCGGGCTACCGAGTTTTGAACCGGTGTTAATGTGGGCAATATGATACCCATCGGCTAGGAGCATTTCATCTATCTCAGAATGATAGGTAGGAAAACGGGCACGCCAAACCCACGGTTTACCAAGGGCATGCGTTTTTGGTTCCACGACAAAGGCAGCATGCTCACCAACTTTAAAACCTGTCTTGCTGTATCCCTTCCATTTGCTTTTATTTCCCTCAAATCCTGCATAAGCGGAGACACCGGCAAAGAGTAGGTATAATATATATGCCCATTTTATTTTTCTGAATGTATCAAACTTCATAGATTCCTTACTTACTTACTGCCCAAAGAACACACGAGGGAAAAGGATTAGTCTTCTCCTTCTTTTTTATACAGGTAGAACAAACAAAAACGCACCTACCCTAAGGTAAGTGCGTTTCAAAGTTTCCGACAAAAGTCGGAGAAAAGAGAGAAAGTTACTCGATATTCGCTCCAACAACGGATGCCATTTGCATCATATTGATGGTTTCACCTTCTTTTAAGCTGGTAAGGTCTGTGACTTTTCCAGTTTTGCTGGTTGTGTTTGTATTCTTGAACACAGTCAAAAGTTTAGCGTCTGCAACGATAAATTTACCTGCATTTTCAGGTTTTCCGTTTTCGGTCTTAGTCTGAAGCTTATTCGACTTAATGTATTCCCAAAGCTTTTGGGTAATTTCGGTACGTGGAAGCTCGGTCTCTCCTAAGAAAGAAGCTAAGTCACTTTTAAGTTTAACGGGTTTACTGAGTCCTTTTGGTTCTGCCATTTGTTTTCCTTAGTTTTAGATTAATGTTAAATGTTCCGTGCCTTCGATAGAAGAACATCGATCGTTTCTGTTTTTGTTACCCGCCAAAGACAAACTAATTTATCCTTATGTGAACAACTCTTGGCGATTTTGGGCACTTATTAACGACTCAGAGGCAAATTTCGCTCAAAAACCCAGTTACAGGAAAGACTGATACTCTGCTTCTCTGAGTATTCGCAGTTTTTTGCCGGTCGCACCAAAGCCTTGTTTAAGCTTGGGTATTGATGCTTCATTTAGGATTCCCTGCTTCACCAAAAAACGGTCGGTTAAGTCTACCGACCAATAGAAGAATCGATTGTATGGATTCCGGCCATTGCAAAAACCATGCTTTCCTTGGTTCCCAATATAAAGCTCGGAAACGATATTTTGTTTCTTCAATGCCTGGTGAAACTCGATCATCTCGGCCACGGAGATAGCAGTATCTGAACCGCCGGCAAAGGTGATAAAGGGAGGAACTCCTTCCCGTAAATGCTTGGGCGGACATAAATCGGGCGAGGTCTTGAACCATGGACAGGTAAGCACCACCACCTGAGGGACGCAGGAGATGGAAAGATTGTAGACATCGTCATTGGTCCTGGGATCGCTCAGGGTGGCAGTGGCGGCAGCCAACTGCCCGCCCGCAGAATCTCCCATCGCCACGATTCGTTTGGGGTCGATTTTGAGCCGATCGGAGCTCGATCGCAGAAAACGGATGGCCGACTTGGCATCTTTTACGCATTCCAAAGGCACCTGAACCTGGTCCCGGTTTTTTAATCTGTAATCCACCGATACTGCAACCATGCCCCGCTTACTCCAGTATTTACAGTCGGGCCAATGCCAGTTGCTTTCCCCCTCGGCCCAACTCCCGCCATGAAAGATAACGATGGAAGGAAACCGCTTTCCTTCGGAGGAATAATCGGACGGCAAAAAGACATCCATTTTCAAATCTTTGCCGGAAACGGTCTTGTAAACCCATTGGGTGTCCGGCTCTCGACTATTTGGGCCCAAGGCCCAGACCGCCGTATGTAAGAGGAATATAGGGAAAAAGAAAAGGAATGCTCTCATAGAAAACAATCCACTGAGTAAACGAATCAGTTCAGTGGCTTGATTTCAAAATTACGAAACCAAACGGGTTGCCCATGGTATTGCAAACCAAGATGACCAGTTCGTGGCATATCCTTCAAGGGAGTCTTAAATTTATTCTTGGAACCGTCCGGGTTTTTTTTGGACTCGGTCCACTGATCAATATTTACATCCACTGTGGTCTGCCCGTTTACGGTGGCCTTTATGAACGGGCCCTCGCAGGTCAGGGTCATCACATTCCATTCACCATCTGGTTTACCAGCAGAAACCGCGGCCTCTTTGGCATCATAGAGGGAACCAAGCACATGTTTGCCGCTGTAAATGCCCGCAGAAGCGATCTGAATCTCAAACCCACCCTGGACCGGGTTACGAGGATCAGTACGGAAAAAGAGTCCACTATTCGCTTTCTCCGAAGTTTTGTACTCAAGAGTGACCTCAAAATCACCGAATTTTCCCTTTGTCCAAAGGATACCGCCCGGTGTCTTCGAGGTAGAAAGTACACCCTCAGCTATTTCCCAATGTTTGTTGAGCTGGAGGCTCTTGGCGTTCAGTAAATTCGTACTTTTCCCACTTTCAGCAAGTAAAGCAGTAGCCCAAATAAATGATAGGTTAATTAATATAGATCTCATAGTAGTTGGTTTTTTTAATCATAGGTTATCCGCAATTAATTTGGGACGATCGGTGGTGATAGAAGAAATACTCCGATCAACCAGTTCTTTTGCCACTTTTGGATCATTCACCGTCCAGGCATGCCATTCATAACCTTTATTTATAATTGCATTCGTATATTTTTCTGGAGTGTCAAAAGAGGAGTCCAAACCATCAGCGTTACAATTATTTAGTGTGGAAAGTATGGTAGCGAGGGAGGGCGCCCACTCCCCCTTTTTCTTTCTTACATGGCATAACCAGTAGGCCTTGTGCTGGGGTCGGGCCTTCTTAAATTGTTTAATCACTTCTTGATTAAAACAGATTAGTACAACCTGCTCATCCTTTAGCCCGCTCTTTTCAATTTCATTGATCAAAGGCTCAACGATTTCCGGTCCGCACTTCACTTCCACAAAGATCTTTTTCCCTTCGGGTAGGGTGGCAAATACATCGCTGACAAGAGGCATTCGGGTACCACGGAACTTTTCATCCTTCCATGTACCCACATCCAGTTTTTGGAGATTAGTAAAAGAGCTCTTGGAAATATCCAATTTTTTCCCGGTTAACCGCTTGGTATTTTTATCATGAAAACAAACGATCTTGCCGTCCTCGGTCAGAAGAAAATCCCCCTCCACCGCATCGGCTCCTAATTTCCATGCCAGTTCAAATGCAGGCAGGGTATTTTCGGGTGCATCAAAAGAGGCTCCCCGGTGGGCTACGATCAAAGGTTTGGATGCTAGGTTACTAGTCACCAGTATAAAAAGAAGAATACTCGTTAACGCTTTCATAGACTGCAATTGGATGAACTTACCCTTTGAGAGCAATTTCAAAATTAAAAGTAAGCATTCGGGTCATTGACTTGGTTCTTCACAAACTACAACCACTTGCATACTGGGTGGTTCACCTTGATTGAGGGTGCGAATATCAATTTGTTTCAGGAACACCTGCATACCCTTAAATGCATCACCCCCATGAACTTGGATACCGATATTGCCCGACTTAATTATTCGATGAACTTTTGGATCCAATGTCTCATCGCCGAGCATCTGCCCATTGAGCCAAAAAATAATCCGATTTCCATTGGCGTAGATCTGCCCCTCATTCCACTCGTTCTTTTTTTCAAGGGATTCATCTACATTTTTCCAGACAAAAGTGGTTGGGCATTTGGGAAAATAAAATGCACCACTCGAGGTGATGGGCATCATATCGAGAATATCAAACTGGTAGAATTGACGAAACCAGATTCCACTATTCCCCTTACCTGTCATTTTGTATCTGAACTTAAGTTCAAAATTATCAAATTCATGAGTAGTTCGGAGATCGGCACCCTTGCCATCGTTTTGAAAACCAATCAGTAATCCATTTTCGACTTTAAACTTCGAGGGATCCGTAGTCGTCCAGCCGCTTAAGTCCGATCCATTAAACAGTGGTTCCCAAACAGATTCAGCAGAAAACAAAGGGAGTAAAAGCCGGGTACTAATTAGAGCTAAGATAATATATGAAGGTCTCATGACAGCAGGATGTAATATTATTCCATAATTCTTTCAATGTGGTAGTGACGAGATAATACATATCCTTAATCACTTTTTTTTTAATTAAGACAGTAAATTTAATAATATCGATTTTTACAGATCGAATAAATTAAAATGTTTTCGTGATAAATTTCAGTTTGTAAGAAACCTCTAAGTTCCTACATATGATTGTCATGTTTATTAAAAAGCACATTCCGTATATTTTTATTGTTTTACTTGGTAGCGCTGCATCTTTATCTACCCTCGCTGGAAATCCGGGCTTCCCTGCTGATCCCGAACTAATTGTCAATGAATCCACTGGGCTTTCCGTACCCAAAGGTTTCGAAACCGATCTTATTTACAAGGTAGATCGGGCGAAATACGGTTCGTGGATTTCCATGACTTTTGATAACAAGGGTCGTTTGGTCGTATCCGACCAATACAAAGCCGGGACTTTCCTCATAGATGTTCCAGAGGTCGGTAAAACCCTTTCTGAATCTGACATTACAAAGCTTCCACTTAAAAGCGAACAATGGGGCATGCTCTATGCCTTTGATCATCTCTACATGGTTTCACAAAAGCGGGTGGTTCGCGTACCTGTCTCCGAATCAGGAGAATACGGCAAGGAAGAAGAATTATTCCCTCTTCAGGGTGGTTGGGAACATGGTCCACATTCCCTTATTGTAACTGAAGATGGCAAAGGACTTTACTTTGTAGCCGGCAACTTTGCCAAAAACCCTCCCTTTGAATCCTCACGCATCCGCACAAACTGGAAGGATGATGTCCTTCTCGAAAACTATGCCTATGGTCATAACGGAACCGGCAAAGCACCCGGAGGATGGGTAATCCGCTTGGACCCCGATGGTACAAACCGTGAGATGATCAATATGGGCTACCGTAACCCCTGCGACTTTGCATTGAATCGTGATGGAGAAATGTTTGTTTACGATGCCGATATGGAGTGGGACATGGGAGCCCCCTGGTACCGACCTACCCGAGTAAACCACGGTGTATCTGGTGGAGAAAATGGATGGCGGGCAACATCTAAAAAATGGAGGAAATACTTTCCTGACACTGTTGGTTCAGTTGTCGATATAGGTCCGGGTAGTCCAACTGGAGTGATTGCCGGGATAAACGCAAAATTCCCAACTCATTATCGGGACGCTATCTTTTTATGCGACTGGACTTTTGCTACCATGTACGCTCTCCATCTAAAACCCGATGGTTCAACCTATAAAGGAAAGGTTGATACTTTTGTAACCAACACTAATGGATCTCTTGCTCTGACTGATGTGGATATCGGACCTGACGGACATATGTATTTCTGTGTCGGAGGAAGGAAGGGGCAATCTTACCTCTACCGTGTTCGTTATGTTGGAGATGAATCGACTGAACTTTCTCCACTAGACACATCCAGCGAGCATTTTCACGCGAGGAAGACCAGACGGATGATTGAATCTTTCCATGGTACCCCAAACTCCAAAGCAGTCGAAACAGTTTGGTCTTACCTCAGCAGTAAGGACTACCATTTGCGGTATGCAGCCCGCATTGCAATCGAGTGGCAAGACCCAAAATCCTGGGCTAATAAAGCCTACGAAGAGAGCAACGATCAAGCGGCCATTCACGCGTTACTCGGACTAGCCCGTTGCGATCATCCAGGAAGCAAACAACCAAGCATAGACAGGTTATTGAAGGTAAACTTTGGTAAACTTAACAAGACCGGCAAACTCGCCCTGCTCCGTACGTACTCGGTCATCATGAGCCGGGGTGGAAAACCATCCAAAACACAAATTGATGCGATTGGAAAACAGCTCGATTCTCACTACCCCTCAAACGATGACAACCTAAACGAGGAACTTTGCCGGGTGCTTTGCTACCTCCAACACCCATCGGTTGTCAGTAAAACCATTACTTTGATCAAAACCACTAAAGTTTCGATTCCAAAGTATGATCCGGAAATGATCAAGCGCGGAGGGAATTACGGCAGGACTATTCTCGCAGCTATGAGTGAAAAGGTTGCTCCTAATGTATTAAATATACACTACCTATTTTGCCTCAAAGATGTGGTTAAAGGATGGTCAATGGATCAGCGTAAGATATACCTCGGTGAGCTTAAGGAACTACTTTCAAAAAAGGGAGGGAATTATTTTTCAGGATACCTCAACAGAATTCGCGACTCAGCAATTGCCAATGTGCCTGAGAAGGACAGTCTCGCACTCCAATACCTGACTGGTGAGATACAGGACATTGATTTATCTAAGCTTCCCCGGGCAAAAGGCCCTGGCGTTGCCTGGACCGTGGACTCAGCAATCGAAGTTTTAAATAAAGAACCGCTTAAAGGTCGCAACCATGCAAACGGTAAGAAAATGTATTCCGCTGGACTTTGTGTGGCCTGTCACCGCTTTGGCGACGAAGGTGGCGGGGTTGGTCCTGACCTCACCAACCTAGCCAAGCGTATGGATTACAAAGCGATCCTCGAATCCACCATTCATCCAAATATGGTGGTTTCCAACCAGTTCGAACAACATGAGTTAACCATGAAAGATGGTTCCTTAGTGATTGGTAAAATTGTATCCGAAGAAGACGGGTACTACTCACTTGTGCAATCCGGTCTGCAACCCCTTAGTCTTACCAAAGTGGAGAAAGCAAAAGTTGCTTCTAAGAAAGGATCAAAGCTTTCGATGATGCCCGGAGGATTGATCAATTCAATGAATGCCGAGGAGTTAAAAGACTTGTTCGCTTATTTTGTTTCCTCAGGTGACCGTAAGCATAAGGTCTTCCGACCGATCAAGAAATTGGCGATCGAAATCATTAAAGCGGTTTATGGACAGGAAGGAAATCCCAAGAAGCAAATGGATATAAGCTCCATTTTCAAGAGACAAATTAAGGAATACGAGTATGTTTTTCCGATGACCAATGAACTTGCCGGTAAAGACCCTGCCAATGGAGTAAAGAAGACACTCGAACTTACCTACAAACTTGATGGCAAGACCTACTCCAAAAAGATCGGAGAAGGACAGAATGTTTCCTTCATCGATTAATTCCATCGCCCTTTCATTTTTACTGCAAATATTACTTCAATATGAATATCAAGGAAGCCATAGAGTCCCGACGGTCCGTTAAGAACTATGACCCCGACCATGTTATGCCCGAGGAAGACCTCGCCGAACTTATACGTCTTACCAAGTTGGCCCCTTCTTCCTTTAACATGCAAAACTACCGACTGCTTGTGGTTCGCGATCCTGAACTGCGCCAACAAATTCGGGCGGAAGCATGGGATCAGGCCCATGTGACTGATGCCAGCGTGCTCTTCATCCTTTGTGCCGACTTGAATGCACATCTAGAGGATTCTAAAAAATACTGGGGGCATGCTCCCCAGGAAGTGCAAGATATGCTCGGTCCAATGATACATACCTTTTATGAGGGAAATGACCGCCTAATCCGCGATGAAGCCATCCGTTCCTCTGCACTTGCGGGGATGACTCTAATGCTTGCTGCCAAGGGTATGGGATATGCTAGTTGCCCGATGATTGGATTTGATGGAGAGAAAGTTGCTGAATTGATTAACCTGCCCGATGGCTACGCCCTAAGTTTTATGATTCCTGTGGGTAAAGAAACCCAACCTGGTTGGGAGCGTGGAGACAGGCTGCCTGATAAAGAAGTTGTTTCCTACGATCGATTTAAAGGATAGATCAATTTGCTACAGCTAATAGTATTTGGTTAACCCTCGTTTCCCATAAGTTCTAATATCTGTATGAACAACCATATAATATCCAAGTAGATACTAAGGGATATTTGAACGGCGGTTGACCATGATTCATCCCCTGCGGCCAATGCCTTTTCTAATCTGTTAAAGTCGTAAATTAGTAAAAGCATCGCATGGATAATACCGATGATAACAAGTGGCAGACTATAAATACTAGCGTTGGGGGTAAGTGACTTCTTTAATTTAATTAAGGACAATATAGAAAGTCCGACAGCTAAGAAACCACCCAAAAAGCCAAAGTCTACAGTTGAAAACCAAACAATACTAGCTGTTAAGAAAACCGCTAGTGCAGTGGAAACTATAGCTAAAGTTACCATATTTTTCCATCTGTTAGCTAACTGGTCACGTTCATGCTCCAATACCTCTTCTTCAAACCTTCTTCTAAACTCTCGAACTTCCGAAGAATTTACTTCAAAAACCTTTTCGGGAGCATCTTTGTAATAGTATTGAGGCTTTTTTATCTTATTTGTAGATAAAAAACTCCATTTGGTTTTTACTTCGACCATTTTCGTTGCTACGCCAATTTTTCCCAAAAACTTCCGAAACATAAACTTATTTCCTAATCCGGTGATAGCAGGACCAAGAGACCATCCTACAAAAAGTGAAACCATTCCAAGGCAGAACAAATTCATGGGATACTCATCTGCGTGCATGTGTACCAAAAATATAAAGCCTAACATTCCAACCAATGTAATAACGCATTCAGCCGTAGTCTCATAAACCTTATTTAATTTTGCCCCAATTGAGGTAATAATGAGCATAGCCCCAATCAAACAAAAGGTTTTAATGAATAACACTTCGTTCATAGTCCTAGAATGAAATTACAAAACCTAAAAGTAAATCTAAAACAAATAAGATATTTTTTTAAAATTATAAATTAATTAAGGATAGGGATTTTAATTTTTTTATGCTTCAGTATTTCAGCAATTTCAGGTCAGCTTGCTTCTATTCTCTGATAATCCAGCTTTAATCCGACTGGCCCCAGTATTCCCTGCAGCAGATCGTAAACTGGTTTTATCTCATTAAATGGTCCGGTTACGGAATCAAGCGCGGTTGCTCCGGCGTTATTTTTTGAGATTACGGGAAAAGACGAGTTCTGCCCAAACAGGCTTGTGGTCAGACAAAGGTTTTTTCAATTCAATGATGCCTCCATCAATTACCTTGGTATCCAGGAAGTTACTGTATAAAATATGATCAATTACTCCTGAATTATATTTTGGGTCCAGAGCGTTGTAAGTAAACTCCTTGGAGACATCGATCTTCAGATCTTTCCAACTAGGTTTATACCCTGATGCCTCAAGCATGTTCATAGCAGTATCGCCCATGTTGTTATTGAAATCCCCGAGCACAATAACGCGGTTCGTCTTTTCTTTGGGCAAGACCTCCTTGGCTAACCGGTAGGCATGTCCCGTTTTATCACTGTCTGTCGAACGGCAAATATGAAGGGAGTAAATTGCGATTGGAATACCATCAATCTTTGTAACGGTTTTCACAACCGAAGCTGGGTTCCATGAACGCCTACGCTCAACACTTACTTCATGCTCGGCCGTAGCCTCGAATGGCGTCCGGCACAAAATAGATTTGTATTTATCCTTATGATTAGCCGATGAGATTTTGCCCACATAACTGTGCTGCATACCGAGAACCTTTCCTACCCGTGCTGTCCAATTGCCATCGGGAACTTCATTAAAACCAATGATGTCTAATTTATATGGCTTGAACATCTTACCAACCTGTTCAGGAGTCGTACTTTTACCGTACTCAACATTGTAAGCCGCCACACGGACAACCACGGG
>JAQXCL010000085.1 GCA_029251885.1 Opitutales bacterium | reverse complement strand
TTTGATTCCGAGGAAAGTATGCGCAAGAGCGAACGCCTAACCACATTGGGCACTTTAGCCGCAGAGATTGCTCATGAGATTCGCAATCCCTTGATGGTGGTTCGTTTACTTTTTGATTCCCTGAAACTTGAGGAACAGGAAGATGAACATAAGGGAAAGGACCTTTGGGTTATTCGTGAAAAGTTAAACCATCTGGAACAAATTGCCGGTCGTATTCTCGAATTTGGAAAAAGCCGGGAAAAAAAAAAAAAAAATGTCAGGGTTCGGGAAATTTTGGAAGATGCAGCAGTTTTAGTCCGCTTAAAGTTGGAACAGTCCCAAGTCTCTCTGCAGTGGGGAAATCTCCCTACTACAGAGGAGGTATTTGTGGATAAGGGACAAATCCAACAGGTTTTATTAAACCTTATGCTCAATGCAATTGAGGTGATGCCAAACGGGGGAGAACTTTTTATCGATACTGAACTAAGGGATGGCCGGGCAAATATTCATCTTCGGGATCAGGGAACGGGTATACCCGAGGATTTAAGAGAACGAATATTTGAATCTTTTCTTACTGGTAAAACGGGTGGTACTGGGCTCGGCCTTACCATTTCCAAACGAATTATGCGGGCTCACGATGGCGATTTGGAATTAATTGAGTCTGGGCCTCAAGGTACGACTTTTAAAATTAGTCTGCCTTTAAATACCGGATAATCTGGGAGTCTGGCTACAAGTAACTCTGTTAAACTTCGTGGTAGTACTTGCCTTCGTGCAGTGCCTGGCCGAGGTTTTCTCGAAGATCTAAGAATGTGCTTGGTGATGGCACGGTTCCTTTTTCGATCGGTTCAATATTAAATACATCTGTGGCAATACCTTGTTCAGTAGCGATACGGGCAAAAAGTATGCTGAAACCGGAATCTGCAATATGTTTGGATACCAGATGAAGCAGGCCGATACGGTCGGCTGCCCGAACTTCTACGATGGTACGTCCTAGAGAGATATCCCGGTATACATCAACTTCTGGAGGTATGGTCGCCCCAAATTTATCGGTTGTGGAAAAGGTCTTGGGTTTTTCCTTCTTTTTGCGGTGAGCGGAAATTTTTTCGTCCGGACAGTCTTTTCCAGATATGAAACTTTCCAATGTGCTCTCAAAAAAGCTTCGTATGGCAGGGTCTTCAACAATCCCTCCGGATTCTCCTTCTACATAAAATACATCGATGGCCAACTGGTCTTTGCGGGTGACGGCTCTTGATCCTAAAATGTTTAATCCCGCAACTGCGAGGGCACCGGTTATTTTTTCAAATAAGCCGGGTTGATCGGTGATAACTACATCGACCACAGTCAGGGTACGCCTTAAATCATTTCGCCAGCTTACAACTGGAAGTTCAGGCTTCCGGCCTTTTTTCGCGTATTGATCCACCATTGAGATGTGCAGGGCGACTTCTTCCCTACCAGTATGGGAAAAATAACGTACCGGTACTTGGTCGAGATGTTCGAGGATCGACTCCTTGGATACTCCTTCCACTTCCAAGTCTTTAAAGGAGTCGCGTAATTCACTGGGATCTTTACGAGCCCTCTTACCATCCAAAACTTTTAGGGTATTGGAATATAAATGGGTATGTAGTTCTTCCTTATGCGAATTCCAAAGATCAGGAGCAGTTCCATTGGCGTCGCAATAAGTGTGAACATATAAAAAGCGCAGCCGTTGTTCGCCTTCTGCGAAGGAAGCAAAGGAGTCGATGACTTCTGGGTCGTCGAGATCGAACTTGTTGGCAAAGCGAACCATTTCTAAATGATTACGCACCACAAAGAGTACACGGTCGTGCATCTCTTGTGGAATCCCTAGCCTGTCCATCAGAGTTTTGCCAATTTCCACTCCACGTTCGCAATGTCCTTTGGGCCCTTTATCTTTTCCCATATCGTGGATAAATAGGATAAGATAAAGGAGTCCAGGAAGTTCATTTTTTCGCAAGGCATCCAAATAAGGTTGGCTCCCTGGTCTGGTTCCCTGAAAGACTTGATCGAGGATTTCAATGCATCTTAAAACATGAACATCTGCAGTAAAACGGTGGTAAAGATCGTGCTGTACTTTACAGGTTAATCGTCCAAATTCTGGGACAAACCGACCAAGCACTCCTAGGTCATGCATTTCAAAAAGAGATGGGGCAACATTTCCAACCTCCTGTAAAATTGACCGGAAAGTAACATTAGCAGATGCAGAATTGATCAGTTCGGCATCAATCAAAGATAATCGATTACGGACCAATGAGCGTAAGCTTGGAGAAAGCTTGGCTGATAAGCGCTGCGAATGCCGGAATAAACGAAGCAGGCGTTCAGGATCGTCGTCGAAGATATTTTTATTTTCTGAATGAAGTTCGCCATTATGCAGATCAAAACCATCCACCTTTTCACTAGGAGATGAGCGGTAAGCCTGCAGGACAGATCGAAAACTAAGGGA
>JAQXCL010000081.1 GCA_029251885.1 Opitutales bacterium | reverse complement strand
ATCGCTCGAGACTTGCTGGCCGCCTACTTTGCAAAATACCCAACTTCTTTATCTTCGATAAAACATAATACCACCCAAGCCCCCTAAACTATGGTTGCTACTCCATCTACTATGCTTCCTTTGGGTACAAAAGCTCCCCTCTTTTGCTTACCCGATGTTTGCACCAATCAATCTACTGATCTTCAGACTGTCGATATTAACCGAGGATGCCTAATTGCATTTGTCTGTAATCACTGCCCATATGTCATCCACCTCTTAGACCCACTTGTAAAACTGAGTAATGAATGGGTCAAAAATGGAATCAAAGTTTTTTTAATTTCCTCGAATGATGCGGACAACTATCCAGATGATTCTCCGGATAAAATGAGAGAACTGGCTCAAAAAAAACAATTTAAATTCCCATACCTTTACGATGAAGATCAATCAGTTGCCTTGGCTTACAGAGCAGCATGCACACCAGATTTTTTCCTTTTCGATTCCAAGCTTTCTTTATTCTATCGTGGACAGTTTGATGATTCTCGTCCCGGTAATCAAAATGAAGCGACAGGGACTGAATTATCTTCAGCCGTCGATAGTCTTTTGCTAAATCAGCCTGCTCCGAAAGTCCAAAAGGCTAGCCTAGGATGTAATTTGAAATGGAAGAGTGGGAACGAACCTGAATATTTTAAGCCCAAAAGGTAATTCTAATTCTCAAACAAAATAATCACCTTGATGGAAGGTATTCTATTTGGTTGTCATAACATAAACACCGTCCCAACCATCACCCGGTGGGTTTTCTCTCATCACCTTACAGCGATCTATCAAGATCATAGAAGGGTTATCTTTCACCCCTGGAGTCACCCCTGGCTTATTTGGTTCCATACCCTTTGCTTTTTCAAAAAGGTTCAAAGCACCACCCCAGTCTTGCAATAAATATTTATCTATTCCCTGTTGAAAACAATCCAAGCAATCTTGCGTTTCCTGAGTTAACTCGGACAGAAAACCTGTTGGTTCATACATCGCAACGGGCTGAGATCTACCCTTCACCACAATTCTATCTAGGTACCTAAAAGCAATATCATCTTTCGTTTTTGCAGAAGCAAGCTTTGTCTCTTCGGTAACCATGATGTAAGCACCATAAGCCTTGGCTCCACTTTCACACCGTGCAGCCAAATTTACCATATCGCCCATCATCGTATAATTAAAACGGTCTAATGCTCCCATATTTCCGACCGTTGCTGTTCCAGTGTTACAACCGATACGGGTTTGCATTTGAGTAACAAGCCCATGACAATTGCCCCACTTCTCAACCTCGGGCACCCACTTTTCTCGAAGGGCAATTTGCCTTTGCTGCATGAGGATAGATGTCCGCACAGCCTGATAGGCATGGTCTTCCATTGGAATTGGAGCTCCATACATGGCAACAATTGCATCTCCTATGTATTTGTCTAGAGTGCCTCTTTCCTCCTGCAAAATATTGGTCATCTCGGTCAAATACTCGTTCATTAAATCAACCAGACCCGT
>JAQXCL010000073.1 GCA_029251885.1 Opitutales bacterium | reverse complement strand
TGGGGAGCTGAGAGAGTGTAGTTTTTTAATTCCGACCATTTCATCCAGGCATATCCTGGGGGTAGGGGATCTGACAAAGGAGGGTTTTTGTGCGGTTGACGAATTTCCTCGGTGTATTCGACACAACCAATAGTCCGCTTGCGGACAGCCAAAACTTGGCTGTTTATATCCGTGAAGTTTCCTGAGTAAGGTAATTTGTCGGGCAGTTCATAGACTCCTTGGAGTCGGTTTTCTTTGGATGCATGGACTAACAGACTGTTTTGGGACTCAATCCAGTACCTGCAAATACTTTCTGTTTTTTTTACTTTTCGGGCGATCTGGGGACGGTCTGCCCAGTCTCCTTTTCTGCCTGACTCACAGTAGGAGAGAATCGGACAGATTGAGCACAAGGGAGATGAACGATGGCAAACTGTTGCACCGAGTTCCATGACTGCCTGGTTATAATCTCCAGGACGACTGGAATTAATAAGCTTTTGAGCCAATGGACGAAGTTTTTTCTGTGCGGTTGCACCGTCCTTAAAAGTTTCGGAAATGGCAAAGAGTCGGCTGAGTACCCGCACCACATTCCCGTCACAAACAGCTTCGGGTTGATTTAACGAAATACTGGTAACTGCTGCGGCAATATAGGGCCCGACTCCGGCCAGAGATTGCCATTCTTTTGTGGAAATTGGGGGTTGTTTCCAGTTTGCGGCGGTTTTGGATAATTGGTGCAGGTTACGGGCACGGGAATAATAACCCAATCCTTCCCAGGCTTTAAGAACATCTTTCTCATCAGCTTGGCTGAGAGAATCAAAATCGGGGAATTTATTTAACCAATTTTCAAAATAGGGAATGACTGTGGATACCCTTGTTTGTTGAAGCATAAATTCCGAAACCACAGTTTTGTATAGGGAAGGATCTTGTCGCCAAGGAAGATCCCTTCTTTGTTCGTCAAACCAGTTAAGTAGTGCCATTCGGTATTGCACGAGCTTTTCTTCGGATTGAACCCATGTGGTTGTAAGAGAATTTTCCATGCTTGGCTGTTGCGTTTTTCAACTCTCTTTCTCATGGATAAGGGTGAAATGGCAAGTCCGGCAAATAATCAATCAGGCAAGCAAACAAAAAAGAAAACCTCCTACACCCTCAAATTGACCGGTGAACAGATGGACAAGCTAAGTGCAGCATTGGAGGGACGGGGTTGGCCAACCCGGGAGGTTCCATACGCACGGCATGCCTTTAATGGAGATGGGGTAAGGGTGGTTGCTTATGAAAGTGGCAAACTCGTGGTGCAGGGAGGAAAAACGGAGGATTTTGTAAGTAATATTTTGGAAGCTGAAGTAACCGGTGAATTTTTGCTTGGTTATGAGGAAGTCAATAATCCAGAATGGTTTGATCCACATGCCGGGCTGGATGAAAGTGGAAAGGGCGATTTGTTCGGTCCAGTGGTTTCAGCCTGTGTTGTCGCAGATGGAGATATGGTACGGAAGTGGATGGAGGCAGGCATTCGAGACAGTAAGACCATAACGGATGGAGCCATTGTTAAAATGGCAAAGCAGATTAAAGAAACCCAAGGTGTGGTCGTAAAGACCGCTTATTCTGGAATGCCCAAATACAATGAACTTTATGATAAATTTGGACAGAATTTAAACAAATTACTTGCATGGTTGCATGGCCGTGCTCTTTTGGATGCCTTGGAAGTAAGGCAGCCAAAATGGGGACTACTCGATCAATTTTCCAAGCAGCCGCTCGTTCAACAGTATGTTAAGGATTCCTCCTTTGATTTACAGATGAGAACCAAGGCGGAGGAAGATCCGGTGGTGGCCGCGGCCTCTATTATCGCCCGGGCTACCTGGCTCGAACAAATGAAAAAACTTGAGGAATTATCCGGTCGTACCTTACCGAAGGGCTCAGGAGCGCAAGCCAAACAGGCGGCCCGGGAATTATTTCAACAACTCGGGGAGGAGCGAATGGGCGAGTTTTGTAAACTTCATTTCAAGACAGCTTATGAAGCAATGGGCAAAACCCCGCCCGCTAAAAAAGCCTGGAATCCAAATTGGAGAAGAAAATAATGCCTAATCCGCGATGGACCCATGATCGCAAACTCGTCAAAGGAGTGCCAGGTGTTGTCGGAGTGGACGAGGCAGGTCGGGGATGCCTAGCAGGACCAGTGGTGGCAGGTTGTACAATTTTGCCCAGTTCGTTTTTTGCTGATTCAAAAAATCGCAAAGCGGTGGAAAAGATAAATGATTCCAAACAATTTCCTGAAGCGGAAAGAAATATCCTTTTCCAAAAAATACAAAGCTGGATAGTTGAAGGGAAACTTTTTGGGGCTACAGGCTCGGCAACGGTTGAGGAAATTGAAGAGCATAACATTGTCGGTGCGACTTGTTTAGCCATGCACCGGGCAATGGAGGCCGCATCTGTAAGAAGCAAGGGTCTTTGGCTCCCCTCTCAGAAACAGGAAGCGGATTTATTTACTCAGGATGTTTCAGAGGATTTGCAGTGGCGGGTGCTGGTAGACGGTCGGCCGATGAAGCGCTTACCTATTCGTCATCTGGGATTGATCAAAGGAGATACTATTTCTTTGGCTGTGGCCATGGCCTCTCTTTTAGCCAAGGTCACCCGTGATCAAATAATGCGGCAACTGGATAGCCAATTTCCTCATTATGGATTTGCATCTAATAAGGGATATGGTGCACCCGTTCATCTGAAGGCTTTGGAAGATCAAGGTCCCACAGAACATCATCGTCCCCGCTTTCTGCGAAATATCCTGAAGGAACCAAAGATCGAACAATCGAACACATTTGAGCAAAGTCGATTGAGTTTGGCCTAAAATAACTTATTATCGGTTGTAGTGATTTTATTAGGAGTGAACATTGATCATGTTGCAACTTTGCGACAAGCTAGGTACAGGGACGAAGCTAACACCCATGGCGGCTTTGTGGAACCTGATCCTGCTGCCATGGCCTGGTTGGCAGAGGACGCCGGTGCGGATGGTATCACCATGCATGTTCGAGAGGACCGCCGTCATGTTCAGTTGGAAGATGTCCAGAGGTATTTAGAACGAAAGAAAACCCGTCTGAACTTGGAGGTTTCCTTGTCCACAGAAATGGTTGAACTTGCCCTTTCCCTCAAGCCTGACAGCGTGTGTTTGGTTCCAGAAAACCGAATGGAAGTAACTACTGAGGGTGGGCTGGATGTGGTGGGTAATTTGCAGCGTTCACGAGAAGCGGTTGAAGCTTTTACCCAGCAAAATATACCTACCAGTATGTTTATTGATCCCGATCCCCTTCAATTGGAAGCTTCTGCAAAAATAGAATCACCTTGGGTGGAGTTACACACTGGGAGTTTTGCCCGGGCTTGGCCGAATCCAAAATTACGTGACAAAGAATTTTCCACTCTTAAGGTAGGCATGGATGTGGGGCTTTCTCTTGGCTTGCAGGTTAATGCTGGGCACGGAATTAATTATGAAAATGTTACTGGAGCTAAGAAATTAAACAAAGTAACCGAGTTTAATATCGGACACAGTATTATTTGCCGGTCCATTGAGTATGGACTTTCTGAGGCAGTCTCCACTATGAGGCGATTGCTCAATTCTTGATGAATCTACCCGACATTCCTCAAGGATCAAATGTGGTGGGTGTAGGAATCGACCAGATTGAAGTATCCCGTATTCGAGAATCCATGGAGCGTCACGGCGAGTCTTTTCTTTCCAAAGTATTCAGTGAACAGGAACAAGAGATTTGTCTGCAACGGGCAGACCCCGCCCCTTGCCTGGCCGCCCGATTTGCTGCGAAAGAAGCGGTTTCAAAAGCTTTGGGTACGGGGATTGGTAAGGAGTTTGGATGGCTGGATATGCAGGTGGAAAAGGCCCAGAGTGGTCAGCCGATTGCTCTTTTTACTGAACATGGAAAGTTAGCCTTAGCGAGTATGCATGCCTCTTCTGCCTTGATAAGTATTTCCCATCTAAAGGAAATTGCTTCTGCAGTGGTTGTTCTAATCAAGTGATGAATACTTTGCCCCAAGACCCCATTTTAACTCCTTCTGAGGCCATTGCTTTTGAGGAGGATTATTTCGGGGGAAATGAAGATTTTCAATGGGAAATCATTAATCGGGCGGGCGAAGCAGTAGCGGATTCCGCACTCCGAGATATGCGCGAACTGCGCACCATTCGGCACCGTCCGAGATTATTGGTTTTGGTGGGGAAGGGCCATAATGGTGCCGATGCATTGCTGGCGGCCAAACGTTTTTTGCGGACCATACCCACTGCCCGGGCAGTGGTTTGGCAATGGGCACCGAAGGATGATTGTAGACCAATGACCCAGCGTGCCTTTGAAGAGTTGATTGAGTTTGCATCGAAGAGACTGGAGATCATTCCATCTGCCCGAGAAATGAACCAGGAAAAGATGGATCAAACCTTTAACGAGCTCACCAAAGACCGGGGCTTTGATTTAGCCATCGATGGCGTGCTTGGCATGCAGGGACGTGCAGGGTTGGAAAGTCCATTGGATGGATGGATTCGTTTGTTCAATCAAACCAATCAAATTATCGTAAGAGTATCGGTTGATATGCCCAGCGGGATTTTGGAGTCGTTACCCGGAGAAACTGAGCCCTTTCGGGCAGATTTTACTTACTGTACAGGAATTGTTAAAACTCCGATTTTAGAAATATCTAATCAATCTCGGACTGGAAGGCTCAGGTATTTAGACCTTGGGTTTTTCAAGGGTTCTAAAAAAGAAAAGTATACCAAGCATCCCAAGGTTTTGTGTTCATCGGCACTTCCTCTTCTGCGAAAATTACGACCCGTGCAGTGTGATAAGAGAGACTTTGGACATCTTCTTGCTATAGTAGGATCCAAGGAACTTGGAGGTGCTGCACTCATGTGTGCCCGTGCGGCTTTGCGCTCTGGGGTGGGGTTGCTGACCTGTTGCGTGCCGGAGTCTTTGCATACCTCCTTTGTTTCGGCTTGTCCGGAGGCCATGTGGATTCCCATGCCAGAGACCCCAAATGGTGGGCTTGCTCTCGAAGGTTTGGGGAAAATTCGACAATCTATTGATCATGTCGATGCGATGATCGTGGGACCGGGAATCGGGTCTGATCCAGAATCTCATTCTTTGATTCGTGAAGTATGTAAACTTTTTTCGGGCTCAATTCTTTTGGATGCCGATGCCCTCCGTCCGGAAATTATTGATTCCTGTGAAAATAAGGATCGATTCGTCCTCACGCCCCATGAGGGAGAACTTAAGCGAATATCGGGAAAAAAGGAGGTAGAAGAATATCTTGCCGACTTTCCTGGGGTTATCCTGAGAAAAGGTCCGCATTCACAAGTCCTTTTCGAGGAATCCGTTCTTCATTTATTTTCCGGTACTTCTCTGTTGGCCCGTGGAGGAAGTGGAGATTTACTTAGTGGTATCATTGGGTCGTTGATGGCACGGGGTGGACGCTCACTTGTGGATTGTACTGCACTTGGCACACTTTGGCATGGTCGTGCGGCGGAAGCACTGGCCAGGCAGCATGGACAAGAGGCTGTGAGTACCACTCAGATTCTAGACTATTTATCTTTTGCTTTAAGAAATGATTTCTAATCAACCCCCTCCATCTTTACTCGTACTGGCTGCCGGAATGGGCAGTCGGTATGGTGGTCTCAAGCAGGTTGATCCCATAGGTCCTAATGGAGAAACCTTAATGGATTATTCCTTGTACGATGCTAGAAAGGCCGGATTTTCACGGGTTGTTTTTTTGATTCGTCAAGAAATGCAGGAGGTTTTTGATCAACAGATTGGAAGGAAGTACGCAAATAAGATGGAGGTTGAATATGCCTACCAAAAAGTTGATGACCTTCCTGCAGGTACAGATATTTTGATCCACCGTGAAAAGCCATGGGGGACAGGACATGCAGTTTGGTGTGCCCGTAATGCGTTGGGAGGTAGCCCGTTTGCCGTAATCAATGCAGATGATTTTTATGGTGCCGCCACGTTTTCTGCCTTAATCGATTCGATTTCTTCTTTTGTAGATTGCGGTTCCTCAGATGGAAAGATGATAGGATCCATGGTGGGCTATCTTTTGAAGGAAACTCTTTCATTAAACGGCTCAGTTAGCCGGGGAATTTGCAAGATTAAGCAAGGTAACTTGCAATCGGTTGAGGAATGGTCAGGCATTGCCCATTCT
>JAQXCL010000066.1 GCA_029251885.1 Opitutales bacterium | reverse complement strand
AGGCATCCATTTGCGGTAAAGGTAGAGGTTGATGTTGAGCAAGAGTCTTCCCATAGTGCTGGCGATTTGTACAAGGATGCAAGTGCTGGAGATTTCTCCTGGATTCCAGGAGGAGAGATATCGCTCAAGGTTCCCTATTCCGATGAAAGTAAAACCGTTCGGGTTAAAAATGGATTCTGGATGGCGAGATTTTTAGTTACCCAAGGACTTTATAACAATGTAATGGGAAGTAATCCAAGTTATTATGATCCTTCAATTAGTGGTGACTCCAACAACCTGCCGGTAAATAATGTTTCCTGGCTAGATGCTGTTTCCTTTTGCAAAGCATTAACCATTTTGAGTAAGGGAGAAGGCAAACTTCCAGAAAACTATGAGTTTAGGCTGCCCACGGAGGTGGAGTGGGAATATGCATGCCGTGCTGGCACACTTTCAGATTATTACTTTGGGGCTCAGGCAGATAAACTTCAGGATCACGGATGGTTCCGTGGGAACAGTCAAAAGAGGTTGCATCCAGTCGGTTTAAAAAAGCCAAATCCATGGGGGCTTTTCGATGTTTATGGCAATGTCCGGGAATGGGTGGGGAATTCTTTCGTTAATACCTTACTTAACGATTCTGAACAGGATGAATTTCGAATAAGCCGGGGCGGGGCGTATATGAAACCTGCCTCCGAATGTGAGTCTGCCTCACGATCGACGAATTCCCTGAATCATCGTTTTCGTAATCTTGGATTTCGTCCGGTTCTAGCAAAAGTTCCCACCTGAGTACTCACCAATTTCCACCTTTAGGGAATTTCCATTGTCACTTGAGGGTCTGACCGTCATGATCTAGCACTTTGTAATGAGCGACCAGGTAAAGAAAAACCCTACCGGCCAAGAGGTATTGGACGGAAGCGATCAAGTGGCGGTACGCCAAGCAAAATTGGATGTTTTGCGCGAATCCGGAAAAGATCCTTTTCAAGCAAACTGGGAACAAACTCATGCTTCCAAACAGGCAGTAGGAATGCTTGGCGAAGAAGAGGAGTTAGGCCCTGAGGTCTCGGTGGCTGGAAGAATTGTCGCCTTTCGACTTATGGGTAAGGCTGCCTTTTTGAAATTGCTCGATCGCGAGGGTAAAATACAGGCATATGTACGCCGGGATGAAATTGGGGATGATGACTACGCCACTTTCAAAAAATTGGATCTCGGAGATTTTATTGGAGTAAGGGGTCCACTCTTCCGTACCAAAACAGGAGAGGTCACGATTCGTGCTAAGGAATATCGTTTGGTTACCAAAGCCCTTCGACCGTTGCCTGAAAAATGGCATGGGCTAAGTGATAATGATCAGATATACCGCCAACGTTATCTCGATCTCGTGGTTAACGATGAGTCCCGCCAACGCTTTCAAACCCGTAGTCGAATAATTCGCGAAATTCGTGAATTTATGTGGTCTCGGGATTTTATTGAGGTCGAAACTCCAATGTTACAGTCGGTCTCTGGAGGTGCTGCGGCTCGTCCGTTTCGCACTCATTTCAATGCTCTTGATTGCGATTTTAACATGCGTATTGCACTGGAGCTTCATTTAAAGCGCATGCTAGTGGGCGGATTTGATCGTGTCTTTGAGGTTGGCCGGGTTTTTCGTAACGAAGGGCTTTCCCGTCGGCACAATCCCGAGTTCACCATGCTCGAGGCCTATCAAGCTTACTCGGATTATCGTGGTATGATGGAGCTTACACGCTCCCTTATTCAACAGGTTTCCCAGCGTGCATTGGGTGCATTGCAGATGGAACGCCCAGATGGCGAGGTGATTGATCTTTCGGGGGAGTGGCGCGAAGCAAAGTATAAAGATTTAATTATTGATGCAGTCGGCCAGGATGATTGGTTTGAACTTCCCAAATCAGAAAAACTCCAAAAAACCAAGAAGCTTGGAATCGAGGTTGATCCTGAGCTTGAAGATTTTGAGGTAACCAACGATGTGTTCGAAAAAATAATTGAACATACCTTAATTCAACCCACTTTTGTTACCCACATTCCCAAAGAACTTTGCCCACTAGCTAAGATTACCCAGTCCGACCCCTCCACTATTGATGTGTTCGAACTCTGTATAAACGGGCAGGAAATCGCGCCTGCCTACTCTGAACAAAATGATCCCGGATTACAGAGGGAGGCTTTTCTTAAACAGGTCGGGGAAGAGACTCATGAATTGGATGACGATTTCTTACTCGCTTTGGAACACGGTATGCCACCCGCTGGTGGTATGGGTATGGGGATTGATCGACTGGTCATTTTTCTGACTAAGGCTGCCAATATTCGGGATACTATCCTTTTTCCTACCCTTCGCCCCCTTTGATCATCGTTCATACATCTCGTTTTTAGGAGATAATTATTTGAAAAAGTTTTCTTCGGACGAGGTCATTGTTATTAAACCTGTATGGTGGAGACAGGCATGTTTCACCCTCTTCCTCTTTATCCTGGCGATCTTTTTTTCCTTTGTTGGATATTTTGGTCCCTTATTTAGTTGGGCGGGTACAATCTTTATGACACTGGTCAGTGTACTTAGTCTGCTTGATCAGATATTTGAATGGTCCCGATTACGGATCGATCGGAAAGGGTATTCATTACGGGGCTGGTTTCGTAATCAGTTCTTTGCCCATCATGAAATTAAGGATTTTAAAATTGTTGAATTTACCGGGAAAAAACTTTTGGCCGTCGAATTTAAAGATCAGGTCCGCAAAGATCGCGGTCTTACCGACCAACCTATTCCGTTTCCCTGTTGTTTTGGCCGTTCTATTGATGAGGTATTTAAAACCGTTCGATCAGCAATTGATCGTACCCCCCGATCGTCCAGAAAAGCTTAAATATTGGAGCGGTTAATATTGCTCTTTTTTGTGTCTCCCAAGTGATTTAGCGTGCGGAAATCGATTATTAGTTACCTGCTTTTTTTAATTACCCTCTTGATTGGTGGTTGTAAATTCATCCAGTCGGATGGTTTGTTTACCGGGGGTGACCGCTACGAAGAATTTCGTACATACGATCAGAACTTTGGTTCAAGGATCGAACAGTATCTCAAACTTGCGAAGCGGGAATTACTCGAAAATTTTGACAAAAAGAAGTACTTAATGATTCGTGAGCAACAACCACCCCAGGTTATACACCCCCGGAAAGACTTATCCCTACGAGGATTGATTAGCACTGCCCATGAAGCAGGAAACCTAACAGACGGTCAAAAGGATGAATACCTGGAAAAATGCGACGACTTGTATTTGATTTGGGGAAAGCAGTGGCAGCAGGCTCGAAGAAAGGCGAAGCACCTTGGTTTAGATCGTTAATACTTACCTTGGTGGTGCGATCCCCCGATCAATTTAACTTAAGCAACTCTTGGCGACTTTTTGATAAATAATGAGAACAAGGCAGGTAGGTAGGCCAGGCCAATAATAGCAAGCTGAGACCCGATAAAAGCCATCAGCGGTACAAATGCTTTATCCATAAATCCATACGAGTGCAGACCCACACCCAACATATTGGTACCAAAATAAGACCACGCAGTTACCACGTTTCCAAAAATCGCAAGAGTGGAAAGTCCACGCACCTTGGCAATGCCCGCCCATCTTGCATGCAGAATGATGGCATTCCAAATTACAATTAACAAAGCGCCATTTTCCTTGGCATCCCACCCCCAGAACCTACCCCAGGATTGATCCGCCCAGATACCACCAAG